>JAYSWJ010000165.1:0-4023 GCA_043718065.1 Polaromonas sp.
GCCGCCCGATGCAGCCAGTCTTGGCCTAGCTGCATTGATGTGACCTGAGTAGTTACCCAAAACAGCACAGCTGATAAGGCGCAATATGCCCGCACGGCTTGGTGTGCCGCAGCAAAACGATTCTTGGTCTATTATCAAACTAACGCAACCACCACAATTGAACACCCCATGGCCCGTCTGCCCTCGCTCAGCCCCAGCACAACGCCCGAGCTGAAGGCGTATTTTGACTTTTTCCTGGGCACGCTGGGCTTTACCCCCAACAGCGTGCTCACCATGCAACGCAAGCCCAAGCTGGTGCAAGCTTTTGCCCAGCTCAACGCCGCAGTCATGGACCCCGCAGGCGAGGTAGACCTAGGCTTGCGCCGCCTTATAGGCCATGTGGCAAGCAAGGCGGCAGGCTGCCTGTACTGCCAAGCGCACGCTCTGCTAGGTGCCCAAAATATTGGTGTGAGCGAAGCCAAACTAGCCGCCGTGTGGACCTACGCCAGCAGCCCCATGTTTGACGCCAAAGAGCTCGCTGCGCTAGACTTTGCACTGGCCGCCGCACAGCAGCCTAACGCCATGACCGACGATCTTTTTGCCGCTACGCAGGTGCACTGGAGCGATGCGCAGATAGTGGAAATAGTGGGCGTGGTGGCGATGTTTGGTTTTTTAAACCGCTGGAACGACACTATGGCCACGCCACTAGAGCCTGCGCCCCACGCCGTAGCTACGCAGGCACTGGGCGATAGCTGGTCTGCCGGAAAGCATGTTGTATGAGCATTTTTTAAGAGGTTTTAGGGCCGTAACCCAAGTAAATCCTGCTCAAGCAGCTATGAAATTAATAGTAAGATGAACATATGAAAGAAACCACACCATGATCAACTGGGAATCCCACGCCTGCCTGCCATTGCACCCTGATGCTGACTTTGCACCGATTGACGCGCTGCGCAAAGTAGGTGTCAACTATGTATCCATCAACGTGGGCATGGACATGAACCCCGTGCCCCAAGTGATGGCTGTGCTGGGTGCGTTTCGCGCCAAGATCGCCGCGCAGCCCGGTAAGTTCTTGCTGGCAGGCAGCGTGGCCGATATCGAAAAAGCCCAAGCCAACGGCCAGATCGCCATCGGGTTCGACCTAGAAGGTGCCATGCCGCTGATGGACCAACCCGAGATGGTAGCGCTGTACGCCAGCCTGGGCGTAAAACAAATTCACTTTGCCTACAACCGCAATAATAGCGTGGCCGATGGTTGCCACGACATAGAACGCGGCCTCACGCCCCTGGGCTTTTGCATGGTGCAGGCCGTGAATGACGCTGGCATGCTGATGGATTGCTCCCACACGGGCCGCAAATGCAGCTTGGACATCATGGCTGCGTCTGGCAAACCCGTCATCTTCAGCCACTCCAACCCACTGGCTTTGGCAGAGCACGGCCGCAACATCACCAACGAGCAGATCAAAGCCTGCGCTGCCACAGGCGGCGTAGTGTGCTTGTCGGGCGTGTCTGCATTTTTAGGCAACAACACGCCCACTGCCACCGACATGGCCCGCCACGCCGCCTATGTGGCAGATTTAGTCGGCGTGCAGCACGTAGGCATTGGCCTAGACATAAGCTTCAGGCAACCCGAGCTAAACGACAGCCCGCCCGGCGACTACGACCCCGTGTACTGGTGGCCGCGCGAGGCCGGCTATAACCGCGCCATTGCCCGCATGACCTATACCCCGGTCGAGACTTGGCAGCTGTTGCCCCAAGCACTGGCTAAAGTAGGCATGTCCCCAGCGGACGCAGCACTGGTGATGGGTGAGAACATGATGCGTGTGGCGCGGCAGGTGTGGCATTAGAGGAGGGTGCTGCGCAGTTGGTGTGCTGCGGTGTTACCTATAGCCCCGCAGATTTGCGAGGTAAAATCTCTAATTAAATTTATACAACTGTAAGAGCGAGAAAGGCACTGCTGGTTATGACACCGCGAACTACAACGACACTTAACATGCCTAATACGGCAGCAGATCGGATGAAAAGTCGCGTGTAGATTGCTCCAGCAGCTACGGTTTTTATAGTAAAACGCGGCCTTGAGTCGCGTTTTTGCATTTCCCCACTCGCACGTTGGAAAAATTTCACCGTTAGCGACCCAAGATTCAAGTTAATTTTCGGAAGAATTCACCATGGTTCACATCACACTCCCCGACGGTTCGCAGCGCGAGTACCCAGGCCCCGTTACCGTGGCCGATGTGGCGCTGTCAATCGGCGCTGGCTTAGCCAAGGCGGCGCTGGCGGGCAAGGTCAGTTATGACGAAAACGGTTCTGATGCCAGCGTAGTCGACACCAGCCACACCATTAATCGCAACGCCCGGCTGTCCATCATCACCGCCAAAGACGCCGAGGGTCTAGACGTTATTCGCCATTCCACCGCCCACCTGCTGGCCTACGCCGTCAAAGAGCTGTTTCCTGATGCGCAGGTCACCATTGGCCCTGTGATAGACAACGGCTTTTTCTACGATTTTTCGTACAAGCGCCCGTTTACGCCCGACGATTTGACGGCGATAGAAAAGAAGATGACCGAGCTGGCCAACAAAGACGAGCCCGTCACGCGCCGCGTGCTGCCGCGCGATGAGGCCGTAGCATATTTCAAAAGCTTGGGCGAGCATTACAAAGCCGAGATCATCGGTGCCATCCCCGCGGGCGAAGACGTCAGCCTGTACCGCGAAGGCAATTTTGAAGACCTGTGCCGTGGCCCCCACGTACCCAGCACTGGCAAGCTCAAACACTTCAAGCTGATGAAGCTGGCCGGTGCCTACTGGAGGGGCGACCACCGCAATGAAATGCTGCAACGCGTGTACGGCACTGCCTGGGCGACTAAAGAAGAGTTGCAACAGCACCTGACCATGCTGGAAGAAGCAGAAAAACGCGACCACCGCAAGCTGGGCCGCGAGCTCGATTTGTTCCACATCGACGAGCATTCGCCAGGCACCGTGTTTTGGCACCCCAAAGGTTGGGCGCTGTGGCAGCAGGTAGAACAGTACATGCGCCGCGTGTACCAAGACAACGGTTATTTAGAGGTGAAAGGCCCGCAGATCATTGATAAAAGCCTGTGGGAGAAAACCGGTCACTGGGACAAATACCGCGACAACATGTTCACCACAGAGAGTGAAAAACGCGAATATGCCTTAAAGCCTATGAACTGCCCCGGCCACATTCTCATCTTCAAGCAAGGCATCAAAAGCTACCGCGACCTGCCGCTGCGCTATGGCGAGTTTGGCCAGTGCCATCGCAACGAACCCACCGGCGGGCTGCACGGTATCATGCGGGTGCGCGGCTTTACGCAAGATGACGGCCACATTTTTTGTACCGAAGACATGATTTTGGACGAATGTACGGCCTACACCACACTCTTACAAAAAGTCTACAAAGATTTTGGCTTCACCCACATCATCTACAAAATAGCCACCCGCCCTGAGGCGCGCATTGGCAGCGACGAAAGCTGGGACAAAGCCGAATCAGCGCTGATCGAATCGCTCAAAGCCAGCGGCTGCCAATACGAAATATCCCCCGGCGACGGTGCTTTCTATGGTCCGAAGATCGAATACACACTGAAAGACGCTCTAGGCCGCCAGTGGCAGTGCGGCACTATGCAGGTAGACTTTTCCATGCCCGAGCGACTGGACGCCGAATACGTAGCGGCTGACGGCAGCCGCCAGCGCCCCGTCATGCTGCACCGCGCCATTGTGGGCAGCCTGGAGCGTTTTATTGGCATCTTGATCGAACAGCACGCGGGCGCGCTACCCACCTGGCTGGCACCTGTGCAGGTAGTGGTCTGCGGCATCACCGACGCGCAGGCCGATTACGTGGCCGAAGTGGCTAAAAAGCTCAAGAATCAAGGGCTTAGGGTGGCCACAGATCTGCGTAACGAGAAAATCAATTTAAAGATTCGTGAGCATTCTATGCAAAAGCCGCCCTACATATTAGTTATGGGTGACAAAGAAAAAGCAGCTGGTGCAGTGGCTGTGCGCGCCAGGGGCAATGTAGACCTTGGTGTCATGCCAGC
>JAYSWJ010000166.1:0-10089 GCA_043718065.1 Polaromonas sp.
GATGCTTGGCCGAAGGCCCGTGGCGGCTGGTGGCCATAGGCCTATGCCACAGCCGGGCGTGTGCCAGAATAACGACCCAAAGAACGCAAAGCATAAAAACACCTAAAAAAACCGCTTCAAACGGCAAATTTAAGAACAAAATAGCCCACTAACCCAAGTAAATTCTGCTCAAGCAGCTACGTAATCAATAGCAATTACACTGTAAACAAAATCCTGCATTGGAATACCTTAAGGTGCTGTTTCTAACAAAGCGCCTTTGAACAGCACTGGCCCCGTAGGCCCAATTGCACTGGCAACACCGCCTTTGGGTTCTAGACTGATGGCTAGCAGTGGGATGGTAATCACTTGCTCGGCTGGCGCGGCAATACGTATAACCTTGTCTGCACCCAAAACACCCAAAGACTGTGGTTTACCGCTGGCAGGCAGTGCCCACAGTTGCAGCGATTTATCGGCGTCTTCTTGGTAGGCACCTACGCGCTTTAAGGTCAGGCTATTTTTGGCGGGGTTAAAGTTCACCAGCATCGACGCTGTGGACGCGTCGTCTGACAATACCGCCACATACTGCAACTGCTGGTTATTTTTAATTTGCTCAGCCAGTTTGCCATTGGCCTGCGCCAGCTGGTCTTCAAAACCACGGCCTGTTTGCAAGCCCACCACCACCGCAGCGACTGTAGCCACAGCACCCGCCATAGCGCCCACACGCCACCAGCCCAAAGCTTTGCGCACTTTGTCTAGCGTGGTTTGCAACAAGCTCTCGTGGTTTTGCGCGTTGCGCGACTGGCGCTGCAGCGCAAACTCTTGGTTCAGCGCATTTTCAATACGCTTCCATACGTTGGGGCTAGGCGCAATAGGCGGGGCCAGCTCAGTCATGGCGCACATGCGCTCTTGCCACAGCAGCATGCTGGTACGCACAGTAGCGCTTTGGCGCGCATAACTTTCCATACGGCGGCGCGCAGGCCCGCGCAGGGTGCCTAGCGCGTAGCTGGCAGATAGATGGTCGAGTAGTTCGGGGTGTTGTCCAATGTTCATAACTTTTTAAGCAAATTTGCCCATGCAGTTGCGCAGTTGTTCCAGGCTACGGCGAATCCAGGTTTTCACCGTACCCAAAGGTAATTTCAGTTGCGTGGCTAATTCGCCATGGCTTAGGTCACGAAAATAAGCCATCGTCAGCACCTCGCGTGGTTTGGCTTCTATCTTGCGCAGGCATTCGTGCAGTGCCCAGGCTTGCTCGCTGGCAATGCTGGTGTCTAGCGCGCTGGCCTCGTCGCTGCCAAAGTGGCTTAGTAATTGCTCGTCCATCTCGGGCCCGCCCAGGGCGCGCTCGGCCTTGCGCTTGCGCAAAAAATCTAGGGCCCGGCTGCGTACCACTACGCCCATCCACGCCATCGGTGGGCTTAGGCTGGCGCGGTAGTCAGATGCTATACGCCAAATATTAAGATAAGCGTCTTGCAGCACGTCCTCGGCATGCTCTTTATTGCCCACCACCCGCATCGCCACAGCATACAGCTTAGAGCTGGTGGCGTCATACAGCTGGCGCAGGGCTGGGGCGTCGCGCAGGGCTACGCGGTCAATCAGTGCGATCAATTGCACATCTAACATGGGATCGTTCATAAGGCGGGATAACTCCGTGAAACACGACTGCAATAGTAACTATACGTTGCCAAGCCGTTTTTGGATTCACCCCTAGGTTAACCGTTGTACCGCCCAATAGCTAGCCAAACCCAGCAGCGCCCAAGAACCGCCACGCACCACCACTGGTTCATAGTAACGCCAGCGCACTAGCACCAGATGCACACAGCACCACAGCGCCACACCCACCAGTTGCCCCGCTTCAACGCCCAAGTTAAAACCTGCCAAAGCCCAAGGCAGCAAGCTGTCGCTAATATTGGCCTCGCGCATGATGTTGGAAAACCCCAAGCCGTGGATTAAACCAAAGCCCAGTGCCAAGGCATCGCTGCGCGCCCAGCGCTGCGGGTACAAATTAAGCAAGGCAGACAAACCAATCGTCACCGCAATAGCAGGCTCTACCCAAGAGGGTGACGCAATCCAGCCCAACGTGGCCAATACCAAAGTAATGGAATGGCCGATGGTAAACCCAGTGACCGTGCGCAGCAGAATCCATAATCCTGGCCTCTTATCGCCGGGCAGCGCTAGGTTGCCCAATGCCGATGTACTTGGCACCTGCTGCTTGCGGTACAGCACGATAGGCAACAGCAGCGCCAGTAAAAAAGCTAGGTGGTCGTAGCCCGTGGCCAAGTGGTGCACGCCTTCAGGAAAAAATTGCACCAACGCCGACCAACCACTTTGCGCCATGGCAAGCTTAGAGCCAGCACTGGTCGACAAAGTCACATTGGGTTTGTTGTTGGGCGATGCTACTGCGGCTACAGGCTTACCATGCAGCAAACCCGCTACGATCAAGCGGTGCGTGGCATCAATGTTCTGCATCAGCCTGTAATTGACTGTGAGTGCGCCTTGGCTGCACACTGCGGCAGCACCTAGGCGCACGTACACGCCGTCGCTGCGCTGCTCTAGTGCTTCAAACGCCCACTGCACAGCCAATGCTTTAGACGCACAAGTCAATTGCATACCTTCTGTAACCCAGTTTTGAATAGCGGGTAAATTTTGGCGGACTTCTGCCCACTCTAATTCGCGGTTGTTATCGCCATCTAGTGTGTCGATAGCGGCGTCTAAGTCGCGTAAGGCCAGCGACAATTTGAACGTGACAGACTCCGCAGCACTGCTGTTGTCTAGTAGCAAATACGCATCGCTGGCTTTGTGTGCGTAGGCAGGGGCAAAGAAACCCAGCGCTAAAGCAGCGGCGGCACACCAGGTGCGCACATAATCTTTTAATGAGGATTGCATTGGCAAGACCGATTTATTTTTTAGCAAGCCGCGCATCGCGCAAACCTATAGCCGCAATGTCCTGCTGCAGCTTGTCTGCTGTTGCTGTTTGTCCAGCTAGCTGCGCGCTTTGCAATGCCAGCCACCAGTCAAAAGGCTCTTTTTGCAGCGTGAGATTCAGCTGCGCAGAGGCCAGTGCACGCGGGCCATCGGCGTCTAGCCACAAATGCATCAGCGCACGCTCACGCGCATGGGCTGCAGGGTCATCGCCGCGCTGGTCTAGGGCTTCTATGCGCTGGCGCAGCTGGTTGGCCAGCTCTTGCCAAGTAGGGTTGCCCAGTAACTTTGCAGCATAGGCACGGCGCAGCAAAACGGCGTCACTATCAGGCAGCGGTGTTAATAATGGTAGTGCTTGCGCAGCACGGGCTGTGCGCAGCAGCAGATCGGCAGCGCCCAATGCTGTGTAGGTGTCTTTGTCTAGTGCCAAGCTAGATTGGTAGGCGGCCAGTGCGGCGGCATCGCGCCCGGCGCGCTCTTCGTTTTCGGCAGCTAATGACAACAGCCAAGCTCGTGTGGCGCTGTCTTTAGTTTGTTTGCGCAGCGCATCAAACCCTTTTGCCGCTGCGTCATGCTGGCCTTGCAGAGAGTTAGTCTCTAGCATGCAAGCTGCGGCATACAGCGCGGCACCTGCACGCTCTACAGCGGCACACGCGGTCAATGCAGCAGAGTAACGGCCCGCTACACGCTCTAGCGTGGCCATCGTTAGCCAGCCTTGCGCATGCAATGGCTCGCGCTGCAGGGCAGACTGCAACACACGGTGCGCTGCGGCAAACTCGTGACGGCTTTGGTGCACAGTCGCTTGCAGTACCGCCAGTTCTACCGGTGCATCGGGCTGGTCCCACCAGCGTTGCAATGTAGCTTGGGCACGGCCTAGGTAGCGCACGTCTGCTGTTTGGCGCGCCAGCGTAATGGCTTGGCGTGCAGCCAGTGCAGCGGCCTCGGGTGTGCTGGCAGTGGTACGCACGCGTGGGGTTAATTTTTCTATTATTTGGCTGTCGCTAGTGGGCGTAATGTCACGGTTGGCAGCGCAAGCCAAGCCCGCCGTACACAAGGCTATCAGCAAGCAGCCTATTATTCGGTACGTAGTGGTGAGAGAAATCATTGAATGCTTTCAAACTGAAAATGGGTTGGTGCACCGTCACGCACCAACCCATGGGCCTAACACAGCGCGTCTACACGCTAGGATCGGGCTCTTCGGTGTCGGTGGTGGCCAGCACGGCATCACCCAACACCAAAGGTTCCTGGGCGTCTGCTGATGACTCCACCACCGTCTTGACAAAGGTGAACGCACCTGCTGCGCTGGTGGTGGCTGACGTAGGCACATCGGTGCCAGACACTTTAGGGTCTACCTCGGCTATCGGCCCACCTGCGCCGGGTAACGATCCACCGTCGCCACAGGCAGCGAGGTAAAACGTCATCGCCAACAGGCTCGCGATCACACGTCCGTTTAAGAATAGTTTCATGAAAAATTCTCCTTAAAGTTTAGCTTACTGCGAACCAGCATTGGGCGTGTTGAGGTAGGGAAAGCTGGCCAAGAAAGGCACCACAGCTTGGTCTACACCATCATGCACCTTGGCAGAGTCAGCACCTAATGGCACGCTAGCAGGCTTGCACTGCGACGTGACACCAGACAGGGCTGGCACAGGAATGCCGTTCAGACCCAAAGCGTTGTTGTCACCGTTGATCACGCACAGGCCACCCAACATCGCCACCAAGGCAATGTCCACTACGTCGTCTTTAGGACGGCGACCGTTGGGGAAACCGGCCAAGTCTTTCGCGTTAGCGATGTTGGCCGCGCCACCTACACGCAGCAATTCGCCCGCCACGCCTAAGCGGTTTTGGTCAGGGAACTGCACGGGGGTGATAGCGGTGTTCAAGCGTAGCATCTCCGACGGCGCAACATTGGCAGGCTTGTTCAGGCCGTTGATACCGGTTAAGAAGACGGTAGCCAAGTCGGTGCGGGGAAAGTTGGTCGGCGCTAAACCAGCCGCATTATTAGTCAGCACTAAACCTAGCAAGGCTGGCAAGGTGGGGTGTGTCACATAGTCAAGAAACTGGCCATCGTTTTTAGGCTTTGATGCGTTGAACTTGTCTTTGTCTTTCAAACCAATCACCACCTCGTTCACTAAGGGCTGGCCCAGGCGTGATACTTGGGTCCAAGCACCGCCTACTTTTTCAGAGGTTTGGTAACCAGAGGCAGGGTTGCCCGACAACAAACGACCTTGGCGCAAGCTGGCAGTAGTCCAGCCGCCAATGACGGTTTCAGCACCTGCAGTTAAACAGTCTTTGTGCACTTCAATCGCCATCGAGGTGACATTAGAGTCTTGAATAGAGTTGGCTTGAAAAGCACCAATCAGTGCAGGGTTGGTCACTTGCGCGGCTGTCGCGTTGACCAAGTCAAAAATAGGACCTAGGTTTGCAGCAAAGCCTTCTTGACGCTGGCCTACAAATACGCGGCCTGTGTTTTTACCCGCTGGGCAACCTGGAATGGTCACATTGTGAATGTGCTTGTCGGCATACGTTGCGTAGGCTGTCGCATTACCCAAAGTTTTCACACCAATATAGTCCACTGGTTTTTCAAACGTAGCACCGCCACTGGTTTTGGTGATGGGTTGCGACGACCCTTTGCGGCGGTCACCTCGCACGATGTTAACGCTGTAGGTTTCGCTCAGGTTTAAATTAGCGTCACTTACATTAGCTACCGCGCCAGCTTGGATCAGCGGGATAGCTATGGTCTTTTGCGCGCCGGCTGGGCCGATGGGCAATGCGACGTTATTGAGCTTGTTGTTAAAGCGAAACTGGAACGTAATGTCCTCGGCCGCATCGCCGTTGTTGTCGACATGAATCTCGTACAACGCATTAGAGTCTAGCGAAAAATAGTTAGGGCCGCCGTACGGTGCCTGTAGGGGAATGTAGTTGGCGATCAGCGTCACGTAGTCGCTGCGCCCACCCGCGCCTGCGGGTGACACGCCCTCGTAGCTGCGGAACATGTAAAAGTCAGTGCCGTCTACTTTGGGGCTGGTGGTAATGAAGGGTGCCTCGCGGTGGCTAGAGGCCATAGACAGGCCCGCAGCACAAGCAGCCGCTGCTGCCAGTACGCCTAATCCGAATTTCTTGATGTGCATGATTGCTCCTGTTGAAATGAAGTTGTTTTGGCGTTGTGCCGTTTGTAGATACGCTGGAATCATTTTTTTAGATTCAAAAAAAACCCGCTGGACTTGTAAAAGTACCAGCGGGTCAAGAGGGACCACTACGTCACAAAAATATTGAGCAGCCTTATTTCAAGGTCACGAGGTACGCCACTACATCGGCACGGTCTTGTGCTGCAGGCATTTTTAGTACGCACGGGGTTTGATTTTTAGATTCGTACAGATTTGGTTTATTTTTTTCGCTTTGTTTGAATCCAAAGCATGGGCAGCGCCGTAAACAAAATGTTACCAACTAAATTATTCAACGACCATGCGCCTTCACCACTACTTATGTGCCACTGCTAGCGTGCTAGCCTTCGGCTTGGCCCATGCCGACACAGGCAAACTGCTGCTCACAGGCGGCGTCAGCTCTGTAGACGGCGCGGCAGGCGGCGGGCTGACACCTTGGGCTGTGATTGGCAGCAACGCCAGCGAAACCGAAATCGGTGCCAGCAGCCACACCACCCGCGTTAACCTGCGCGACTACGGCCTGACCACTTACGGGGCTGCTGTGGGGGTGTACGACCGGGTAGAAGTATCCGTGGCGCGGCAAGATTTTTCTACGGGCATCACCGGCACCTCGCTGGGCCTGCCCGGCTTGCACTTGCGCCAGACCATACTGGGCGCGAAGGTCAAGCTAGCAGGTGATGCCGTGCTGGACAGCGACAGCCTAATGCCGCAAATAGCAGCGGGCGTAGAGTTTAAAAGCCTAGACTCTAGCGGGCTTGACCCGACGCTGGACGCCTTGGGCGCTAAAAAATCAGGCGTTGACGTGTACGTTAGCGCGACCAAGCTATTTTTAGCCCAAGGTATTTTGGTCAACGGCACACTACGCGCCACCAAGGCCAACCAAAACGGCTTACTTGGTTTTGGTGCGACCTTGGGTGGTGCCAACAACAGCTACCGCCTGCAACCCGAAATATCGGTAGCTCTACTCCTGCGAAAAAATGTGGCCATAGGCGTGGAATACCGCAAGATGCCCAACAACTTGCAAGTTGCCGGGCAAGCCGCCGGGCTAGGCGATGCGCTGCGTGCGCAAGACTGGAAAGACATCTTTATCGCGTGGTCACCCAGCAAAAACTTATCGCTGACGCTGGCGTATGTAGACCTTGGCACCATCGTGCCGGGTTTTACCAACCAACGCCGCCAAACAGGCACCTATCTATCTGCCCAAGTAGCTTTTTAAACGCCACTACAACTTCTTTAAAACACCACTATGAAAAAACTAATCACCACCGCCGCCTTGCTGCTAGCCTGCACCACGGCCAGCTTGGCACAAACTAACGATGCGCTGTACCAAGCGCTCGGCCAAAAACCCGGTTTGGTCGCCATCATGGACGACTTTATGCTGCGCCTGCTGGCTGACGCCCGTATGCAACCGTTTTTTAAAGACACCAACCAAGCTAACTTTAAAGCGCAGTTGGTGGACCAGCTGTGCCAAATAGCGGGCGGGCCGTGCCAGTACAAAGGTGCGGACATGAATACCGCACACAGCAACTTGGACATTAGCAAAACACACTTCAACGCGTTAGTAGAATTGTTACAATTTAGTTTGGACGCACGGGGTGTACCTTTTAACGTGCAAAACCAGTTGCTGGCCAAACTAGCCCCCATGAGCCGCAACATTATTACGGTGAAATAAATTGAAACTACATGACAAAACCACTTGCCTTGGCGCCTTGCTATTGGGCGCTGCAGGCTTAGCCACTGCAGGCAGTCTGACCGTCACTGTAGTTGACCGTGAAGGCAAGCCTACCCAAGACGCCGTCGTGGTACTGATGCCCGAGGCTAAAGGCACAGCCAAGATGCCTCTGCCCACCACCGCCACTATTGCGCAGGAAAAAATGCAGTTCATCCCCGCCGTCAGCATCGTGCCCGTGGGTGCCAAGGTCAAATTTGTCAACAACGACCCTTGGGACCACCATGTGCGATCCAGTGCTGCGGGTGCCGCCAGCTTTAACGCCGGTGCTTCTACAGCAGGTAGTGCGGCGGGTGGCACGGCTGTAAGCACACCAGCCAAAGGCATCGACCTGCGCCTAGAGGGCAAAAGCGACGGTAAACCCGCAAAGTTCGCTGAGGTCACTATGGACAAAGCAGGCCCGCAAAGCGCTACTTTGCTGGGCTGCTACCTGCATGGATCCATGCGCGGGCATGTGTACGTAACCGACTCTGCTTGGACGCTAAAAACCAATGCCGACGGCATAGCGGTGTTTGACGACGTGCCTGATGGCAAAGTCAGCATCAAAGTATGGCAAGCAGACCAGTTAATTGACCCACCGACGCAAACTACTATGGTCGGCGCAGCACCAACTAATGCAAACATACAACTTCAAGCCGTAGCGCGCAAAAAACGCGCAGAGACTGCTGCGCCATCAAACTACGTGAATACACGCTAGTTAGTTGTTGATAGTATGCTATATATTAAATAGCTGCTTGAGCAGATTTTACTTGGGTTAGAGGCCTTAAATACGTTTAAAACAGCCTTGAAAACACTCAAAATATGCTACGCTAGTGGCATGCTTTTGCGCCGCATTGCCCACCTGGATATGGATGCTTTTTATGCATCGGTAGAGCTGCTGCGTTACCCGCAGCTAACTGGCCTGCCGGTAGTGATTGGCGGTGGGCGCAGCCGCTTAGACGATGCATTGCGCGATCAATATGCTGACACCCCGCTGGCAGACATTCCCGTAGACGTGTTCCCCACGCTGGCCAGCTACACCGGGCGCGGTGTGATCACCACGGCCACGTATGCAGCGCGCAAGTTTGGTGTGGGCTCGGCCATGGGCACCATGAAAGCCGCCAAGCTGTGCCCGCAGGCGATATTGCTGCCAGTAGACTTTGACCAGTACCGCAAATTCTCACGCCAGTTTAAAAGCATCATCACCGACATAGCGCCACTTATGGAAGACCGCGGCGTGGACGAGGTGTACATCGACTTCACCAACATACCCGGCGGCCAGCGCGAGGGCGGGCGCACACTGGCGCGTTTGCTACAAAAAACTATTTTTTCGGCTACGGGCCTGACCTGCTCTATCGGCGTGGCGCCTAATAAACTACTGGCCAAAATGGCCAGCGAGTTCAATAAACCCAACGGCATTTCCATCGTCTACGGAGAAGATGTGGAAAGCAAAATTTGGCCATTGAATGTACGCAAAATCAACGGCATAGGCCCCAAAGCTGAGGCCAAGCTGATGGCGCGCGACATCCACACCATAGGCGACTTGGCTGCGCAACCCGCGCACGAGCTGGTAGAGAATTTTGGCAAAAGCTACGGCGCATGGCTGCATGATGCCGCCTGGGGCCGCGACGACCGCCCGGTAGTGACCCAGAGCGAACCCGTGAGCATGAGCCGCGAAACCACCTTTGACAACGACCTGCACGCCGTACACGACAAAGGCGCGTTGTCGGTGATATTTACCCAGCTGTGCGACAGCGTAGCCGCTGACTTAAAGCGCAAAGGCTACGTGGGTAAAACCATTGGCATCAAGCTGCGCTACGGCAATTTTAAAATCGTCACGCGCGACATCAGCCTGCCCGCAGGCACCGATGACGCCGCACTGATTCGCCGTACTGCGGGCCTAGCGCTTAAACGCGCTGACTTGCGATTGCGCTTTAGGCTATTGGGTGTGAGGGTAGGTAATTTAATGAACAAATCAGCCATGGAATCCGTAGATACTGCTCAAGCAGCTATGCAATCAGTAGCAGATCAAGCGGCGTTGCACCCTGAGCTTTTTTGACTGCTCGGTGACGAACGAGATCATTAAGATTGATATTCTTATTTTTGTACGGGAACTGGTCGGCGGCGTACTCAGCTACGCGGCTGTCCCCCGTGCCGGCCTAGGGCCGGCGACTCCTCCTTTATGCCGCTACGCTGAGTACACCGCCGACCAGCTCTTGTGACCATGGTGGGCAGTCAACCGCTGTAGCCACAACCATCTCACTCGCAGCTCTGGCACTCGGTGTGGACGGCGCAGCGGCATCAAGGAGGAGGCCGAAGGCC
>JAYSWJ010000167.1:0-10075 GCA_043718065.1 Polaromonas sp.
CATGCCAAACGGACCTGCGGCCCTTTATTGTTTGTCATGGGACACACGCCACACCAGCACGCTCGTACAGGGCTGGGGTTTCGCTAGGCGGTAGTCGCAATAAATGAAACAGTACTACGGCTGCCCATCCGCCAGCGACCACACCAGTGGAGCGCAGCAACGTTCGGTATGCCTATGACAAACCATAAAGGGCCGCAGGTCCGTTTGGCATAGGCATACCGTGCGGTGCTGCGTGACCGCGAGGTGCCAGGACAGTGAAAGACCAAGGAAGGAAACAAGCCTTGCGCAACCGCGAGACCCATGAGAAAAAGCCTCAAGAAATACTACAAATTCAATAGCTGCTTGAGCAGGTTCTACGGCCTGCAAGACCTAAAACGCCGTATAAATCACAACTACCCACCTTTGGAACTACGAAGTGATTGAACCCGTGGAATAACCTGTCGCCAATGCCGTGCGGTAAAAAACCACATGAATGGGAGTTGTAGCCAAATTCTGGCGCGAAACCAAATCGACTGGCGGCGTGATGCAAACCGCCTACATCTTGCATTCAACCAATCGCTGTCAAATCCTGCCCATTCTCCGGCGATACTGGCAAGATTAGCTGACACCGCAGGAGCAACTTCATAATTATGAATAGCACGCACTTCTTCTATGGAATAGGGAGAAGAGGCTAGTACGCGAGCAATATGGTCAAACTGAAAATCTTCGAGCTCAGTATCAAGCCAGAAATCCGCAAGCGCCTCCCACACGGGGGCGCGTGTGAGCAAATCTTGGGGAGACAGTGGTGCGCTCATGTATTTAATGCCCAACATAATGTCAGTGGGCTGTGTTTGACATCAGGAGTCAGGCTGCACCTTCACGCGGGGCGATGCCTTGGCGCTAGCGAGCGCACCACTCCCTCTCGCAAGGAACTCCATCCTTATCGCCATCCATCTTGACGCCCGGGCAGTTGGCCAGAAAGTACTTTGCTTCGGCACATGACTTCATTTGCGAGCAGTACTGCCGCCCGTCGCAACTGAAGCCGCTGGCCACGTTAGGCGCTGCAGGAGGTGCTTTAGCAGGGGACGTAGCCACAGCCGCCGCCCGCCGCTTTTTCTCATCGACGTTCAGCTCTTGAACGGTGGGAGGCTTTCGAACTTGGTCAGACGCACAAGCGCCCTCCTGATAAGTGACCGTGCCATTAACCACGCACTTGTTTGCTGGCGCAGCCCCGACCCCGGCGGCGGCAAATACAAGAGCCGCAACCACGGCGAGGAAAGATGATAGTTTGAGCATAGTCGTGTAGATGTAAAGGGCTGAAGTAGTAGTTAGTTGCTACGGGTTCTAACGTTTGACATGAAGGGTAGGTTTCACGGTCAGGCGCGAGTGAACGGGATGTGGGAAGGGCGCACAGCAATTTTTCGCCCTAAGTGCTTTACCAGTTCGCATATCGCCTTGAAGCGCGCTCCCATGCGTGGCCCTGGGCCGATTAGTATCCAATCAACAGCGCCGAGTACATCGAAGGACTCTCTTGGAGTCGTTGTATATGACACCACAAGTCCATTTCGACTAAACCTCTTGACCGGTCTAAACATCTGACCAACAGCCGCAGGCTGGATAAGGCTGAGTCGGCATTCACGTTCTTCAGCAAAGTGCCCGTTCTTTGTACAGGTTAGATAGTCGAGTAGTGGGATCAAGGGGCCATTCAGAAGACTGGAGATTGGATTTCGCATCGTGGTCCGACTAAATGGCTTCGCGAGTTCGTCTAGATGCTTTTCAAACTCGTCAAGGAACGCGACCCGTTGCTCGAAGACTCGATCCTTCAAGGGATTGTCAGGCGAGTAGTAAATGTCTTCTAGATCGTAGTTGACGTCTTCAGCTCTGTTCGCGTTCTTGATGGCTTCCAGAAGCCGTGATCGACTGAACTGGAGTGCATAGCCCCCATCCGTGCCGTAACCACGCCATTGGCTCAGAAGACCATGATGAAAGTCTTCTTTGCCAGATGGCTTGTAGAAGCATGTGATGTAGGCCACCAAAGAGCTCATGGCCAGCGCCGTCAGTTGCTGCTCGAATCCGTCGGCGTAGCTCATGATGTCTACACCTCGCCTCGCGAACAAGTCGGCCCGTTGATCGTTCGACTGGCGCAGAAGATATGCCCGCTCCCTAAACATCTGGTATAAAACGCCGTGACCTGCAGAGAGTTCCTGCTCGTCGTTGGCACAGTAGTACGCTGTGCTCCAGATTTCACCGGAATCAAAGATACCAATCAGGCCGTTAGCGCTTGTGTAGTGAAAAAGAGTGTCGTCCCGAACTGCGTCAGAGTAGTTTGGAAGTGAGTGTCCAGGAAGGTCCATCTGACGGCAGTGGTTGGCTTGTGATGTCTAACGTTTGAGTTAAGCGGCAGATGCCGGTACCCCGGTGGCTGTTCACTTGAACGAAGGGTTGGGCGGCACTTTTTCAAGCAACAAACTATGCGGACGCGCGCAACACTTCGGCTGCATTGCTCTACAAGGATTCAAGGATTGCCCTTCGCTTAGACTCGTACTCTTCTTGGCTAATCAGGCCTTTTTCTCTCAACTCCTTGATCTCAGCAAGACGGCTGCCGGTCGTACTCGCGCCCGTAGCGCCTTGGGCTTGTGTTGCACGAGCATCTGTCTTCACGCCTGCAAACTTTGCCTCAAGCAAGGACGCCTGCATTTTTAACAAGGCATCTTCCATCGCTCGCCTACCTGCAATTCCATGCTCCGTAAGCCTTTCGCTGGTTTCGGCACTCCCGGTTCCAACTACGCGAAGACTTGTGATTATCTTTCCAATTCTGTCGCGAACGTTAGACGTTAGGTCTACGGTGAAGCTCGTTGGTGGCCAAGTGAAGAAGCCCGATCCGCCGGAACTCGTGACAACGTCGGGCACGATGATGTAGTCAATGCCATCGCGTGAAACGCCTGATGGGTCAGTAATCGAAGTGAGCTTCACAACGCCCGTAAAGACATTTGAAAGAATTTTCTGGAATCCAGCCTCGATGTCCTGGTAGGGAAAGTACCTGACGTTGTCGCCACCCCCGCCTGAAGTGGTGATCTCGACTGAGCTAGCTTCCAGTGGGATGTAGTAGCCGACGTTTGCCGATATGCGAGGATCTGTTGTCGATGTACGGTCTAGTCTAGTGACATTGGGCGCAACATTGATTGGGTGCGCGCAGCCTGCCATGAGGATTACAGCGATGCCAGCCGTGAGAATGCGTTTGAGAGTCATGTTTGATCCATAGTTGCGTGCGAGTGTAATTGGTAACGCCGACTAAATATTCCAGCCCTTCCACTTTGGTTGACCTTCTTCGCAGCGAGAGACCCACTCTGCAATTTCGTCGAGTTTCGACTGCGCCTCAGACTGAGTGAGTTCTTCATGATCGAGGCCCGACCACACGTGCTCAAGAAAGTTACCCACACTGCTTGGGTAACGGATGAAGTCTTGGTTGAAGTTTTCATACAAAAATGGCGTGCCATTTGGCTCTGAATCGCCATTGATGGCAATGTTTGATATGTGCCAGCCCTTTTTCGTGTGTACGAGCTTGTACGTGACATGGTTGTTACGGCGACGGTTGTAGACACGAAAGTGAAACGATTCCATGGAGGCTCCAGTGATGAAAGGGTTGAGTTGATGCTCAAGGTGAAGCATTGTCACGCCCAGCTAATAGCGTTTATCTGTCGCGACACCAAGCTTAAATAAACCAAGAGCGCCTCCTGCGACAGATAAACCTTGTTGGACTGAACCACGCGAGGTGGTTGCGGATAAGGGGAATGAAATCTTCAACCCCTTACATGAGGCAAATTATGGCGTATGTTTTAGCGCTTTGGTATAAGCAAAGTGAATGCAGTTCCATTTCAGGCCGCCAAAAACGCCGATGCGGGACGTGCGCCCTGTGAAATACGCGTTGCATACGTGTACGCGCGCAGCGGCTACCGGCAACCGCTGGCCTGTAGGCTAGAGCCCGGTGCAGGCATCCGCGCAGGCGCGGGTACGGTCTGGATGATCTTGAGTAGTCCTAGCGCGAGCCAGCGACCACGCCAGTGGAACGCAGCAACGTTCGGTGTGCCTATGACAAACAATAAAGGGCCGCAGGTCCGTTTGGCATGGGCATGCCGTGCGGTGCTGCGTGACCGCGAGGTGCCAAGACAGTGAAAGGCCAACGAACGAAACAGCGCTGCACAACCGCGAGACCAATGCGCAAAAGTTCCAAGAAGTACTACAAATTCAATAGCTGCTTGAGCAGTATCTACGGCCTAGAACGCCTAAAAGTCTCTAAAAACTGAAGCTAAAACCATGCTGTGTAACCGTTCAAGGACCAACGCCTAAAATGCTACCCATGAGCAAAGCCCCCTCCTCGCACATACCCCTAGCCGAGCAACTGCGCCCCACCAAGCTAAGCGAAGTGATAGGCCAGCAGCACCTGCTAGGCGAAGGCATGGCTCTGCGGGTGGCGTTTGAAAGTGGTGTGCCGCACAGCTGCATTTTGTGGGGCCCGCCGGGCGTGGGCAAGACCACCATTGCGCGGCTGATGGCCAGTGCGTTTGATGCGCACTTTATTACCATCAGCGCCACGCTGGGCGGCGTGAAAGACATACGCGAGGCGGTAGAACAAGCCACCGTTTGGCGCGGCATGGGGCAAAGTATGGATGGGCCGGCTACCAGTACCGGCAAACGCACCATCGTGTTCGTAGACGAAGTGCACCGCTTCAACAAAAGCCAACAAGACGCGTTTTTGCCGCATGTAGAAAGTGGGCTGTTTACCTTTATTGGCGCCACCACCGAGAACCCCAGCTTTGAGGTGAACTCGGCGCTGCTGTCGCGCGCGGCCGTGTACGTGCTGCAGCCCCTGACACCTGCAGATTTAGAGCAAATAGTGGCTAAAACCCAAGTAAATCCTGCTCAACCAGCTATTGAAAAAGTAGCAGTAGACAAGCTGGTAGCCTATGCCGATGGTGACGCACGCCGCCTGCTCAACACGCTAGAGACGCTGTTTGTAGCGGCAGAGAAAGAGCAGATTAACCCTATTACCGACACCTGGCTAACCAAGGTGCTGGGCGAGCGCATGCGCCGCTACGACAAAGGCGGTGAGCAGTTCTACGACACTATCAGCGCGCTGCACAAAAGCGTGCGCGGCAGCGACCCCGATGCCGCCCTGTACTGGCTGGTGCGCATGCTAGACGGCGGGGCCGAGCCTAAATACATGGCGCGCCGCTTAATCCGCATGGCCACCGAAGATATTGGCCTGGCCGACCCCCGCGCCCTGCAGATTGCGCTAGACGCCGCGCAGGTATATGAGCGCCTGGGCAGCCCCGAGGGCGAGCTGGCGCTGGCCGAATGTGTGGTGTATTTGGCCATTGCACCAAAAAGTAACGCAGTTTACGTAGCGTTTAACGAGGTAAAAGCCCTCATAAAAAAAGACGGCACCCTTCCTGTGCCCATGCACCTGCGCAACGCCCCCACCAAAATGATGAAAGATATGGACTGGGGCAAAGGCTACCGCTATGCGCACAACGAGGAAGGCGGCTTTGCAGCGGGCGAGACGTATTTGCCGGACGGCATGCAAGCGCAGTTTTACCGCCCTGTAGAGCGGGGCCTAGAAATTAAAATTGCCGACAAGCTACGCGAGCTTAAAAAACTTAATCATCAGAAAAACTAACGGATTTCGGCCTTATTACAGCTAGCCAGCAGTACTCACGGCCGTCCAATGCACAGGCCATTTTTTGTCTGCACAAATACTGGTAAAAGTTTGGTTCGTTTAACCGTTGATGCGGATCCATTGGCTATTTGAAAAATAGATTTGAGAATTGATATGTCGGTGCGCCGCATATTTATAGTTAATTTAATGATATTATCTATTTTTCATAAACTTAATAAAGTAAGTATAAATGGATCCTATCACTAATCCCTACACACCCGGTGCAGGCACGCCTCCTCGGGAATTAGCTGGCAGAGACGAGTTGCGCAACAAGGTACGGGTGTGCTTGGAGCGACTCAAAATCGGGAATTCCGCAAAAAGCCTAATTATGGTCGGCTTGCGCGGGGTTGGAAAAACGGTTTTGCTAGACAAAATGCGCTTGGATGCAGAGAACAGTGGTTTCCACACAGTTCGCATCGAAGTACCTGAAAACAGATCTTTGCCAGCCGTGATTGCTCCTGCGCTGCGTATTGCATTACTTAGACTGAGTAAAGTCGAAGTAGCCAAAGTATTCGCCCAAAGAGCCTTGAGCGC
Source organism: Polaromonas sp. (assembly GCA_043718065.1). Lineage (GTDB taxonomy): Bacteria > Pseudomonadota > Gammaproteobacteria > Burkholderiales > Burkholderiaceae_C > JAAFIP01. Next base: position 6,230 of record JAYSWJ010000167.1, read on the forward strand.
GCTTGCTGGACTGGCAAAGTCGCTTAAAGTGAAGTATCAGGATATCGAGGTAGGGATTGATTTTGATGCGGAACCCGGCCTAGCAGACAACGGTGACCTTGAAATTGATCTTGCTGCTTTGTTCGTGGAATCGGGGATAGCAGCCCAAAAAGCTGGCACTGTTTTGGTTCTGTTCATCGATGAACTTCAATACATCAAACAAGACCAATTTGCAGCGCTGATATCAGCACTTCATCGCTGTGCCCAACAAAACCTTCCGATGGCCGTTGTTGGGGCGGGCTTGCCACAGTTGCTAAGCATCGCGGGCGAGGCGAAATCCTACTCAGAGCGCCTGTTTGACTATCCAATTGTTGACAAACTATCGCTTAGCCCTGCCACTGATGTTATCCGCAAGCCAGCAATGGCACTAGGCGTTGCGTTTGAAGACGAAGCGGTAGAAGAAATCATCAGAAAAACTGATGGCTATCCCTATTTTCTACAGGAATGGGGCAAGCATGCTTGGGATTGTGCTGTTACATCACCCATTACAGCAACCGATATTCAGGAGGCCTCGCAACTCACCATTGCGACATTAGATGAGAGTTTTTTCAAAGTTCGTTTGGAACGCACAACCCCATCGGAACGCAGGTATTTACGAGCCATGGCGGAATTAGGTGCTGGGCCACACCGATCAGGCGATATTGCTCAAAAGCTGAACAAGGCAGCGACTTCGCTCGGGCCAGTTCGGGCCAGTTTGATCGGAAAAGGAATTGTTTGGAGTCCCAGCCACGGCGACACCGCATTCACAGTACCTCTTTTCCACCTGTATCTTCTTCGGACATTAAAAGATTGAATTTAAGCAGACTACGTCCGTCAAAATTGCCGATAAGCTACGCGACCTTAAAAAACTTAATTATCAGAAAAACTAATACAAGGCCAAAGCCGCTGATAGCGTGGAAATAACTGGGGTAAACCCCGCCCAGCGCCCTAGCGCAAACCGCCAGAGCCGCGCAGGCCTTCGCTACAATGCCCCCACCAACCCGCACGCTGCGACCACAAGTCACAAACTGGCGGGTTTTTTGCTAGCCAAATGCATTGCCCAATAAAGCATCACAAGTCATACTGGCTTATCGTTTTGGAGAATTATTCATGGATATTTTGCTGCAACAGATCATCAACGGTCTGGTTCTTGGCAGTATGTACGCCCTAGTCGCCCTCGGCTATACCATGGTGTACGGCATTATTAACCTTATTAACTTTGCCCACGGCGAGGTACTGATGGTGGGCGCGCTGACCAGCTGGAGCGTGATTGGCATGATGAAAGAGTCTATGCCCACGGCGCCGGGCTGGGCTGTTTTGCTGCTGGCCCTGATCATTGCCTGCGTAGTGTGCGCGGCGCTGAACTTTACGATTGAAAAAGTGGCCTACCGCCCGCTGCGCAACAGCCCCCGGCTGGCCCCGCTGATCAGCGCTATTGGTATGAGCATATTGCTGCAAACGCTGGCCATGATTATCTGGAAGCCTAACTACAAGCCCTACCCTAGTATGTTGCCCACGGCACCTTACGAGATTGGCGGCGCTGTCATTACGCTAACGCAAATTATCATTTTGGCCACCACCTGTGTGGCGCTGTCGGTACTGATGTATGTGGTGCACCGCACCAGCTTGGGCCGCGCCATGCGCGCCACGGCAGAGAACCCGCGCGTGGCAGCCCTGATGGGTGTGCGCCCCGATGTCGTGATCTCGGCCACCTTTATTATTGGTGCCATTTTGGCGGCTATTGCCGGGGTGATGTGGGCGGCCAACTACGGCACGGTAAACCACACCATGGGCTTCTTGCCGGGCCTTAAAGCCTTTACCGCTGCCGTGTTTGGTGGCATTGGTAACTTGGCCGGCGCTGTGGTAGGTGGCGTGCTGCTGGGGCTGATTGAGTCGCTAGGGGCAGGCTACTTGGGCACGTTAACAGGTGGCGTTTTAGGCAGCCATTACGTGGATATTTTGGCCTTTATCGTACTGATCATTATGCTTACCCTGCGCCCCTCGGGCCTGCTGGGTGAACGTGTGGCCGACCGCGCCTAAGCCCCCAGGAGATACGAATATGACAAACTGGTTTCACTCTCTCAAGGGCGCTCAGCGCACGGGCTTTATCCTACTGTGTGTGCTGGCTGCGCTGGTATTACCGCTCATAGTGCAGCAGGCAGGCAACGGCTGGGTGCGTATTTTGGACGTGGCTTTGCTGTACATCTTGCTGTCGCTGGGCCTGAACATTGTGGTGGGCAACGCAGGCCTGCTAGACCTTGGCTTTGTGGCTTTTTATGCGCTGGGTGCGTATGTGTATGCGCTGCTGGCATCGCCGCACCTGACTGATACTTTTCCTGCCATTGCGGTCATGTTCCCCGGTGGCTTGCACATGCCGCTGTGGGTGGCGGTGCCACTGGCGGCGCTGCTGGCCGGCATGCTGGGCGTGCTGCTAGGCGCGCCTACGCTGAAGCTGCGTGGTGACTATTTGGCGATTGTGACGCTGGGTTTTGGCGAGATCATTCGCGTGTTTTTAAACAACCTGGACCATCCGGTCAACATCACCAACGGCCCCAAGGGCATCAACGAGATTGACTCGATCAAAATTTTTGGTGTCGACTTAGGCCATAAATACGAAGTACTGGGCTTTACGGTGGCCAACGTGTCGCTGTACTACTACCTGTTCTTGGCACTGGTGGTGGTGGCTATTTTCTTATGCTACCGCTTAGAAAAATCACGTATTGGCCGTGCGTGGATGGCCATCCGCGAAGACGAAATTGCGGCTAAAGCCATGGGTATTAACACCCGCAACATGAAGCTGCTGGCCTTTGGTATGGGCGCTACGGTTGGTGGTGTGTCGGGTGCGATGTTTGCGCCGTTTCAGGGCTTTGTGTCGCCCGAGTCGTTCTCGCTGATGGAGTCAGTGATGATTGTGGCGATGATTGTGCTGGGCGGCTTAGGCCATATACCAGGCGTTATTTTGGGTGCGCTTTTGCTGTCGTCTTTACCCGAAGTACTGCGCTATGTGGCTGGCCCTCTGCAGGCTATTACCGGTGGTCGTTTAGATGCATCTATTTTGCGCCAGCTGCTGATTGCAGTGGCCATGATTAGCGTGGTGCTGCTCAAGCCCAAAGGCCTTTGGCCTTCGCCTGAGCATGGCAAGTCATTGCAAAACGCACCTAAATAAGGAGAACTCACTATGTCAGAACCAGATACAGTTCTCAAAGTAACCGGCGTGTCTAAACGCTTTGGCGGCTTGCAAGCCTTAAGCGATGTAGGCATTACCATCCAGCGCGGCCAGGTGTACGGCTTGATCGGCCCTAACGGTGCCGGTAAAACCACGTTTTTTAACGTGCTGACGGGCTTGTACACCCCCGACAGCGGCACGTTTGAACTGGCAGGCAAGCCCTACACCCCCAGCGCGGTGCATGAGGTGGCGAAGGCCGGTATTGCGCGCACGTTTCAAAACATTCGTTTGTTTAACGAGATGACCGCGCTAGAAAACGTCATGGTGGGCCGCCACGTGCGCACGCATGCAGGCATCATCGGCGCGATATTTCGCACTGGTGCGGCCAAAATTGAAGAGGCTGCCATTGCCAAACGCTCGCAAGAGCTGCTGGACTATGTAGGCATTGGCAAGTTTGCCGACTACAAAGCCCGCACCTTAAGCTACGGCGACCAACGCCGCCTAGAAATTGCCCGTGCACTGGCTACCGACCCACAATTGATTGCGCTAGACGAGCCTGCCGCTGGCATGAACGCCACCGAAAAGGTGATGCTGCGCGAGCTGATTGACCGCATTCGCAAAGACAACCGCACCATCTTGCTGATTGAGCACGATGTGAAACT
>JAYSWJ010000168.1:0-10007 GCA_043718065.1 Polaromonas sp.
CGCAGCGGCATAAAAGGGGAGTAGGCGGCCCTAGGCCGCCATGGAGGACAGCCGCGGAGCTGAGTACGCCGCCGACCAGCTCAGGACACACGAGAAATAAGCGCCTGATCAGTTGAGGAAAGATCAATAAATCAACAGCATCGGCATGACTTGCCTTTATCGCCGCAACGACACCAAAACAGGTGCAGTAAGGTTAACCTTGGGTCGTAACCTTATCGCCGCACTACCGCCTCACCCGGCTCATAGGCAGCAGCTTTAATACCGTTCTTGCTTAAAAACTCACGCATCACATCCGCATCGACAAAACCGGTATTCACATAACCGGGATGATTGGACAGCTTGGGGTAGCCGTCACCGCCGTTGGCTTGAAAGTTATTCAGCGCCATGCGGTAGGTTTTAGCTGGGTCGATGGCGGCACCTTTGATGGTGGCGGTTTTGATTGCGCCGCCTTCGATGACCAGTTGCACACCCGAGAACTGGGCGAACGCGCCTGAGCCTGCGGTCATTTTGGCGGCGGCGTTCAGGTAGTCCATCAGCTCTTTGCCGCTAAAGTCTACGTAGCTCAGCATATTGCCAAACGGCTGCACCTTGATGACGTCTTTGTAGGTCAGCTTGCCTGCAGGTAACGAGTCGCGCACGCCGCCAGAGTTCATGATCGCCAAGTCGGCTTTGGCGCGCTGCTGCATCACGCTGGCGATAAACACGCCCAAGTTGGTGGGCTTGGCGCGCACGATAGCGCGGTCGCCTTCTAGCTTGCCGTCAGACTCGCCCACTACTTTGTCTAGCTCAGCGCGGCCTTTGTCTTGAAACGGTTTCAGCATGGCCAGCGTGGCTTCGTCTTCTTTGATCTCAGCCGTGGCAAATACTTTGCTGTCTTTGCCATCCGCGCCTTTGACGGTCTTTTTCAGGTTGATGGGAATCAGTTCGTATTTCACCAGTTTTAGCTGGCCGCCTGCGTATTCAAAATCAGCGCGGCCCACGTACTTGCCCCACTCGTGGGCTTGCACAATCCACGCGCCGTTTTGACGGTCGGGCTGGCAGGGGCCGCCGGGCTCGTACTTTTCATTGCGGGTTAGCTCGGTAATCATGCAAACCGGGTTTTGGCTGTGGCCGCCGACGATCAAGTCGAAGCCTTTCACCTCGCGTGCCATTTCTACATCGCCCTCGGCATTGACACCCCGGGTGTTGTTAGGGTAGTGGCCCATGTGGGTGGCGGCTATCACCACGTGGGCTTGATTTTTCAGCTCGGGCATCAGCGCTGCTGCCTCGGGTGCGGGCTTGCGAAACTCCATACCGGCAATGTTGGTGGGGTCGACCATTTTGTTGGTGTCGTCGGTGGTCAGGCCCACGACGGCAATCTTTAGGCCGCCGCGCTCAAACACTTCGTACGGCTTGGCAAAGCGTTTGCCGTCTTTGTAAATATTGGCCGACAGCACCGGGAAGCCTGCCCACGCCACTTGCTTGGCCAACACGGGCAGGGGTTTATCAAACTCGTGGTTGCCAAAGGTCATGGCGTCATAGCCTAGTAGCTTCATGCCTTTAAAGTCGGGCTCAGCGTCTTGGGTGTCGCTCTCGGGCACGCCAGTATTCACGTCGCCACCGTCCAGCAGCAAGGTGTGGCCGCCTGCGGCTTTCACCTCGGCGCGCACTTGGTCGAGCACGGTTTTGCGCGCGGCCATGCCGTATTCGCCATCGCTGTTTTTCCAGAAGCGGCCATGATGGTCGTTAGTGTGCAGCACGGTCAGTTTGACGGGGCCACTAGGCGGCATCAACGGCACGCCGGGGCCTTGTGTGGCGCAAGCGGCTAGCAGCACAACAGCGCCCAAAGCGATGGTGCGTAACGCGAAGGTGGGTAAGACAGAAGATAGAGTTACTATATTTTTCATAGCTGGTTGAGCAGTTTTTACTTGGGTTGCAGGCATTATTTAACAATAAAACACTTTAAAAATTACTTCAAAACACCAAACACCTTCTTCAAGATGCTGCTGCCGGTGCCCACGGGGTCTTGGCGGATTTTTAGTTCTTGTTCGCCGATGATGAGGTACAAGCCGTCTAGCGCTTTACCAGTCACATACTGCTGAATGTTGGCGTCTTCTTTTTTCACGATGCCAAAGCTGGCTGCCTTGCCGGCAAAGCTGTTGTACTTGTCGGCCAAGCCTACTTTTTCGGTGGCTTTGTTAACGATGGGTAAGAACTGTATGCCCAGTGGCGCGCGGGTTTTGTCAGCAAAAAACGTAGTGACTGAATTGTCGCCACCGGTGAGAATATTTTTAGCGTCGGTCACGCTCATGGCCTTGACGGTAGACACCAGCAATGTTTTGGCCATGGGAATGGCCTGCTCGGCACCCCGGTTCATCGATGTGACCAGTTCGTCCACACGTTTGCCTTGGCCCAGCGTTTTCATCAATTTGCCGGCATCTTGCAGGTAACCGGGCAAAGGAATGCGAACTTTTTCGTTGCCCAAGAATCCATCTGTTTTACCTAATATGCCGACTGCTGCCAGTGCACCTGACTCTAACGCCGCTTTGATACCTGCGCTGGCGTCTGCATTGCTTAAATCGCCTATCGACAAGGCATAGGCATGCTGGTAGGTGGCGGCTATCAGCATGCCCAGCGAAGATACGCCTACTTGGTTAAACTGTCTGCGATCCATGAGAAACTCCATTGTGCTAAAAAATTACCGCTATCTTGCCCTAGTTTCCACCTGCTTGGCAATCGGGCTGGCCCTGTCAGCGTGCAAAGATACGGCTGACTCTACGGGCCAAGCGCCAGCATCTACCATGGTGCTGTTAGACGGCAGCCAATACACCACTGAGGCGATGAAAGGCAAAGTTACCTTAGTTAACTTTTGGGCTACCAGCTGCACCACCTGCGTCGCCGAAATGCCGCAAGTGATAGCAACGTATAAGCAATTTAAAGACCAAGGCTTTGACACTGTGGCCGTGGCCATGAGCTACGACCCGCCCAGCTACGTGGTGAACTTTGCGCAAACCCGCGCCCTGCCCTTTAAAGTGGCTATCGACAATACGGGCGCAGTAGCCAAAGCTTGGGGTGATGTGAAGCTAACGCCTACTACTTATCTGGTGAACAAAAAAGGCGTGATTGTAAAGCGCTACATTGGTGCACCCGATTTTGCTGTGATGAACCAGCTGATAGCCCAACTGCTGGCTGAGAAGGCATAAAAAACTTACTGACCTTATTACGGCCAGCAAAAAATAAAAAAACCTGCTGACCATACTACGGCCAGCAAAAAATAAAAAAACCTGCTGGCCATACGGCCAGCAGGCGTGAAACAGTGGTCGGAGCCACCACCCTCAAGGAAGCTTGTTAGCTTGCCAAGCAGAATTTATTTTTCTTGGAAAGCATCGTGGCATGCTTTGCAAGATGCGCCTGTGGCACCAAATGCGGTTTTGATAGTGTCTAAATTGCCCGTCTTGGCTGCGGCATTTAACGCCACCATTTTCTTGTTCATGTCTTCGCCCAGTTCTTTGAACTTGGCAGTTTCCTTCCAAATTTCGGGTCTAGCCTTGCCACCCTCAGTCCCAGGGCCAAAGCCTTGCCATGGCAGTGTGGACATGGCTGTCGCGATCTCTGCGTTTTGCTGTGCGGCGGCTGCATCAAAAGGCACTCTGCCGTTGACCATAGCGCCGATGCGCCCAAAATGGGTGCCCATTACCGTCAATGCCGCTTTGCGGTACTTGATAGCGTCTTCGGGCTTGGCAAACTGCGCTGAAGCTGGCAAAGCGATAGTTAAAGCCAAGGCAGACAAGGTCGCGTTGACGAGGTGGCTCAGTTTCATAGTGGCTCCTTTTATAAAATGTGAATGGACATACAGCACTAAACAAGACATTCTGAGCTTATAAGATTTCAAAAGTTCCTGCAACGTGCAGTATTTGTAGTGCGGGTTTATGCCTAGGACGTTTATGCTCAGGTCCTGCGTGCTGCATTGAAAATGCATGGCAGGAAAAACAATTTCGCGCACAATATTTGCTAGCTGCCCTTACAGTTCACTAATGACTACAGCCCAAACAACACAGCCTGCCGCCTCGGGCCGCGCACCCACCACGCCACGCGCTACCCGCGTGTGGGACCTGCCTACCCGCTTATTCCACTGGGCTTTGGTGTTGTGTATTGGGGGCTCGTTTATCACCGTCAACTTAGGTGGCGACTGGATGCAGTGGCATTTTAAATTTGGCTACAGCGTGCTTTCACTGTTGCTGTTTCGCTTGGTATGGGGTTTTGTAGGTGGGCGCTGGTCGCGTTTTGCCAGTTTTATTTATGCGCCCTCCACCGTCGTGGCGTACTTTAAAGGTCATGGCACGCCTGAGCAGTCTGTAGGACACAACCCCATGGGCTCTGCCTCGGTGTTTGCAATATTAGGCATTTTGCTGTTGCAAGTGGTCTCGGGTTTGTTCAGCGACGACGAGATTTCTAACCAAGGGCCGCTGTACAAGTTTGTGTCTGCAGCGCGGGTGAGCACGGCCACGTGGTACCACAAAGAAGTGGGCAGCACTGTAGTGGTTGCGTTGGTAGCACTGCATATTGCTGCCATTTTTTATTATCTGTACAAGAAAAAAGACAACTTGATTCGGCCGATGCTGCAAGGCGACAAGCTGCTAACCATCGAAGCACCCGCCTCGCGCGACGATGCTGTGTCGCGCGCATTGGCAGCAGTAGTTTTTGCACTGTGCGCTGCGCTGGTGTGGTGGATAGTGTCGCTGGGGGCGTAACCCGTTTCGCTACTGTGATTTTGGGGATTGCGTTGCTGGCTTTTGACGTCTATCGAACGCAGTTGACTAATTGATCTATCGTCAATTGATTAGGCACTTGTGTCTTGTACTTGTCTTTTTGTTTTGTACGGGAACTGGCAGGCGGCGTACTCAGCATCAAAGCAGTCCTGCGTGGTGGCCTAGGGCCACCTACTCCCCCTTTATGCCGCTGCGCTGAGTAAACCGCCTGCCGGCTCTTGTGAACTTGGTGGGCGATGAACCGTTAACTTTCTCACCTATCTTATCCGCTGCGCTGAATGCACCGCTGACCAGCTCTAGTGACATTGTTGGGTGATCCGCCGCTGTATTTGCACTTAGCTAGTACGTAGCCTTGGCGCTTGGTGTGGACAGCGCAGCGGCATCAAGGAGGAGGCCGAAGGCCGGGGGACAGCCGCGGAGCTGTTCACGCCAAGTGCCAAGGCGTGCACAGCTCTGGCAGTGAAGGCACGCCCAAGGGCATTGTGAGGCCTGTTTTCAGAGTGTTTTAGCCTCTGTAGGCCGCAGATACTGCTCAATTAGCTATGAAATTAATAGTACTTAGCATGACTAAATGGACAGCTGATAACAGCAAAAAAACTACTTCAACCACCCCCGCTTGCGAAAATACAGCATAGGCAACACTGCCGACCCTGCCATCAGCAGCAGGGCTGCAGGGTAGCCCCATGTTTTAGTCAGCTCGGGCATGTGCTGAAAATTCATGCCGTAAACGCTGGCAATCAAGGTAGGTGGCAGCAAAGCCACGCTGGCCACAGAAAATATTTTGATAATCTTGTTTTGGTTAATGTTGATAAAACCTACCGTCGCGTCCATCAAAAAGTTAATTTTGTCGAACAAAAATACCGTGTGGCTGTCCAGCGAATCAATGTCGCGCAAAATTTGGCGGGCCTCGTCGTTTTGCTCTGCCGACAGCATTTTGCTGCGCAGCATAAAGCTGACCGCGCGGCGGGTGTCCATCATGTTGCGGCGAATGCGGCCGTTCAAGTCTTCTTCTTTGGCGATGGTGGCCAGTACTTCACCGGCTACTTCGTCGGTCACCTCGCCGCTTAATACTTTGCCGCTGATGTGTTCTAACGCGTCGTGCACGCCCTCTAGCGCGTCGGCAGAATATTCAGCGTCTGCGTCAAACAGTTTTAACAACACATCGCGTGAATCTTCGATCAAGCCGGGCAAGCGGCGGGCGCGCATACGCAGCAGGCGAAACACGGGGACGTCTTCGTCGTGGATGGAGAACAGCACGCCTTTACTTTTAAGCTCGTCGTTGTTCAGGTTCAAAATAAACGCTACACGCTCGGTGCGCGACTCGGCGCTGTCTTCGATTAAAAAGTCTGACCGAATGTGCAGGTCGCCGTTGTCAGCGGCGTAGAAGCGTGCAGATTCTTCGATGTCTTCGTCCATCGCGTCGTCGGGGATGGACAGGCCGTAGTGTTGTTTAATCCACGCTTTTTCTTCGGGCGTGGGGGATTCAAGGTCGACCCAGATGGGTTGGAACTTGGTGAGTTCTTCCAGAGATTCGATCTCTTCTTGGAACAGGCGGCCATTGGCCAATGTGAAGATGTTGAGCATGGCTCACTCCAAACAAGGGGGGGGTGTAAGACGTGTAAGGGGGCGGGCTGCTAACAATTGAAAAAGTATTTTTCTAGCAACGCGCACCGGCGGGGACAAAAGCGAAGGGCTTGCTTCCATGCGGCCAGTGCGGTGCAGTGCGGCCGTGATCGTGGTGATGTTGGCCAAGCGCTGCAGTACGGGGGTCGCAGGAAGCTACCGACTAGGGTAGGTTTCCAAAACGGACTCCAAAAGTAAAGATGCGCTGATTATCCCTTGTATCTGGCCATAACGGTAACAGGCCTGTATGACAGGCAAGTTAACTGGCCAGAAACTCTAGCAACTGTGTCTTTTGCGCATACGCGTCGCGCCGCCCCAGCTCGATGAGTGCGCCCACAAAGCCAGGCTCGAACAGCAAATAGCTGGCCAGGGACGCAGCGCCTGCGCTGCTTGTGTGGGCGCCTGCGCTGGTAGGTATGCCCGCCCCTGTAGGCTCCAGCGCTCCTAGGCCCTCCAGCGCGTTGCGTGCTGACGCAGGCAGCTCGCCCACATGGCGCAGCGCAATGTCGTCTAACGACTCGCTGGGTTGCAGGCTCATCACACGCACACTGCGGTAGGGCATGACCGCAGCCACTTCGCGGGGCAGCTGGTCTAGTGTGGCGTTCATGCGCTGGGCTTGCTCTACATCGCCGTGAAGCGTGTCGTGGAACACGCTGGCCATGGCGTGGCCCAAGATGCCGCCCAAGCCGGGCTCTTGCGCGCCCACGGCATTGGCTTTGGCCAGTTTGGCTGCACTGCCACCAAAGGTGCTGCGCTGCGGCTGGCCCACGCCAATGCACAGCACCTTGTGCGCGCCTAGATGCATCGCAGGCGACAGCGGCGAGGTTTGGCGCATCGATCCATCGCCAAAATATTCACGCCCGCCGTCTACCCACAGCGGTGTGGCTGGGAAAATCAGCGGTATGGCGCTAGAGGCCATCAAATGCTCGATATTGATAGGGCCAAACTCTGCGCGGCGGCCCGGGCGTACCCACGGTGGCTCGCGGTGGTCGCGGGCGGTGTGGCAAAACGTCCAGTGCACGCCGCTGCTGTAGCTAGACGCTGTCACCGCTAGGGCATACAGCGCTTTTTGCTCTAGCGCAGCCTCGATGCCTTGCAGCCCTATCACCTTGTGCAAAGTGTCCACCAACGGTGTGTTATCTAGCAGCGCGCCATGCCCGCGCACTTGTTTAGACAAGGTCCACGCAGCAGCTATTTTGCTCATGCGCACCCACGGCGACACTTGCAGCGAATACACCTGGCTTGACCGCAAGCTGCGCCAAAACTGCGCCAGCATGTCCATAGCGTCTAAGCCCTGCGTTGCGCGCGCTGCTAAAAAGCTAGCGTTCAGCGCACCGGCTGATGTACCTACCAAAATTTGAAACGGAAATGCAGGTGTATCAAGCGGTAGGTTGGGTGGTACGTTGAGTGGTACGTTGAGTGGTGCAACGTGGTCAGTACCTAATGGAATACCAAAAGCCCCAGCCATCTGCGCAGGCGTTTGCATGCGTACCATCTCGGCCAGCGCTTGCAGTGCGCCCGCTTGGTAAGCCGTGCGCGCGCCCCCACCCATGAGTACTAAAGCAGTGCGCGGTGCAGCAGAGCGGGACAATCCGGCGTTAATCAGCGTAGACAGCGTCATTCAGGTAAAGTGACCAGTTAACTTTTCGATCTATATGACAACAGCGCTCACACCCAAGCGCGAGTTATGGCTTTTGCTGTCGCTTGCAGGCATTCAATTTACCCACATTGTGGATTTTATGGTGATGATGCCGCTAGGCCCCCAGTTTACCCAACTGTTTAGCATCACCGACGCACAGTTTGGCCTTCTGGTATCGGCCTACACGTTTGCAGCCGGTGCCTCAGGCCTGCTGGCGTCTTTATACATCGACCGTTTTGGCCGCAAAAAGCTGCTGCTGGCGCTGTATGTATTGTTCGGCCTAGCCACCATGGCCTGCGGCCTAGCGCCCACGTATGAAAGCCTGATGCTGGCGCGCGTAGCCGCTGGTGCCTTTGGCGGTGTGTTGTCGGCTTTGTCGCAAACTATCGTGGCCGATGTCATCCCGTACGAGCGGCGTGGCCGCGCTAATTCGATTGTGATGTCGTCGTTTTCAGCAGCTACTGTGGCAGGCGTGCCGCTGAGTTTATTTTTGGCCGCGCACTGGGGTTGGCACATGCCGTTTTTTGCCATCGCTGGTGCGTGCGCTGTGCTGGCGGTGATTGCTTGGTACACCATGCCAGTTTTAACAGACCATTTGCATAACGAGCCCAACTCAGCACTGGCCAATATTGTGCAGGTGATGTCTGACCGCAACCACCTTAAAGCGTTTGCATTTTCAGGCCTGCTGATGGCCGCTGGCTTTGCGGTTATTCCGTACATCACCATTTACAGCACAGTCAACGGTGGGCTGACTGCGCAGCAAATTCCCTACATTTACCTGTGCGGTGGCGCTGCCACATTGCTGACAGCACGCTGGGTAGGCCGCATGACGGACAAAATAGGCAAGCAAAAAATGTTTACCGCCACCGCGCTGGCCACCACCGTGCCCATGCTACTCATCACACAAAGCGCACCACTGGGTTTGTGGGGCATTTTGGCTGTTAGCACTTTGTTTTTTATTTGCATGAGCAGCCGCATGATTCCGGGCATGTCTATCGTCGTGTCGGCTGGCAATCCTAAGCTGCGCGGCACGTTTATGGCGCTTAATTCATCAGTGCAGTGCGCAGCCATGGGGGTGGCCGCTTTTGTAGGTGGTTTGGTGATCAGCCGCGACGCACAGGGCTTGGTGCAGCACTACGGCGCCAATGCTTTGTTAGGCATAGGCGCTACCTTGGTCAGCATGTGGCTGGTGGGCAAATTATTCTTGTACGGGGCACCTGTGTCAGCCCCTGCAGCTACGGCCGCAGTATTGGATACAAAATAATTTAAAATTTTTATAGTGATACAGATCAAGTACTTAGCTGCAAAACATCGTGTTTTACTTGCGTTTTGCTACAGTGCATGGTTGCGTGCCTTTAGCTTGTAGGGCATAGTGACCATAAGCGCAGATTAAATGGATTTAAGTTGTTTTTAGGTGTTGGGGTTGTACGTCAATACGGCTTCCAACGTTTGTGCAACGAGAGCAATTTAGGAGTTTCCTTATGAACTTGACGATCAGTGGTCACCATCTTGAAGTTACACCCGCCCTGCGGTCTTATGTGACCACAAAACTCGATCGAATATCCCGTCATTTTGACCAAGTAGTCGATGTCAAAGTACTTCTCACCATAGAAAAACAAAAAGAAAAAGAGCGCCGCCAACGAGCGGAATGCAACATTCACGTCAAGGGCAACGACCTGTTTGCAGAAAGCAGCCACGCTGACCTGTATGCCGCAGTCGATGAGCTGGTAGACAAGCTAGACCGCCAAGTCAATCGTCACAAAACCAAATTGCAAAATCACCACTTTGAATCTACTAAACGTACTTTGCAGTAAACCATTGATCGTTTGAAGATCAACAAGGGTCGCGTTAGCGGCCTTTTTTACATCTTAGCTTGATGATTACATACTATTAATTTCGTAGCTGCTTGAGCAGGATTTACTTGGGTTAGAGGGTTATTTCGTTGTTAAAAAGTAACTACTCAGGTCACATCAATGCAGCTAGGCCAAGACTGGCTG
>JAYSWJ010000169.1:0-1555 GCA_043718065.1 Polaromonas sp.
TCAATAGTTCGCTATTATTTTAGTAGTAATTGAAATCCAAAAACAAGATAATGCAAGATAAAATAAGCCTACAATTTACCCATGAATTCAGCCTTGCCCAAGCCCATGTTGACGGCACAACATCTCCAGCTCCCAATTGCCATCACCCCCGGCGACCCTGCGGGCATTGGGCCTGAGATTATGGTCAAGGCCTTTCGCGATGCGCCTGATGTGATGGCGGGCTGCTTTGTGGTGAGCGACCTGGCATTGATGCGTCAAGCCGCCAACCAGTTAGGCGCGCTGATTCCCATAGCCCAGTTGGCCACTGCGCAAAATGCCCTGCTAGCACCGCCGCGCTGCCTGCCCGTGTTGCAGTTGCCAGCCAGCGATACCCACCCTGGCGTAAACCCAGCGCGCGATATTTCAGAGTCACCCGCGCAGCCACCTGTGCAGTCATCGGCACAGTCATCTGTACAGCTTCTGGCGCAGTTAAACCGCGGCCAGGTTAGCGATGTGGCGGGCAAGTTTTCATACCAGTGCGTGCTGTGGGCCGCGCGCGCTGCACTGCGCGGCGACGTAGCAGCCATGGTCACCGCGCCTATCCACAAAGAGGCTTGGCGCGCTGCAGGCGTGGCCTACCCGGGCCACACCGAGCTATTGCAGGCCGAGGCCGCTGCCTACCTTAAGCTGCCGCTAGACCAAGTGCCCGTGCGCATGATGCTGGCCAACGACGAGCTGCGCACCGTGCTGGTCAGTATCCACACCAGTTTGCGCCAAGCCATTGACGCAGTGACGGTGGACAACGTATTGCAAACGCTGCGTATCACCCATGCAGCTTTGAGTAAAACCTTGGGCTGCGCCCCACGTATGGCTGTGGCGGGGCTGAACCCACATGCAGGCGAGGGTGGTTTGTTTGGTCGTGAAGAGATCGAAATAATCAACCCAGCTGTTGCCGCGGCCCGCGCCCAGGGCATAGACGTGCACGGCGCGCTGCCGCCCGACACGGTGTTTATGCAAGCGCGCGGCTTTGCCAAATTTGACGTGGTGGTGGCCATGTACCACGACCAAGGGCTAATCCCCGTTAAATACATGGGCGTGGACAAAGGCGTCAACGTCACTTTAGGCCTGCCGCTGGTACGCACCAGCCCTGACCACGGCACGGCGTTTGATATAGCGGGCACGGGCCGGGCCGATGCCAGCAGCTTGATTGAAGCTGTGCGCCAAGCCAAACGTTTGGTTGGCTAGTGATCTAAGGGCCTAGCTACACACTGCAGGCAAAAAAACCGCACAGCCCTTGCGAACTGTGCGGCCGGTGCTAAATTGGAGATAGCTAGAAACTGCTGAATTACTTTTTCAGGTTGTCGCGAATCTCGCGCAACAGCAAAACGTCTTCTGGCGTGGCTGGTGCAGGCGCTGCTGGTTCGGCCTTTTTCATCTTGTTGACTTGTTTCACCATCATGAAGATGACAAAAGCCAAGATCAAGAAGTTAATCAAGATGGTGATGAAGTTACCGTAAGCAAACATGTTGACGCCCGCTTTGCTCAGGTCAGCGTAGTTCATGCCGCCTTTGAAATC
>JAYSWJ010000170.1:0-26742 GCA_043718065.1 Polaromonas sp.
GCGTCAATGTCAAACGACACTTCAATTTGCGGCGTGCCACGCGATGCAGGTGGAATACCTTCCAGGTTGAACTCGCCCAGCGATTTGTTGCCGCTGGCCATCTCGCGCTCGCCTTGGTAAACCTTAATCGTCACGGCGGGCTGGTTGTCGTCCGCAGTAGAGAAGGTTTGTGCAAACTTGGTGGGGATGGTGGTGTTCTTGGTGATCATCTTGGTCATCACGCCGCCCAGGGTTTCGATACCCAGTGAAAGAGGCGTTACGTCCAATAGCAATACGTCTTTGCGGTCGCCAGACAATACCTGGCCCTGAATCGCAGCGCCCACGGCCACGGCTTCATCAGGGTTGACGTCTTTGCGTGCTTCTTTGCCAAAGAACTCTTTGACCTTTTCTTGCACTTTAGGCATACGGGTCATACCGCCGACCAAGATGATGTCGTGGATGTCGCCCACTGCCACGCCAGCATCTTTAATAGCTACGCGGCAGGGTGCAATGGTGCGCTCGATCAGTTCTTCGACCAAGCTTTCCAGCTTGGCGCGGGTCATTTTGATGCTAAGGTGTTTTGGGCCAGACGCATCAGCGGTGATGTAGGGCAGGTTGATGTCGGTAGACACGCTGGAAGACAGCTCGATCTTGGCTTTTTCTGCCGCTTCTTTCAGGCGCTGCAAGGCCAGCACGTCTTTGCCCAAATCTACGCCTTGGTCTTTCTTAAACTCGGCAATGATGAACTCGATGATGCGCTGGTCAAAGTCTTCGCCGCCCAAGAAGGTGTCGCCGTTGGTGGACAGCACTTCAAACTGTTTTTCGCCGTCAACATCGGCAATCTCGATGATGGACACGTCAAACGTACCGCCGCCCAAGTCATACACGGCAATTTTGCGATCGCCTTTTTCGTTTTTGTCTAGGCCGAACGCCAATGCAGCTGCGGTAGGCTCGTTGATGATGCGCTTAACGTCCAGGCCTGCAATGCGGCCCGCGTCTTTGGTAGCTTGGCGCTGTGCGTCGTTAAAGTACGCAGGCACGGTGATGACGGCTTCGGTCACGGTTTCGCCTAGGTAGTCTTCGGCGGTTTTCTTCATCTTGCGCAAGATGTCGGCAGACACTTGCTGGGCCGACATTTTTTTACCGCGCACTTCCACCCATACGTCGCCGTTGTCAGCCGCCACGATGCTGTAGGGCATGAGGCCGATGTCTTTTTGGACTTCTTTTTCGGTGAACTTGCGGCCGATCAGGCGCTTGATCGCGTACAGCGTGTTCTTGGGGTTGGTCACCGCTTGGCGCTTGGCCGACGCGCCTACCAGCACTTCGCCGTCTTCCTGGTATGCCACGATGGACGGCGTGGTACGCGCGCCTTCGCTGTTTTCAATGACCTTGGTGGTGTTGCCTTCCATGATGGATACGCAACTGTTGGTGGTGCCTAGGTCGATGCCGATGATTTTGCCCATGATTTTTACTCCGTCGATTGTTAAAAGTTAGATATTGTTTAGATATGGATGGGTGGCTGGTTTGCAAGGGGTTTAATTCGTACTTCTGGACGCGAAGGGCGCTAAGGTTGCGCGAAGGACGCGAAAGGAAGAAAAGAATACAAAATTTGAAAATTTAGTAAAACAAAGAGGTTGACTAAATTTACAAAGTTATTTCTAGTTTTCCTTTTTTATTCTTTTTTGTCTTCTTTTGCGTCCTTCGCGACCTTCGCGTCCGGCTGTTCGGTATTAAAAGTCCTCAGATAAATTACTTAGCCGCTGCAACAGTCACCAAAGCAGGCCGCAGTACCCGCTCAGCTATGGTGTAGCCTTTTTGCAGCACGTTCACTACCGTATTGGCTTCTTGCTCAGAAGGCACCATGGAGATGGCTTGGTGTTTGTGGGCGTCGAATTTTTCGCCTGCGGGCGGGTCAATCGCCATGACTTTGTTGCGCTCTAGTGCGCTGGTCAGCTGTCGCAAGGTAGCCTCGGCGCCCTCGCGGATTTGCTCAATCGTGGCGTCTTTAATGGCTAGGCCAGCCACCAGTGAATCGGCCACGGGCAGCAAGCTTTCGGCAAAGCTTTCTACGCCGAATTTGCGGGCCTTGGACACGTCGTCTTCGGCGCGGCGGCGGGCGTTTTGCACCTCGGCTTGGCCGCGCATGTACTGGTCTTGCAGGTCGGCTACTTTGGCTTTCAGCGTAGCCACCTCGGCCTGGGCCACCGTTAGCTCGTCTACGGCCTCAGACTCGTTGGCGGCTAAGGCAGCTTCGATTTCTTCGGGCGACGCGTCGGCGGGTACGCCAGCGGCTTTAGCGCGGGCGGCTAAGTCTTGTGCAGCCAGGTCGCGCGCGGTGTGGTTGTCAGCATTAGAGTTCAGCGCGGCTTTGTCCGCGCCGTTTTCCTCGGATTTTTGATTTTCAGACATAGTCAAACAAGCAACAAAATAATAGTGGTGGGTAAAAGATCTGCTAAAAGGCCAAATTAGCGCTAAAAAGCTGATTTCAAGTGGGCAGGCAGCAAAAAGTGTAAGTGATGCACTCTAAAGCGCTAACGAAATCGCCAACTAAATCACCAGCTCAATCGCTATAAAAACCGTAGCTGCTTGAGCAGAATTTACTTGGGTTAGACGCACTTTTCACGCATAAAACAGCCCTGCGCGCACTGGCGCAGGTGGTAGCGACGACTTAACCGCGTACTTTAGCCGCGTGTTTCAGCCACGCACTTTATCCGCGTACAGCCAGCAGCTCGACGTCAAACTTTAGCGTAGCGTTGGGCGGTATGGCGCCGCCAGCACCGCGTGCGCCGTAGCCTAGGGCTGCCGGGATGATCAGCGTGCGCTTGCCGCCCACCTGCATGCCCGCCACGCCTTCGTCCCAGCCCTTAATGACCATGCCTGCGCCCAGGCCAAACTCAAACGGCTGGCCACGGTCTTTGCTGCTGTCAAACTTGCCGCCTTGCACGCCGTCGTTAAATAGCCAGCCGGTGTAATGCACGCTGACTTGCTGGCCTGATGCGGCGGTGGCGCCTGTGCCAACTTCGGTGTCGGTGTATTGCAGGCCAGATGGGGTGGTGGTTGCGGTGCTAGGGGTGGTCATAAAAGGGTCCTTGTAAATAAGCGTTCGTACTATAAATTTAATAGCTGCTTGAGCAGGTTCTACGGCCTACAAGCCATATTTAGTATAAAAATAACAATAAAAAAGCAGCCGTTGGGGCTGCTTTGTCAAAGTGCGGTAATTGTACCGCGAAGCCTGTAATGGCAGATTACTTCTTCTTGGCCTTCATGGCGGCTGTCCACTTGGTGGCAAACGGGCTCATGTCATTCATACGGCGCAGCAGGTCAGAGCCGCTATTGGTCACGCAGTAGCCGTTGTCACCGTGGGTGATAAAACCGGCAGTGCGCATTTCTTTTAAACGGGTGTTCAGCGTGTTGGGGGTGATACCGCCCACGCTGTCTTGAAGCAAGCGGAAAGTTTGCGGGTGACCGTCTTTAAGCGCCCACAGCACGCGAATAGCGTAGCGCGACTCTAGCAAGTCAAACAGTTGGTTTACAGCAGCATTGTCCTTGGTGCTCATGAGGGGCTCTCCAAAAAGGTGGTTGTTATGGGGTAATGTGAAATAAGAGCTTTAGGCTCGAACTGATTGAAATATAACGTATTTTTCAAAAAACGCTACAAGATTCATAGCTGCTAATGCAATAAATAGTGGAACTTACCCTGATTTTGTGGTGGTTTTGCTGCACTTTTTGCACTGCGACCCCTTTGGTAGCGTGCCTTGGGGGCTAGTTGAGGCCCAAGAGGCTGGTTTGACGTATCAAGGCAAGTAGACTTTTTGTAAGAGCCGAATCAACGTGGCGTGTTCAGCCTGGGTTAGGCGTGCTGCGCCCTCGCGCTCTAGGTCACGCACGGTCAGCTCAGCACCTTGCATGAGGGTGCTGCCTTGGCTGCTAAGGTGCAATGCGGCTGCACGCTTGTCTTGTAGGTGGGGCTTGCGCTCAACCAGCTTGCGTTTTTCTAAGGCCGCTAGCAGGTTGACAAAATTAGGCGGCAGTATGTTCAAAGCCGCACACAACTGGCGCGACGTAGTCCCAGGATTGCGCGCAATCACCGACAGCACTGAAAAATCTACAGGCCGCAAGTCATACGGTGCCATGCGCTTTAAAAATATGTCGATGATGGCCAGCGCAGCGCGCCTGGCGTTGTAGCCCAGCAAGCTTTCTAAAAACTGGGTGTCTAAGGCGTTACCGGTAGGTGCGAGTGCTGGCACAGCGGCAGGAGGTTTTTTGTGGCTGGCGGCAGGCTTTAATGGCTTTAAAGAGGGCTTGGCGGCCTTGGCGGTTGGCTTTAAGGGCGGTTTTGAGTCTTTGGCGGGTTTAGCTGCCTGCGCACCCTGTGTTGCTTGGTGTGAAGAAGATATTTTTTTGTCCATACGTTACCAATGTACAGCAAGCCGCGCTAGGTTTGGTGTCGCGCAGCGCTTGGGCGGTTAAGACTCTGCCGTGAAGCCAATTTTCTTGATCAGCGGGCCCCAGCGGTCGTATTCCAGCTTCATGCTGCGGGCTTGGTCATCGGGCGTACCGCCCAACGGAATAAGTCCAATCACGGCAAAAGTGTCGGTGACGGTTTTGTCCTTGAGCGCGGCGTTAATAGCGTCGTTACACGCTTTCACCAAATGTGCCGGCATTTTGGCGGGGCCTACAAAGCCAAACCATTCTTCCACCGTCAAGTCGCCCAAACCTTGCTCGGCGAATGTGGCTACCTCGGGCACAAACGGTGAGCGGGTTTTGCCACTGGTGGCCAAGATACGCAGTTTGCCGGCCTTGTGGTTGGCAATCATGTCGCCATGCGGGCAGCACATGGCGGCTATTTGGCCGCCCACCACATCGGTCACGCCTGGGATAGAGCCGCGGTAGGCTATGTGCTGCAGCTCCACACCACTGTTAATACCCAGCAGTACGGCGATAAAGTGCGGGGTTGAGCCTGCAGCGGGCGAGCCGTAGCTAGCGTCTTTGGGGTTGGCCTTGGCCCAGTCTAGGAATTGTTTGATATTGGTCACAGTGGCAGGCACTTTGGGCCCAACACAAAAGCCGTGGTGGATCAGCGATGTGGTGCCCAGCATGGCGAAGTCTTTGAACGGGTCGTAGCTGAGCTTGCTGTAGATGTGCGGGTATAGCGACAGGGCAGAGAAGGGTGTGTGCGCAATTACGCTGCCGTCAGAAGCTGCGGCTTTAAGGCCTTCTAGCGCAATGCGCCCGCCTGCGCCGGGCTTGTTATCGACCACGCCTTGGCCTTTGCTGTAGGGCGTGTTGGCAAATTTCTCGGCTATGCGCCGCGCGCATACATCGCCCGCGCTGCCCGCTGGAAAACCGTACAGCACTTTGACCCCTTCTACCGGGCCTGCAGGTTGTGCCCACACGCTGGCCGTGCTGGCGCTGGAGACCAGCGCGGCGAGGGTGGATTGGTTAAATTGGCGGCGTTGCAGCATGTGGTTCATGGATGGTCTCCTGTGGGTGCGGACAGATCTGCGTTACAAAACGAAGTCTGCGCTAAAGAATGTTAAACCGTATCAGGTTTAACGATGTGCGGTGCCGTACCGGCATACAGGGCTTGTACCAATGCAGCGCGTGTATTGAGCACGGCGCGCTGGTTGATAGAGCCTTTGTCGGTAATTTCGCCATGGTCGATGCTGGGCGCTTGGTCTAGCACCACAGCACGGGCCACGCGAGATGCTGAACCGGTAGAATTTAATGCCAGATGAGTGAGCATTTTGGCCATATAGGCCGTAATGTCTGCTCGAGCAGCTATCTCTTTAATAGTAGCGCTGTCGGCTAAGTCAGCAAATTTTTTAGCTGGCCCCATGGCTAAGATGATCAGCGCGCCCACTTCTTTTTCGTTCATGCCGGTGATCACCACGTCTTGAATCAGCGGCGCGCCTGCCGCAATCATTTTGGCACGCAGCGGCCCCACGCTGACAAAAGTGCCAGTGGCCAGCTTAAAGTCTTCGGCTATACGGCCATCAAATTTCAGGCCTTGGTGCGGGTCGCCAGCGTCTATCCACTGCACGGCGTCACCAGTACAAAAGAAGCCTTCATCGTCAAAACTGTCTTGGGTAGCGGCTTTGTTTCTCCAGTAGCCGGGGGTGATGTTGGGGCCGCGGTAGCGCACTTCGGTTTTGTTGCATTCGGGTACCAGCTTTAGCTCCATCCCTGGGGTGGGCAGGCCCAGGTCGCCTGCGCGCACCTGTGTGCTGGTAACAAACAATGCAAACGGCGCGCTCTCGGTCATGCCCAGGCCCGTGCCCATCACAATGCGCTGGCCCATCTCGCTCTCTTGGCTTGCAAACAGGCTGTCCCATATGGGTTGCGCCAGTGCCGCGCCTGCGTAGAAGAACATGCTGCAGCGCGACAGCAGATTTTTGCGCAAATCCCGGCCCGCTGGGTCATCAGTTTGCATGGCAGCGGCGATTTGCTCGTAGCCGGTGGGCACGTTGAAATATTGCGTGGGCGCTATCTCGCGCAGGTTGCGCAGGGTCTCGCCCATCAGCGCGGGGGTGGGTTTGCCGTCGTCAATGTACAGCGTGCCGCCGTGGTACAGCGTCAGGCCAAAATTATGGTTGCCGCCAAAGGTGTGGTTCCACGGCAGCCAGTCCACCAGCACGGGCGGCTCTTTGGTGAGGCAGGGCATAGACTGGGCCATTTGCTGCTGGTTGGCGCAAATCATGCGCTGCGTGTTAACCACGGCTTTGGGCAGCTTGGTAGAACCACTGGTGAAGAGAAATTTAACTATCGTGTCGCCGTCGGTAGCGTGCATGGCGCACGCGACTTGTGGGGTAACTTCAGTGTTTAGTAATGCATCAAATAGGCTTGTAGATCCCGTATTACCTGCTCGAGCAGCTATGTAATTTGTAGTAATCTCTACCTTGCTATCTACCACTGCGTCGATGGCTTTGCCATAGCGCGCCCAGTCGCTAGCGTACACCAAGCCCGGGGTCAGGGTGTCCAACACGTGGCGCAGCTTGGCGTAGTCTTGGCTTAACAAACTATAGGCCGGCGACACGCTGCAGTAAGGCACGCCCACTGTCATGCAGGCAATGGCTAGCAGTGCATGTTCTAGGCTGTTTTCGCTCAGAATGGCAACGGGTTTGTCAGCAGACAAGCCGCGGTTAAGCAGTGCTTGGCCAATCCGCTGGGCTTGGTCCCAAGCTTGGGCGTAACTGATTTTTACCCACGCACCATCAGCAGCTATATCTGCGCTGCGCCGCGCCATCCAGATGCGATCAGGCGCGGTATGGGCCCAATGCTGCAGACGATCTGTTAAGCGCACCGGGTAAGGCTGCAAAGTCTGATCTGCAACCAAGTAAGTATGACCACCGCGCTCAGTTTTTACCGCGCGCGTCACCCCAAAAGTAAAATCGCGGTAAGTAGCTGCCTTAGTCATGATTTCATAAAATTATAAAAATTTTGGTATCCCTTTAGCGTCCTTCGCGCAACCTTCGCGCCCTTCGCGTCCGGTATTCGTATTCTTATTCGTTCTCGGCCTTCAATCAGCCCTGACCTTAGCCGCACGTCCTTCTAAAAAGTCTTTCACACGCTGCTGCGCCTCAGGCGCGGTTTCGACAATAGACGCCATCAACGCCTCGGTAAAAAAGCCGTGGTCCGCTGTTTGCTCTGCTATGCGGGGCAGGGCGTGGATAAGCGCGTAGTTGGTCATCTCAGTATTGGTGGCGATGCGCTGGGCTAGCTCCATCGCCTTAGCCAGCGCTTGGCCTGACGCTACCAAATACTGAGCAAAACCCAAGGGCACAGCCTCAGCCGCTTTGAACACGCGGCCCGTTAACATCATGTCCAGCATGCGATGTTCGCCAATCAACTTAGGCGCCCGAACCGACCCGCCGCCGCCCACAAAAATACCCCGCGAGCCTTCCGGAAAGGCAAAAAATGCCGTTTCATCTGCCACACGCAAGTGGCAGCTGCTGGCCAGCTCCATCCCGCCGCCCACCACCGCGCCGTGCAATGCAGCCACCACCGGCACGCTGCCTTTTTCAATCGCGTTAAATGCGCGGTGCCACATGCGCGAGTGGTGCAAACCGTCAATCGTGCTACGCGCCTGCAGCTCGCTTAAATCCAGGCCTGCACAAAAATGGTCACCATCACCGGTAATCACCGCCGCGCGAGTGCCTTCGGGCAGGTGCGTGAAGGTATATTCCAGGGCCAGTACCAACGCATTGTTCAGCGCATTGCGTTTGTGCTGCCGCCTCAAAGTTACCAGCGCCACTGCGCCATGCAGTTCGACGGAAATATCAAGAACGGGGGGCGCTGTGATGGGCTGGGTCATACATGGTGTGAACTTAAGACTTCAAAAGATGACGCCGAATAATTAAAGTCAGCCATTTAAAGTTATTGAAAGTAACTAAATATAGACTAATTTTGTATTCTATGCACGTGTATTTACCCCACGCGCTTGGCGTGCAGTGTTTAATACGGTCATCAGTTTTGCGGCATGTTGCATGCTACTAATTAAATAGCTGCTTGAGCAGTAATTACGGCCTAAAACGCCAATTTGGCGCATAAAGCGTGAGCAATTACGGTTTGCCAAATGGTCTGTCCGGAGGGGATCGAACCCCCGACCCACAGCTTAGAAGGCTGTTGCTCTATCCAACTGAGCTACGGACAGCTATGGCACAGGGTTGCTGTGTCATTATTTTGGGATTAAGACAGTATGACTGCGCTAATCTTCAATGAAAAACGCCCTGCAAACCAATGGGTTGCAGGGCGGTAATATTGGTTGCTAATTTTTTAGTTACTAAATATTGGTCGGAGTACAAGGATTCGAACCTTGGACCCCCTGGTCCCAAACCAGGTGCGCTACCAGGCTGCGCCACACTCCGAAGTTTTCTATTCTAACCTTAAATGCTGGCGTTTTTCGTAATGAGGCCAGCGTTTTTTGTACTGCGGTCAGCGTTTTTGGTACTGCGCTTTGCCAAAAAGTATTTCACGTTCTTTGTCGCCCGTAATCGGCTTGCGCTGGTCGGCCAAAACTTGGCAGCCGCGCTGCACAGCGGGCCGCTTTTCCAGTGCGTCAAACCATGCTTTAAGCGCCGGGTAATCTGTCAGCTCCATGCCTTGGGCTTTCCAGTTGCGCAGCCACGGGTAGATGGCCATGTCGGCAATGCTGTAGGCTTTGCCCGCAATAAACGGGTGGGTAGCCAGTTGGCGATCAATCACGCCGTAAATGCGCTTGGCCTCGTTGGTGTAACGGTCAATCGCGTAGGGCAGTTTTTCAGGTGCATAGGTGCGGAAATGGTGATTTTGCCCCAGCATGGGGCCCACGCCGCCCATTTGGAACATCAGCCACTGCAGCACGTTGTACTTGTTACGGTCGCTTTTGGGTAAAAACTTGCCAGTTTTGGCGGCAAGGTAGATCAAGATAGCGCCTGATTCAAAGATAGATATGGGCTGACCATCCGGCCCGTCGCTATCTACCAAAGCGGGCATTTTATTGTTGGGGCTGATGCGCAGAAAATCTGGCTTGAACTGGTCACCTGCGCCAATGTTGACGGGTATAACGTCGTATTTCAGACCACATTCTTCTAGCATGATGTGAATTTTGTGGCCATTAGGCGTTGGCCATGTATAAAGTTGCAGCATTTTTGTAAAGTCCTTTGATAATCTAACTTTAGAGCAAAATGACAACCTATGTTCGAATCACTAAAAAATGCTCTGGGTCTAGGCAAGGCCAGTAACGCAAGGCAAGGCAAGACAGCCGCAGCTAATGGCAAAAGCGTCGCCAACCCTGTGTCTGAATGGGCCAACACGCAAGGTTTGGCTTTCTCTGAGCGGCGCGATGGGCGGGGCGGCTACCAGATTGAAGGTAAGGTAGGCGGCAAAGCCTGGCGCATAGAGCAGGGCCAGCCCTCGCGCGACTTTATCAAGGGCACCGAGCTGCGCGCCCGCGCCGAGCTGGATGTGCGCGACGACGTAGCCGTGATGGTGATAAACCGCCAGCTAAAAAACGACTTGGACAAACGTGCTTTTGCAATGTACACCGACACACTGCAAACCGTGGTGGACGCCAGCTTGCCCGAAGAAATGCGCTGGCTGTCGATCTACAAAGAGGTGGGCTGGGAGAGCTTGGGTAACGAGTTTTTAAACCACTACGCTATCTTGGCCGATAAGCGCGAGAACGCGGTGGCTTGGGTAACCCAAGAGCTGGCCAGTGGCTTAACCACATGGCCTGTAATGGACCCTGCGGCACCCAAGATACTGATGCTGTTGCGCGGCAAAGCGTATTTGCGTATGGAGTGCACAGCAGGCGATATACCCACGCTGGAGCATGCCACGCTGTTGTTTACCACCGCGTGCGAAATGGCCTTGAATAACCTGCGCACCGATATTGCGGCGTAGACAGGACACACACTAGCTGCGTGTGTCCTTTACGACATCACACGTTAACTACGCGTGATGGGCATTTCAACTTCGCGTTTTTCTAGCGCGTATTTGCCTAGTTCTAGCTTGGCAATGGCGTTGCGGTGCACTTCATCTGGGCCGTCGGCGTAGCGCAGGGTGCGCGCTGCCGTGTAGGCGTAGGCTAGCGGGTAGTCGTCGCACATGCCGCCGCCGCCGTGCACTTGCATAGCCCAGTCAATCACTTGGCAGGCCATGCTGGGTGCTACCACTTTAATCATGGCGATGTCGTTTTTGGCTAGTTTGTTACCGCCAATGTCCATCAACCAAGCTGTTTTCAGCGTGAGCAAACGCGCCATGTCAATGCGGCAACGCGCCTCGGCAATACGCTCTTGCGTCACAGTTTGCGCGGCCACGGCTTTGCCAAAGGCAATGCGGCTAGAGGCGCGCTTGCACATCAGCTCTAGCGCACGCTCGGCCAGGCCAACCAAGCGCATGCAGTGATGAATGCGACCGGGGCCAAGGCGGCCTTGGGCTATTTCAAACCCACGGCCTTCGCCCAAGAGCATGTTCTCTGCCGGTACGCGCACGTTGGTAAACGTCATCTCGCAGTGGCCGTGGGGTGCGTCGTCGTAGCCAAACACTGTCAGCGGCCGCACTACTTTGATGCCCGGTGCGTCCGCAGGCACGATGATCATGCTTTGCTGGCTGTGGCGCGGTGCGTCGGGGTCGCTTTTGCCCATCACGATGTACACCGCGCAGCGCGGGTCGCCCGCGCCGCTGATCCACCATTTGCGGCCATCAATTTTGTAGTCGTTACCGTCGCGTACCACACGGGTGGCAATATTGGTCGCGTCAGACGATGCCACATCAGGTTCGGTCATGGCAAAGGCAGAGCGAATCTCGCCGCGCAACAGCGGCTTGAGCCAGCGGTCGCGCAGGGCAGGTGAGCCGTAGCGGGCGATGGTTTCCATATTGCCCGTATCGGGCGCTGAGCAGTTAAACACCTCGCTAGCCCAAGGCACGCGCCCCATGATCTCGGCCAGCGGCGCGTATTCTTGGTTGGTCAGGCCTGCGCCGCCAAACGAAGGGTCGCCACCAAAGCCCGCGATCTCTGCCGTATCGCGCGGCAGCCACAGGTTCCACAGGCCCTGCTTTTGCGCAATGGGCTTGAGCTTTTCAATCGTCTGCAGCGGTGTCCAGCGCTTGCCTGCTGCCGTGTTGGCTTCTATCTCGTCGTGAAAAGCTTTCTCGTTGGGGTAGATGTGGGCATCGAAAAAAGCTAGCAGCTTGGTTTGCAGGTCTTTGGTGCTGGGTGAATAGTCGAAATCCATGGTGTAGTCTCCGTGTGGGGTTATAAGTCAGAAGATTTTTGGACGCGAAGGGCGCTAAGGTTGCGCGAAGGACGCGAAAGAAGATAAAAAGAGAATCAAAATTTAGTTAATAAAAAAGTAAAAAATAAGTTAAAAAATAAAATTTAGTTGAAAGATTAATCCAATCATCTCAATTCGTTTTTACTTTTTTGTATTCATTTTCTTTCTCTTTTTAGCGTCCTTTGCGAAACCTTCGCGCCCTTCGCGTCCGGTATTTTGGTAATTCAGCAGTTCGGTATTTGTATTCAGTAATTAATGAGCCTTCAAAGCAAACGACCAAGCCATTTGCGCCAGTGGCCTAGCCCCTGCAGCAGACGCCACGGCTTGCGCGCTGGCAGCGGTGCCGGCTTCTACGCGTTTGGCTATGCCTTGCAAGATGGCGGCTATGCGAAACAGGTTGTAGGCCAGATAAAAATTCCAATCGGCTTTCAGCGCCTCGGGCGTGTGCGTGCCGGTGCGCTGGCAGTACATGCGGATGTAGTCAGCCTCGCTGGGTATGCCCAGGGCAGCGTGGTCTAGCCCGCCAATGCTGCGGAAAGCACCTGGCGGGATGTGCCAGGCCATGCAGTGGTAGCTAAAGTCGGCCAGCGGGTGGCCCAGGGTAGACAGCTCCCAGTCCAGCACGGCCAGTACACGCGGCTCTGTGGGGTGAAAAATCATATTGTCTAGGCGGTAGTCGCCATGCACGATGCTGACTTGGGCCTCATCCCGTGCGCTAGCGGGGATGTGCGCTGGCAGCCATTCGATCAGCTGGTCCATTTCTGGTATGGGTGTCGTAATGCTAGCTTGGTACTGCTTGCTCCAGCGGCCAATTTGGCGCTCAAAGTAGTTGCCGGGCTTGCCGTAGTTGGCCAGTCCACGTTCGGCAAATTTAACGCTGTGCAGCGCCGCCATTACGCGGTTCATTTCGCTGTAGATCTCACCGCGCTGCGCGGGTGTCATGCCGGGCAGGGCTTGGTCCCACAGCACGCGGCCTGCTACAAATTCCATGATGTAGAAGGCGCGGCCAATGACGGACTCGTCTTCACACAGGCAGTGCATTTGCGCTACTGGCACGTCGGTGCCGTGCAGGCCGCGCATGACGGCAAACTCGCGTTCAATGGCGTGGGCCGACGGTAGCAGCTTGGCCACGGGGCCGGGCTTAGCGCGCATCACGTAGCTTTTGCTGGGGGTGACCAGCTTGTAGGTGGGGTTAGACTGCCCACCGTTGAACATTTCTACGGTGATGGGGCCAGCAAAACCGTCTAAATTTTTCTCCAACCAAGCGGTTAATGCAGCTGTGTCAAAAGCGTTTTTTTCGCCCACAGCGCGGGTGCCTAAGAAATGGCTGAAATCAGACATCCGCATCCCCAATCTTTTTCAGCGCTTCACGCTGGCACACTACCAGGCCACCGGGCTCTACGCGGATGATGCCTTCGCGCTCCATGGCTTTAAGCTCTTGGTTTACCCGCTGGCGTGACGCGCCTAGCAGCTGGGCCAGCTCTTCTTGGGCCAAGTGCAGGCCGATGCGCATTTCTTCGTTATTAGACAAGCTAGGCACGCCGTAGCTGCGCACCAAATGCACCAGCTGCTTGGCCAGCCGCGCGCGCAGGGGCAGGGTGTTAAGGTCTTCAACCAAGCCAAACAGCAGGCGAATGCGCCGCGCCTGCAGCCGCATCAGCGCCTCGTACAGCTCTACATGCGATGCGAGTATTTTGCGAAAATCAGCCCGCGCCACGCACACGATAGACGTGTCGCCGTGCGCGTACACGTCGTGCGTGCGGCGGTCGCCGTCAAACATGCTCACGTCGCCCATCCAAATGCCCGGCTCCACATAAGTCAACGTTACCAGCTTGCCCGACACCGACGTGCTGGACACGCGCAGCGCGCCGCGTGCACAGGCTATCCACTCGTCGGCCGTGTCGCCGCGCGCGCAGATCAGCTCGCCGTCTTTGTAACGTTTGACGTAAGTGCATCGCAGTATGTCGTGTCGCAGGCTAGGGGAAAGGGTTGAAAACCAGCGACCCGAATTAATCGCCTCGCGTTCGTCAATAGTAAGAATAGGTTCGTCCATGGACAGTCTTATGGGTGACTAAAGTAGCCCCCATTGTCGCCCTTGAGACGTAGGGCGTGGCTAAGGGTTGTCACTTGCGTGTCTGATGGGCGTTTTTGGTTTTGTTTGCCTGATGCGGTGTTGGCTAACTTGGTCGTTAGATACTATAAATTTAATAGCTTCTTGAGCAGGATTTACTTGGGTTAGAGGCTTAAAAGGCTTGAAAAAATGAGATCTAGAACGCGCACCGCTGTGGTGGGCCGAGGGTAGATGTTCAAAAACTGTATGAATTCCCGCTTTGTTTTTCAATAACGAACAAGCTAAGCCGACCGCCGAAGGTGGGTCGGCTTGAGCGCCGGGTTAGGAATAGAAAAAAATAAAAATATTCACTATTTCAGCTAATCGAAGTGAACGGCCTGCTGTACTGCTTGAATATTGTTTCCGCGTCATCATTGACCGCTGACATATAAAAAATGGCGCCTTCTTCGCCTTTCAAGGAGCATGGGTATCTTCCGCTCCAAGTTGTCGCCTCCGAAAGTAGGTACAAAGAGAACTCATATTTTTCAGACAATTTGTCATCAATCAGATTTGCCAGCTTTACGAGATCATGAGTTTTCAGTTCGGAAGGGAAATCAGCTTTGGGAGTCCACTCTTCTGCGTGAGGAGAGCCGAATTTACGCAGAGTCCATATGGCCTTAAAAAGATTCTCAAGGCAAAACCCGTAGAGCATGGTTGCAACATGCTCTAAATCAGACTTTTCCCACGAATTTATTAAAACCGCTGCGCGTTCTCGTGTGGATCTTGCGGCCGCAAGCAATGATCTTGAATGTTTAAACCATGCCAAAGGGTTGCTAACCCTTTCTGCAAACATCCCTGCAATTACGTCGAATTCTTCTTCGTTCATTTGGTATGTTCTAATGTAATGTGTACCGCAAAAGCTGCGGTATAACGTGACAATTTTTCCTGGAGAAACAATGCTTCGAACCCTTGCGGCTTAGATAGTTTGCTCCATTAAAAATAGCGCTAAACACCGCATGTTGAGAGAAGTGAATTGGGATCATCGTGTGAACGATTTTCACCGTTTTATTGGGATTTGAGCATCTTCGAGCCAGGAAATGTTTGCCGAAGCGCCTTTAGCGCAACACAGCGGATGTGTAAATCCGGCAAACTTAGCCCCGCGTGCCTTAAAACTACCAAGCCGAACAGGGTGAGCGGTGGGAGCGTAACGGTGGAAAAACTGTAGCGAGGTGCGGCCTACCAGCTTTGGATAACTACTGCCTGCCGCGCATGTTCGCGGAGGTTTTTGCAGCGATATGTCCTGCCGCCCGTCCACGGTGAACAACGAAGTGATGCGTTGCTGAGGGGGAGTTTAATAGTCAAATAGGCTGTTCAAGCCGTAGAACCTGCTCAAGCAGCTATTGAATTAAGAGCGAAAAATGTGGCGATATAGGTGCAGCGCTAAGACGCCACAGGCAATTGAATGGCCAAGCTGCACTGCGCAGAGGCTGCGGTGAAGGGCTGTGTGGAGTGAGTGACTTCTAGCAAATACGGTGTGCCGTGCTGGTCTAGCACGGCGAGAAGTAGGTGAGTGATTTGCATATGGAAAGATCTAATGTCGGAAATGATCGGCGGACAGGCTGGTAGTAGAACCCTCCGATAGGACGTCCGTATTGATTGGCATGTTAAGCATTGACACTAAAGCGTACCGTTGTGAACGGTTCAATGTATTCGCGCACATGGTCGTGCATGGGTGTTTTATGCTCCAAACTGTCGATCGTGTAGCTGTGTAGCGAGAGATTTGCGCGACGAGGACGTTGGATATTCCACAGAACTGTAAAGCCGAAGCCGTGTCCCTTATCCCCAGTCTTACCAAGGTAGGTAGAACCACGGCTCGTCTCGAGCTCAAATCTGAAGCCCTCGCGTAACCGTGTTTTCGAACGGAGCTTCGCAAAGAGATCGGTAGTAGGCGTGAAGTCCATCTGCTCATTGGGTTCCACCTCTTCCGGAAACAATTCGGCAAGGGTCTTTCCCTCGTGCGAGGTGTCGCCTTCATCTTGAATCGTGACCTCAACGAGGTCACCGGCCTTCAGCCGGTATGAGTTGATCCAAGTGAGGTAGACAGGCTTCCCGTTTTCGGGACACTTCAAGCCGGTCATCATTAGCTCAGCAACTTCATCCTCTACGCACGTCCCCTGCACCGCCACGGACACAACGTCGTAGCCGTCCGTTCGCACTTGTGCGAGTAAAGTTCCATTGACGCTGGCGCTAAGAGTGGGCATTGTCGATACCTAAAGTTTGATTTGGAGCGGCTGGCTGAAGGCCTATCCCCTCTAAGTAAGGACTAGGTTTCATAGCGCTTCGATCTCCTTGTCTTGAAAGTCGACGCGCAACGCCGTAGCCACGCATTTCGCCCAACGTGCGAACGTTGGCAACTCTTCGCGTGTTACGACATGAACGAGGCAACCAATGGGCTCTGGAACATGCGTGGAGAAAAGAAATGCAGTCCTCTGAACCTGCTGCAGCTCCAAGCTTCCGTCAGATGCCAGTGTGCACTCAAATACTGGTGAGTCCACAACAACTACAGGAAACGAAAGGCAAAGTGGCGGCACTTCATCTGGATCACCCTCGCGTATTAAGCTGTGACACGCCTTGAGGGCTGACATAGCGGCGGCATAGGCAGGGTCTGTATCCTTTGCCCCGAGTG
The DNA here is from genome assembly GCA_043718065.1 of Polaromonas sp. GTDB lineage: Bacteria > Pseudomonadota > Gammaproteobacteria > Burkholderiales > Burkholderiaceae_C > JAAFIP01. Next base: position 16,472 of record JAYSWJ010000170.1, read on the forward strand.
CTTCTCGCATTCCGTAGCCTGCCCGACTGTCTACAAACACGTACTGTTGTGCCTCTGACCCACGTTTTGGAATTCGCTCAGCAAGTGCAAGACGTGCAGCGGCCGACGTTAATCCGAAGGCGAGGAGCCGGTTGTAGCCAGATAGCGTTGAGTTGGAGCAAAGAACTACCCATGGCTTCGACGAAGCCTTGCATTCAACCACATACGAAATCCGCACTACCCCTAGCTCGTCAGGGTCGGTTGCCAGCACATCAATTTCTCTTCCCTTGTCTGTTTGCTGGTCGGCGTAGGAAGCTGACTGGCGAACATCAAAACCTGCGGACCGGAACGCGGCGGCAGCCTCCATCTCAAGTGGAAATCCTGTTGAGTGTAGCCAGTCTCGTACTTTTGATGCAAGGTCATCAGCCATGGTAAAACCTAACGAATATATATCGCAAAACTTGCGGTGTAAGGTGACAATTTTCCTGAAGAAATGATACTTCAAACCCTTTCGATTTAGACGGATTGTTCCGCTAAAAATGACGCTGAAGACCACACGTTGAAAGGAGTGAATTAAAGTCAATGCGCAAATGATTTTCATTATTTTATTGGGAGTTGAACATCGTCAACCTGGAAAATTTTTGCCAAAACACCTTCAGCGCAATACAGCGAATGTGCAAATCCGGCAAACTCCGCCCCGCTTGCCTTAAAACTACCAAGCGCAACAGGGTGAGCGGTGGGAGCGTATCGGTGGAAAAACTGTAGCGAGGTGCGGCCTACCAACTGGTGATGGCTACTGCCTGCCGCGCATGTTCGCGGAGGTTTTTGCAGCGATATGTCCCGCCGCCCGTCCACGGTAAACAATGAAGTGATGCGTTGCTGAGAGGGAGTTTAATAGTAGTCAAATAGGCTTTCTAAGCCGTAGAACCTGCTCAAGCAGCTATTGAATTAAGAGCAATCAGGTTGATCGGTGTGGGTGCAGGGCTAGCGCGCCATAGGCCACTGGATAGCCAAGCTGCGTTGCGTGGCGGCTGCGTTGAGCGGCGGAGTGGAATGTGTGGCCTCTAGCAAATGCAGCATGCCGCGCTGGTCTAGCACGGCGACTAGGCTGGTGCGGGTGCCGTAGGTGGGGCTGCTTACCATGACGGAGGAGAGCATTTTTTCTTGTTCTGGCGTGACGCCTGTGTGGGGCAGGGTGGCGTCTGGTGCGGGATAGCGGTCTTGCAGGGCGTGTTGCAGTCGGGCGGTTAAGTCGCCTGCTGTTAAGTCTGCGGTTTTTGCGCCCGTACCCATATGTTCGTCTAAACGTACGCAGCTTTGCGCATAGTCCGTATCTGCTGCGTTTAAGGCTTGGCCCAGCACCGCAGTTAAGCGGGTAGTTTTGGGCCATGGCGTGTTGAGCGCGGCGTTGGACAGGCCTACGATGTGGCCGGATTGCAAGGCTTGCGGCTTTGCGGCTGCTGCTGGTGATTGCGCTGCATGGTCTTGAACCTGACCTTGAGTTTGGGCTTGGGCTTGGGCTTGGGCTTGATTGCTAAGGTAATGCAATTGCTGATTAGACCAGTCGCCTACGATTAAATTAAAGGCTGCGTAGGCGGCAAAATCGCGCTGTGCGGCCCAGCTATCAGCGGTGGCTTGGCTACTGAGCCAGTCGACGACTAAATGGCCTCGGCTAAGGGGCTGACTAGGCAAGGTTGCGGTGGGGTTGCGTACATTGGTTAGCATGGCAAAGCGCCCGCTGGGGCTAAAGCCCATCCACGTGCCGCCGTCTTGCAGGTCGCGCCCGCTGATGATGGTGTGGCCTGGATTGGAAGGGTTTGTAGTCGGCTGGCTAGTAGTGGGCTGGCTGGTGTTGAGTTGGCTTGCAGCTGTGTTGCCAGCATGGGCTGTCCACTGCGCTAGCGGCGCGGTAGGCCGTGCATAAAACTCGTCGCGGTTGGCGGCTATTACCAAGGGGAACTGGGCGCTGGTGCCCCAGGCCATGGCGATTAAACACATAGCGCTGTGGGGTGCTGTTTAAATATCTTCTAGCAACGCGTAGGGCAGGGGCTGCAGATGCAGGGTTGCGCCTTCTGCGGCTACTGCGCCGTCTGCACCACCCATACCGTCTGCACTGTCTACGCCTACCGTGGCTGCCAGCGACAATCGCGGGCTGGCGGCAGCGCGAGTTTGCATGCTGACAATCGCCAGCCATTGCCGCGCGCTGCCGGGCACAGCGGCGGCGCTGGCTACGGTGCCGCAGGGCTGGGTGGGGTCGGTGCTGTCAAACACTTCTTGCCCGGCGGCCAGCGGCGCTGCGCAGGTAACAATGTACGCCCGGCGTTTTAAGGTGCCGCGAAACTGGCTGCGCGCCACTACCTCTTGGCCGGGGTAGCAGCCTTTTTTAAAGTTAACACCGCCGATAGATTCGTAATTGAGCATTTGCGGCACAAAAGCATCCGCAATGGGCGGCGTGATGTGGGCGATGCCTGAGGTGACGCCCAGGTACTGCCACAGGGCAAGGGACTCAGCTTGAGATTGGTCTGCATGGGGCTGCTGTGTTGGGGCGTTTGCAGTGGGAGAAGTATCGCTAACGGTAGCCGCAACATCGCCCGCCACATCGCCCGCCACAGGCCTGATGCGCACTGCACGCGGCACGGCGGCGCCCAGATGCCACCCATCAGGCAATTGCACGGTAATTTCAGTATCATTTCGGCTGGTAACCCAAGCAAATCCTGCTTTACCAGCTATTTTATCTATAGCGCTTCCAGCCAAGCCTTGTAGTTCAAACTGGGCCGTGGCATCGGTTAACTTGCATTGCGCGCGCATGACAAACATTTGCAGACGCTTAAGCGTAGTGGCTAGCACGCTGGCGTTGCAAATCAGCAAAATATCGTCTTGCGTATTTTTTAGCACCACAAAGCTGGCCAGCATGCGCCCCTTGGCTGAACACCAAGCCGCCAAGCGCGCCTCGGCCAAGCCTAGCAAAGCGACATCTTGGGTTAGCTGACCTTGCAAAAACTTGATTGCGTCAGCGCCTTGCGCGCGGATGATGCCCAGCGGCCCGGCGGGGGCTTGCAGTGTGACGTTGAGGTGGATATTCGTGTTCATAAGGGAGCTTTGTAGGTGCACGCTGGGCGTACCCGTGTTGAAATCAGCGTTGAAATTTGTTGCATCTTGGATAATGTCATTATCGCGCCCCGTTATCATCTACGTTTAGTGCGATTGTTACCACCTACAGACGTCCTGTTGTTCATTCAAGCTTGGCTGGTTCAATCTAAGCTGGCCTGAGCCCTTTGATAAGCCCTAGACAAACAGATTTAAGTTAACCGCACTGCCTACCCGCTACCATTGTTATTTGCCTTCGCTTATGCCTTTATCAAGCCCTTATTACAACGCGCGCCACCAGCGCGGCTTGTCTTTGCCCAATCTGCTAGCGGTATTGCTGCTGGCAGGTGCCGTGCTGGCCGCAGCCGCGTGGTGGTGGGTGCGCCAGCCGCTGGTGCTGCCTGCGGGTGTGCAGTCGGTTAATGTGGTGTTGCCCGCTGGCAGCTCGGCGCGCAGTGTGGCGCAGGCGGTGGTAGACGCGGGGGTGGGCACGCCGCCCAGCGCACTGTACTGGTATTTTCGCGCGTCGGGCAAGTCTGGTGGGCTAAAGGCGGGCACGTACGAGGTAGAGCGGGGCGACACACCGCAAAAGCTGCTAAACAAGCTGTACAACGGCCTGCAAAGCCTGCGCAGCGTCACACTGGTAGAGGGCTGGAATATTCGGCAAATGCGCGCTGCGCTGGCCAAGGCCGAGTTTTTAAAGCCCGACAGCCAAGCCATGACCAACGACGCGCTAATGGCCAAGCTGGGCAAACCCGGCATGCACCCCGAGGGCCGGTTTTTCCCCGAGACCTACAGCTACGCCAAAGGCACCAGCGACATCGTAGTGCTGCAAGCCGCCGCACGCGCCATGGACAAACAACTGGCAGCAGTGTGGGATGCCCGCAAAGCCGACACGCCCCTGCAAACGCCCCAAGAAGCCTTGATATTGGCCAGCATTATCGAAAAAGAAACCGGCAAACCGACCGACCGGGCCGAGATAGGCGGCGTTTTTACCAACCGCCTGCGCATCGACATGCGCCTGCAAACCGACCCCGCAGTGATCTACGGGCTGGGCGAAAAGTTTGACGGCGACATTCGCAAGCGCGACCTGCAAACCGACACGCCGTACAACACCTACACCCGCAACGGCCTGCCGCCCACGCCGATCGCCATGCCGGGCAAAGCGTCGCTACTGGCCGCTGTGCAGCCTGCCGACACGAAGGCTTTGTATTTTGTGGCGCGGGGCGATGGCACTAGCCAGTTTAGTGCGACGCTGGCTGAGCATAATCAGGCGGTGAATAAGTACATTCGGGGGCAGTGATTCTGTTTATGCTGTTCGCGTATCTGTTTGCCGCTACTTGTTGTACTTTTGTGTGGAGTTTGTCTTGCTCTTTGAACACGCGGGCTTGGTCTCGTACGCACGGGTTGGTCTCTATGTATCGCCCTCATACTGGGGTACCAGAAATCGGTCGATCCATAAAGACCAACCCGTGTAGCTATCAAGGTATTGCGCGACGGGTAGTATCGGCACAGACCTATTTTTCAATACCGGTTGCGTGCCACCATGGTCGCAAGCGGGATCGTGTTTGCAAATTGACCGATTTCTGGTACTCCAGTATGAGGACGATTTGTAAACACGATCCCGCCACCTGTGATCTACATCGCGTGAAAAAACTAGGCCGAGTAGCAAGACTATTTTCGACAATCAAACCAGCTCCACGCACCATAGGCCGATAAAACCAATGACAAAAGGCATCTTCATCAGCTTCGAAGGCATCGACGGCGCAGGCAAGTCTAGCCACATCAGCGCGCTGGCCGACGCGCTAAAGTCGCAAGGCAAAACTGTTGTGCTTACCCGTGAGCCCGGTGGCACGCCGCTGGCCGAACGCCTGCGTGAGCTAGTGTTGCACGAGGCCATGGACCCGCTGACCGAGGCACTGCTGGTGTTTGCCGCACGCCGCGAACATGTGGTGAACGTGATAGAGCCGGCGCTGGCACGCGGCGACGTGCTGCTGTGTGACCGCTTTACCGATGCCACCTTTGCCTACCAAGGCGCAGGGCGCAAGTTTGACTTGCAGATACTCGCATTTTTAGAGCAGTCAGTGCAGTGTTTACCTAGCTTAGCAGCCCAAAAGCCGACTAGTTTAGGTCACCTTCCATACATGTTGCAGCCTGATTTAACCGTGTGGTTTGACGTACCGCCCGCTGTGGCAGCCCAGCGGCTGGCGGCTGCGCGCACGCCAGACAAGTTTGAGTCGCAGTCAATTGAATTTTTTGAACGTGTGGTGGCAGGCTACGCTGCGCGTGCGGCCCAGCAGCCCCAGCGCTTTGCCCGCATTAACGGCCACCAAACTATCGACGCCGTGCGCGCCGATGTGATGGCGGCTGTGCGCGCTAAAGGATTTTTAGCATGAGCAAAAGATATGGCTAAAAATATGGTTAAAGATACGGCTAATGACGCGGCAAGCACTGCGAACATTGCAGACGCTATAGCCCAGCCCGCCCAGCAGCTAGCCCCGTGGCTAGCCGCCCAGCGCGACGCGCTGCTGGCCCAGCGTGGCCATGCGTGGCTGCTGCACGGCCCGTCGGGTTTGGGCCAGTACCAGATTGCCATGAGCTTGGTGCAAGCGTGGCTGTGCGAGGCACCGGGCAAGCTGCCCACCAGCGCCGCCTGCGGTCAATGTGCCAGCTGCCACATGATCGCCAGCCGCGCCCACACCGACTTGATCGTGCTAATGCCCGAGACGCTGATGCTGGACTACGGCTGGCCGCTGGGTGAAAAAGCCCAAGCCGAGATTGACGATAAAAAACGCAAGCCCAGCCGCGAGATTCGGGTAGACGCCATGCGCGAGGCTATTGAATTTGCCCAGCTAACCAGCGGGCGAGGGCGCTGCAAGGCGGTGCTGGTGTACCCGGCAGAGCGCATGAACGTCACCACCGCCAATGCCTTGCTTAAAACGCTAGAAGAACCCACTGGTGACGTGAAATTTGCCTTGGCCAGCGAGGCAGCGCACCAGCTGCTGCCCACCATCCGCAGCCGCTGCCAAAGCTTTGCGCTGCGCTGGCCGTCGCAGGCCGAGTCTATTGCGTGGCTGCGTACGCAGGACGGCACCGCCAAACTAGACGACGCAGCCCTGCACACCGTGTTGGCTGCAGCCGGTGGCAGGCCACTAGACGCTATGCAAGTAATAGCTGCCGGAGCAATCAATGCTTGGGCCAAACTACCTAAAGCGCTTCTTTTTGGTAATCTGAGTGCTGTGGACGGCTGGGCACCCGCTACCGTGCTAGACGCCTTACAAAAGCTGTGCCACGACTTGTGGGCCGTCAAGTTAGGCGCTGCGCCGCGCTTTTTTAGCGCTGCAGACCTGCCCAAACCGCCGCCTGCGCGCGCTTTGTCAGCTTGGAGCGAGCAGCTTAAAACGCTGGCCCGCAGCATAGACCACACCTGGAAACCCGAATTGTTGATCGAAGACCTTGTCAGCCAGGCAAAGAGTGCCCTAAACTCTAGGCAGTAATGTTTAAAGCCTAGAATTACCTAAGGCGCCTTTAACAAGCCTGAGTAAGACAGAACCGAAACACCACCATGAGCACACCGTACACGTCGTCATCCCTTCTGGGCACATCGTCATCACTTCTGGGCACAGCGTCAGCTCCTTTGTCTTCGGGTGCCACCACCTTGCCGTCTACCCCGCGCCCCAGCGTCATCCAATTGGCTATCAAGGAGAAAGCCGCTCTCTACGCCGCCTACATCCCTTTGTTTACAGAAGGCGGCTTGTTTATCCCCACTGCGCGCGACTACAAGCTGGGCGACGACGTATACGTGCTGCTCACCCTGCCCGACGATCCGCAGCGCTACCCGGTAGCGGGCAAAGTGGCATGGGTCACACCAGCGCGCGCTGCAGGTAACCGCACGCAAGGCGTAGGCATTCGGTTTCCAGCGGACGAAAAATCCAAGGTGCTAAAGATCAAAATTGAAGAAGTTTTAGGCGCGCACCTAGCATCTGACAGGCCTACGCAAACTATTTAAGCTGCTGGCCTACACAGGCTGGTGGATGGCAGGCAGGGCATAGTTGTGCAATGAAGAGTTTGAGGGTGCGTTGTCAGAAAAAATCCGTTCAGCCTGAGCTGGTTGAAGGCTTAAACAGCGCAGCCTGAGCATACGCCTACTATTAATTACATAGCTGCTTGAGCAGGATTTACTTGGGTTACCGGCCTAAATGGCTGTTAATTCACCTCTCAAAACAGCATATTTCAGTACCACCGCACCATGTTTACCGATTCGCATTGCCACCTTAGTTTTCCCGAGCTTAAAAGCCAGCTCCCGCAGATTCGCCAGGCCATGGCGGACGCGCAAGTTACCCGCGCGCTGTGCATTTGCACCACTATCGAAGAGTTTGATGAGGTGCATGCGCTGGCCATGGGCTACGATAATTTTTGGTCTACCGTGGGCGTCCACCCTGACAACGAGGGCATTTACGAGCCCACAGTAGACGACTTGGTGCAACGGTCCCAGCGCCCTAAAGTGGTGGCCATTGGCGAGACGGGGTTGGACTACTACCAAATGCAAGAGCGCAAAGGCGGCCGCACTGTGGCCGATATGGAATGGCAGCGCGAACGCTTTCGCACGCACATTCGCGCGGCCCGCATCACCGGACTGCCGTTGGTGATCCATACGCGCAATGCGTCTGACGACACGCTGGCTATCTTGCGCGAGGAAATGGCGCAGGCTGCGCCAGACACCACAAACGCCGCAGCGCCAAGCCCACACGGGCAGGGTGCTCTACCCATCACCGGCGTTTTCCACTGCTTTACCGAGAGCATGGCCGTGGCGCGTGCTGCGCTAGACTTGGGTTTTTACATTTCGTTCTCAGGCATTTTGACCTTTAAATCTGCTGCCGATTTGCGCGAAGTAGCCGCCTATGTGCCGCTAGATCGCTGTCTGATCGAGACTGACAGCCCGTATTTAGCCCCCATGCCCTACCGTGGCAAAACCAATAACCCATCTTATGTGCCGTTTGTTGCGCAGCAGTTGGCTACCCTTAAATCGATCAGCGTCGAGTCAGTAGCGCAGGCCACCAGCGACAATTTCGACCATCTTTTCAGCCATGCGCTGCATGCATAGGCTAGTTTTTACGACTAATTACAGCGGATTTAAATATGAGAAAATACTTTAAATACGTCTTATATCTTATTGTTTTAATTCAATTAAATGCCGCTCATGCTGGTGCGTTTGACGATTTTTTCCGCGCAGTTAAAAACGACGATGCCACCACCGTACAAAACCTCCTGAAGCGCGGCCTAGACCCCAATACCCGCGACGAAACTGGCCAGCACGGCCTGTTTATAGCGCTGCGCGAGTCGTCACTCAAAGCCGCCCAAACCCTGATTGACTGGCCCAAGACCGACCTGAACGCTGCCAACAAAGCCGACGAAACACCACTGATGATGGCCGTGCTAAAAGGCCAAGTGGCCATGGCCGCCGCCATGCTGGCCAAAGAAGCCGATGTGAACAAACCTGGCTGGGCACCGCTGCATTACGCCGCTACGGCGGGGCACATAGAGCTGATCACACTGCTGCTAGAAAATCACGCCTACATCGACGCCGAATCGCCCAACGGCAGCACACCCCTTATGATGGCCGCCCAGTACGGCACCGCCAGCGCCGTCAAACTGCTGCTAGAAGAAGGCGCTGACCCGCTGCTAAAGAACCAGCTGGGCCTGACCGCCATAGACTTTGCCCGGCGTGCCGACCGCGCCGACAGCGCCGAGATGATTGGCGCGTTTGTACGGGCCAAGCAGCCCAAAGGCGCTTGGTAATTGCCTTTAAATTACCTTTAAGTTGCGCATTGGTTCGCCCCAGGCCTAGCTAAGCTGGCTTTTCAGCGCGCTAAGACTTCAGGCGATACTGCTACGCACAGCAACAGCTCTTTAGGCCCGACCCAGCCCGACGGTGTAGTAAACACCTTTAGTTGTTCTGTCATATCGCTCCATGCTTCCTGCCTTGCAGTGGCAGAAAGCGGTGCCAAAATTTCGATGATGGGCGATGCGGATGAGCGCAGAAAGTCGACATAATGCGCCGCGCTGGGGGCGTGAAACGCCGCGGATACAGCCTGCACTGCTACATTCACGAAGCCAGCAGCTTGCAGCAGTTCTGCGAGCAAGCCCGGTTTGCCCAGGCTCATTAAGGTGCCCGGCTCGAACGCGCTGGCTGGTGTTGGTGAAAGGTTGGCCAAGCTGGCGTGTTGGCGTGCTGTGGCGAGGGTCATGGTTAAACACGGGTTGCGCGCTGGCGGCCCAAACACCAGTGCGGTAAAGCGCCCTTGGGGCCGTAGGGCGGCGCGTATCTCGCGTAACGCCGCCAGTGGAGAGCGGCAAAACATCAGGCCAAGTCGGCACACGGCGGCGTCAAAGTTTGCGCCTGCCAAGCCCAATGATTGGGCATCGGCCACTTGGGTGCTGACCTGAAGGAGGCCAGTAGCTATAGCGTTTTTTTGTGCCAAGGCCAAGATGCCGGGCGACACGTCTGTAGCGAGTACCCAACCTGCAGAACCCAATCGGCGGGCGATGTCTAGCGTTTGGTCGCCCGCGCCCGCTGCTATGTCTAGCACGCGTGCGCCCGGCGCTATGTGCGCTTCATCCAGCATGGCCAGCGTTGCGTCGTGCAGCCAGTCGTGGATAAGGGCGGCATGGTGGTTCCACCCTGCCGCTGCTGCGTCCCAGGGGTGGTGGTTGACCTTTGCCGCTGCCTCAGAAGGCAGTGCTGCTATGGCGTAGCCCATCATTCAGCCTTCACGCCAGTGGCTACGATGATGGGCTGCCAGTAACGCTGCTCTTGCGCTATGCGCGCGGCCAGCGCAGCAGGCGTGCTGTGTGTAGCCAGCATGCCAGAGTCGGCAAAGGAGGCGACCAGTTCAGGGCGGGCGACGGCTTGCTGCAAGGTTTGCGACACTGCTTCTATCGTCGCGGCAGGCACGCGTGCGGGCATAAAAAACGCAAACCACTCACGCACTACCAGGCTGCGATAACGCTGTTCAACAAAGGTAGCTACATCGGGGAAATACGTGCTGCGCTGCGCACCCGATGTGGCCAGCACCCGCAGTTTGCCTGTGGCCTTGTGTTGGCGGAATAGCCCTTCTGGCAGCACCAAAGCCGCAATTTGCCCGCCTAGCAAATCCACTATGGCGGGCGGCCCACCGGCATACACCACGTGCTGCCAAGGCACA
>JAYSWJ010000018.1:0-6047 GCA_043718065.1 Polaromonas sp.
ACGCCAAGTGCCAAGGCGTGCACAGAACAGGCGTTGAAGGCACGCTAAGCGTATTCTGAGGCCTGTTTTCAGAGTTTTTTAGCCGTTGTAGGCCGCAGATACTGCTCAACCAGCTATGCAATTGATAGTATTAATCATTCCAAACAACCCAACCGATGCACGCGCTGCTCAAACCCAGCAAAGAATAATGTGACGAGTCGGGTCCGTCTCGATGAAAAATACGCAGCAAAGCGCGCGTTGTTTAACCTAGCAAAACAAACATCGAATTTGGCGCGCGTTTACGGAATATTTTTCGCGAAAGAGATGCCCGGCTCGAGTCCAGCTCTCCGGCACGCACGCTATGCAGGCAACCAAGCAACCAACCGACCAATAAGCAACAGACAAAAGCTTCCCAGCAACTCAACATAGCCCAACGCTCCAACAAAGCAAAGAAGCAAATATCACTATAAATACCATAGCTGCTTGAGCAGGATTTACTTGGGTTACAAGCCAAAAAGGCTATAAATCACAAGCCCAGCGAGGCTTAACCCAACAAGCGCGCCAACGACAGCAGTGCCAATAGCAGCATCCACAGCACCACGCTGCGCCACACCAGCCCGACCACACTGCGCAAATGCGCCGTAGTAGGTTCGCGGCCCGCTGTGGTGTCGGCACTGTCAACGCCCACCTGCGCGCCTAGTGGCATGGACGCATCAGCTTGAAACGATTGCGATGCCATGGGAGAGAAAACTTCTTTCAGTGCCTCGCCTCCCAAACGCACATTGACTGCGCCAGAGGTAGCTGCCAAGATAACGCCGTCGTTGTCGTTCATGCCATCGGACAGGCCTGTACGGGCTAAGCGCTGGGCAAAATTGCGCCAGCTGTCGATGGCTTCTTCAAAATTACCCACAATGGCAAAGCCTAGTGACGTCACCCGCGCGGGCAGCCAGTCCACCACCAGCCAAGCCTGCTGCGCAGCGCCCACCAGAGACGGGCTGACATGCAAGCCCTGTACTTTGGCGTTTTGGCGTGTGTAGTAGCGGTTGGCAAACTCGCTCATACGGTAGATGATGGCACCTACTGGGCCCAAGCCAAAAGCAGCCAACAGCGCGTACCAGCCCAGCACGCCAAACACATGGCGGTGCGCGGCCAGTACCGAATATTCGATCACATGGCGCACGATTTCTTTTTTGGGCAAGCTACTGGCGTCCACCTGCTGCCATTTGGCTAAGGCTGTACGTGCAGCGTCTTCATCACCCGCTTCCAGCGCCTCGCGGATGGTGGTGAAGTGGTGGCTAAACTGCCGGAACCCCAGCGTCATGTACAAAATAAGCCCGTGCATGGCAAACGCGACGATCACGCCTGGCCAGCCCCAAGCCCAAATCAAGCCCCAGTGCACAGCCAAGGCCGCCAGAGCGGGCAATAGCACTACCGCACACCATGTCAGCCAGCCATGCGGCGTTCGGCCCGCGTCAAGCTTTTTGCTGGCAGTGCAGGCCCAGCTGCGCGCAGCCGAATACACCGCGTTGTGCATGGGCAGTGGGCGAATTTGCTCGACCAGCAGGGCAAAAAGAATGGCAAAAAAGCTCATATCGCAATGATCTTCAATAAACTATTTAGCATCATAGCGCGCTACTACCAGCCGAGGCACCAGCACGCTTGCAACAGAGCGTTGCAGTGTGGCGCACAGTCCACTAAGCGATGAGAAATCGATACAAATTGCGCAACATGCCCGCTGTAGCGCCCCATACAAAGCGGTCTGCAGGCGAGCCTGCCGTGCCGCGCCAATGCATAGAAAACCATTCGCGTTGAATAGCTTGCCAATGGATCTGATGGCGCGCGTGGTGGGCTGGGTTCATTAAAAAAGCCAGCGGTACTTCAAACACATCAGCCACCTCGCTCGGGTTGGCTTGCACGGTAAAGCCCGGCTGCACCAACGCCACCACTGGCGTGATGTGAAAGGCCGTGCCGGTAATGTAGCTGGGCAAACTGCCTATGACTTCGCAGTACTGGCTGTCTAGCGCCACCTCCTCGCGCGCCTCGCGCAGGGCAGCGGCGGCGGCGTCTGCATCAGTAGCGTCTACTTTGCCGCCAGCAAAAGCAATTTGACCAGCATGGGTAGACATCGTAGCGGTGCGCTGCGTGAGCAGCAGAGTGGGCTGCTCGTGCATCACCAGCGCCACCAACACAGCGGCCTGTGCAGGGCTGCGGTCGCTAAAGCTGGGCTCTTCGCGCACCTCGGGGGTCCACACAGGCGGCTGGGCAAACCGTGCGCGCAAGGCTGGTGCCGTTAGTGCGTGTGCAGACACGGCGGGCAGGTGCGTGTCAAACCCTGTGATAGGCACGGTGCGCGGGTCAAAATGGGGAATAGTGGACAGAGATACGAAAGCCATGGGAATCAGTGTAGCGAGGTAGGGTTAAACGCAGTGCATGGGCAGAGCCAACATGGGCATGCCGTCGCAAGTAAAGTCACCAAGCAGCGGTGTCTTAGTTAAGCCGTAATAGGCGTAAAAAAACCGCCTTGGCTTGCACCGTGGCGGTTTCTTGGCAAAAGCTACTGCTTTTATGCAGTAGCGGCTGCAGCGATAGCAGCCGTGTTTTTAGCGTTGCGTGTGAGCTTTTCTTTAATACGCGCTGACTTGCCGCTGCGCTCACGCAGGTAGTACAGCTTGGCGCGGCGTACATCGCCACGGCGCTTGACTTCAATGCCAGCGATCAATGGGCTGTACAGCTGAAACGTACGCTCCACGCCTTCGCCGCTAGAGATTTTGCGCACGATAAAGCTGCTGTTCAGGCCGCGATTGCGCTTGGCAATCACTACGCCTTCGTAAGCCTGCACGCGCTTGCGGGTGCCTTCAACGACGTTCACGTTAACAATCACGGTGTCGCCAGGGGCGAAAACTGGGATAACTTTGCCGATGCGGGCAATTTCTTCTTTTTCAAGAATTTCGATCAAGTTCATGGGGATACTCTTTTATCTACTTCGATCATGCCGGCTACGCTAGGGGCGACGTTTTTCACTGTTTAGCTACAAGTTGTAGCAAGTGTATCGCGGCGGGTAGAGGATCGAAAAGCCTTCTATTATAGCAAGTTTAGGTATGCTTTAGCCGCAGAAATGCCAGCGGAGAACTAGGCCACGGCCCCTAGTACAAGCGGTACAGCACCGATGCGGTACCACTCAAACCGCCCGCGCTGTCCATCAACGGGCTTTGTCGGATACCGCTGCCATAGGCACGGTAGCGCGCGCCCAGTACCAGGCTAAGGTTACTGGTCAAATCGGTACTGGCCGATAAACCAATATTAAAGTTGGTAGTGGCACCTGCCTGGTAGGCGGGCCGGTTGGCAATAGCTTCGGCTGCTGTTACGCCGTAGTAGTAGTCAGCCAGCCTGGCGCTGTTAACCTGCGCGCTCACGTAGGGCGACAGTGTCCAGTTACCCGCCAGGCTGCTGGTGGGAATACGCCAGCCTAAACCTACCTCGCTGCGATACCCTTTGCTGTTGCCCGTAACATCTGCCCCCGCCTCAAGCCATAACTGCCCTACCGGCGTGGCAAACTTGGTGCCTGCACCCAGCAACAAGCTAGGTTTGCGTCGAGCCATACCGGCAAAAATCGGGCCATCAGATTCTTTGTAGCCCTGTAGTAAAAGATCTGCGCGTAAATTGACTGAGAAATCTGTTTTGGCAGGGTCAGTCACTACCAGCTCAGCGCTGGTGCCGCGTAGACTAAAGCGTGATGTTTGCACCCCAAGCGCAGGAAGAACACGGGTTTTGATGCCCATACCTTGGTAGCCGTCATCGTTAATAATTAAACCTAGCCCTAGTTTGACGCTACTGTCGGGCGCAGTAGTTTGCGCATGCACGCCAGCAGACAAGGCCCACAACGCACCGACTGCAGTGGCCAAGGCCACCAAAGCAGCCAAAGAGCGGTTGTGTAAATGCTTCATGGTTGACTGGCTTTTTATGCGCTGGTGCGATTTGTTGAAATTGGTTACCAGTCTAGCATTACAGGCACTATCTTGCACGCAATAAGTGCCTATTTACGTGTGCATTACTGCGGTTTTAAAGACTGCCACCCCAAAGTGTGCAAAAACCCGCAAAAAGACCTTATTGCAGCAGATTTACGGCTTTAAAAAGGGCTTGCAGGAGATTTGTAAAGCTTTTAAGTTCCATGGCCTTACAGTAAATCGGGCCGAAACTGTTGTGTCAGCGCCCGGCGTTGCGCGGTGCGCCAGCGTTCAATATCGGCATGGTGGCCCGACAGTAGCACTGGCGGCACCGCAGTACCGCGCCACACCTCGGGGCGGGTGTAGTGGCCGCAGTCCAATATCCCACCTAAAACAGGGTTAAAGCTGTCTTGGGCATGGCTGTCAGCATCGCCCAACACGCCGGGTTGCAGGCGCGCCACGGCGTCTAGCAGCGCCATGGCCGCTATCTCGCCGCCCGACAGCACAAAGTCGCCCAAGCTAATTTGGTGGGTAACAAACTGGTCTATAAACCGCTGGTCTAGCCCTTCGTAGCGGCCGCAAATCAAAATGGCACCTTGGCTGTCAGACCATTGCTGCACTTGGCTGTGGTTGAGTTGTGTGCCAATGGGCGAGAACAATACCACGGGGCACTGTGCAGGCTCAGCGCGCTCAGCATGAACGGCCTCGACACAGCGGGCCAGCGGCTCAGCCATCATCACCATGCCCGGGCCGCCACCAAAAGGGCGGTCATCCGTGCGGCGGTAGTTGCCATCGGCAAAATCACGTGGATTGGTAAAGCGCAAATCGACTAGTTTGCTACCGTCAGCCTGCGCTTCAAACGCACGGCGATTAATACCCGTTTGCATGAAAGGCGCAAACAGCTCAAGGAAAATGGTGATCACATCAAAGCGCATAGCGGATTTGATTTTACCGTTGCACAAAACGCATAGCGGGTTTAATTTTACAGTCGCACAAAACGCATGATGGCTTTGATTTTGCTGCTGCATGAAACGCAGGGTTGATTCGATCTTACTATTGCCCGAAACGTATAGTCGGCTTAACCAGATGGCTGTTAACTAGCGAAGCTGCCCGCTAATAATCTAATTGCCAGTCCACGGTGATGAGCTTGTCGGCCAAGCTTACATCGTCTACATACACCGATACGAAGGGGATCAAAGTTTCTACCTTTTTGCCATCAACCTCCAGCTCAATCACGATGACGGTTTGCGGGCCAGTAGAAATTAAATCTTTGACGGTACCGAGCGACACGCCTTCGCGGTTGACCACCGCCAAGCCCAGCAAATCAACCCAATAAAACTCATCTTTAGCCGCGGTGGGAAAGGACGATCGCGCTACGAAAATACGCACGCCGCGCAGCAGCTCGGCTGTGGTGCGGTCGTCTACACCATCGGCTTGCACTACCACGGTGTCGGAATGCTCTTTGGCGCTGCGAACTTTTAAAAGCTGGCAGCCTGTGAACAATGCGTCTTTGCTTTTGAGCACCACGCCCGGTCGCGGTTCAGGCGGCAGCACGTACCAGCGCTTAGACGAAAAAAGCGCCTCGGGGGAGGCGCTATAGGGGATGACTTTAAAAAAGCCTTTGATGCCCCAAGCATCAGCAATGCGCCCTACTTCTACAGCATCTACAGGTAAATCTGCAGGTTCTAGGCAGCCAAGCATCTAGAAAAACACTAGGCTGTAAAAGCAGAAAGGCAGTGCAACAAAGCTGCTGGTTAGATGCTGCTATTAAGCGGCAACTGGCGCAGTTTTGGTCTTAGCAGCCAGTTGGGCGATCAAACGCTCAACCGTTGGCGATGCTTGTGCGCCTACGCTCTTCCAGTAGGTTAAGCGGTCTTGTGCAATGCGCAAGCCCTCTTCGCCTTCGATAGCGATGGGGTTATAAAAACCTAAACGCTCGATAAAATTACCGTCGCGGCGTGTGCGCTTGTCAGCGACCACAATGTTATAAAACGGACGGGCTTTTGCGCCGCCGCGAGAGAGTCGAATGACGACCATAATATGTTCCTTCGGGTGGGGTAGTTTATTTTGCTGCGTTTGAGACACGCGACATAGCCACCCGGCCAGCGACACGCTGCAAAGCCT
>JAYSWJ010000171.1:0-9962 GCA_043718065.1 Polaromonas sp.
GTTTCTCTCAGAAAACCCGCCTTTTTAGAAGGGAAGTGATGAAGCAAGTTCTATTTTTCGGAACAGTCTGCCTGAAGGCAACCGAAAAACAAAAGCTTAAAAGACCGCTCCAGCGAATGAGTCTTTTAGGCCCCGCAATACTCAATTAGTTCCTGCACCATTCAGAACAGCTCAACGCAGACCAGCCACATAGTCTGACACCGCCTTGATTTCGCGGTCGTTGAGCTTGGCGGCGTTTTGTGTCATTTGAATATTGTTGTTGCGGCTGCCATCGCGGTAAGCGCGCAGGGACGATGCTACGTAGTCGGCATGTTGGCCAGCCAGGCGCGGGTATTGAGACGGTATGCCTGCTCCAGACGGACTGTGGCAGCCTGCGCAAGCCGCAATCTGGCGGTCAGCAATGCCGCCTTTGTAAATCTTCTCGCCTAGGGCCACCAGGTCTTTGTCTTTGGCAAAGCCAGGTTTATGGTTCTGCGCGGTGGCCCAGTAAGCTATGTTGCGCATGTCTTCATCATTTAAGGTAGAGGCAAAGCCTTGCATGATGGCATTTTTTCGCTTGCCAGATTTGAATTCCTGCAGCTGCTTGACCAAATATTCTGGGTGCTGACCGGCCAGTTTGGGGTTTTCGGGCGAACCTGAATTACCGTCTGCGCCGTGGCAGGCTGCACACACTGCGGTAAATTTTTCAGCGCCTTTGGCTAGATCAGGCTTGGCCATTTTGGGCGCTTCTGGGCCAGCGGCCATGGTAGGCAAGGCAACCAAGGCTGATACCGCGATGCAGGTGGCAAAAAAGAAACGAGCGATAAATTTCATGGCTAAAAACGTCATTTGTAACTGTCTGAGGTGAAAAACTCATTTGTAAAACCCTTTGATTTTACAATGCTTCATGCGGGAAATCCCTTCCAGCGTGCTTTCCAGACTATTTTGCAAGCCTAATGCGAACCTAATTGATGGCCCACCAGCCGCCTCACCATGTCCCCCACACCGTCTAAAAAATCTGCCAACCCGGGCCCGCGTAGCAAAGCCCGTTCTACGGTGTCGCTGGCCCAGCAAGGCAAGGCCAGCGCGCTTAACCGCACTGCGCCCGACTACGCCAAACCCACCGTAGCCACCACCGAGGCCAAAGAGGCCATGGCCTGGCTGCACACCACGCGCTTTCTCACCACTGCCGCACAGCTGCACCACTTGCCTGCCTTGGACGTGCCCGAAATCGCCTTCGTAGGCCGGTCTAACGCAGGCAAATCGACCTGTATCAACACGCTGGCCCAGCAAAAGCAACTAGCCTACGCGTCTAAAACGCCAGGCCGCACCCAGCACATCAACCTGTTTTCTATTGGCCGCCAGGGCGCGCAAGACGCCGTACTGGCCGACCTGCCCGGCTACGGCTACGCAGCAGTGGCCAAAGACAGCAAGCTGCGCTGGCAGCGCGTGATGGCCAACTACCTGAAAAGCCGCGAAAACCTAGCCGCCGTGGTGCTGCTGTGCGACCCGCGCCTAGGCATGACCGAGCTAGACGACATCTTGCTGGACGTCATCCGCCCGCGGGTAGAAAAAGGCCTCAAATTCGTCATTTTGCTAACCAAGGCCGACAAGCTGAACAAAACCGAAGCCGCCAAAGCCCTGTCGGTAGCCAAGCTGCAAGCCGGCGGCGGCGAGGTAAAAATGTTCTCCGCCCTCAAACGCATCGGCGTAGACGAGATGGCCCTGCACCTGCGTGCCTGGGCCGCCGCACCGCTGGTGCGATCAGTCGACGCCGAAGACGCCGCCGAGGTAGCGCACGATGTAGCGCTGGATGCGGCTGAGCTGGATAGTGATGTTGAAGGTATGCCAGAGGTTTAGAAACCTCTGGGGAGTGCATTTTTAAAGCGTTTTAGGCATGTAACCCAAGTAATTCCTGCTCAAGCAACTATTGAATTAATAGTGTTTATGCTTCAATTTAGTTTGATTATGCGCGTTGAATAGATCTCTGCTAAACCACTAGTAATGCAAAACCAGCGTTTGTAGTCCCATGTAAGTGGACAGATTCCAATTAGAGATAAACTTCATTCACAACAACCCAAACAACTATGCAAGCACAGCTCCATCCTTTAGCCGAAGTATTTGGTTTCCCAGTTGACAATCAAAGTGCGAAGGCCGTTGCAGCGCGCAAGAATCAGCTTTGTCCTTATAACAACAAGGTGCCCAACTGCACCAAAGATAAAGCTAAGAATCCATTGGGTGTATGCAGTGTTTTCCACAACGGCACGCCGGCCATTACCTGCCCTGTACGATTTCGGGAAGACTGGACCATCACCGCAGATGCTGCAAATTTTTTCTTTGCTGAAGGCGTGTCTTGGAGCTCACTAACCGAAGTGCGATTAACTGACGTGGATGGCAAATCTGCAGGTAATATTGATGTGGCTTTAGTGGCTTATGACGCGCAAGAGAAGATTATTGATTTCGGCGCGCTAGAAGTGCAGGCAGTTTATATCTCGGGTAACGTGCGCGAGCCATTTGAATATTTCATGGCCGATCCTAAGAAGCGACACGATATGGATTGGACGACACAGCCGAACTACCCACGCCCTGACTATTTATCATCTTCGCGCAAGCGCCTAGCGCCGCAGCTAATGTTCAAAGGCGGCATACTGAATGAATGGGGCAAAAAATCTGCTGTAGCTTTAAGTAGGGCTTTTTTTAACACACTTCCAGAGCTAAAACGCGTACCAAAAAACGAGGCTGATGTCGCATGGTTTGTATACGATTTGGTGCTAAATTCTCAATCAAATAAGTACGAACTTACCAAAATCGACGAGGTATTCACACGTTTTGATGAAGCTTTGCTAAGAATAACTACTACCAAAGCTGGGCCACTACATAAATTCATAGACCAACTACAAAATAAGCTGGATGAACAGCTAGAAAGTGCTCCGACTAACAAGACTATTGAGAGTCCTTTCTGAGCTTAATATGCAGCAAAAATTCTTTGATACTGCCTCAAATACAGGTTTTAAAGTTCAAGCTCCGGTGAACGTAGCCTCGGTGCCTCAGCGCAGCCCGTTTCGTTATCCGGGTGGCAAAACATGGTTTGTTCCTGCATTCCGCCGCTGGATGCAAAAACAAAGCAAATCACCTGAAGTACTAGTGGAACCATTCGCTGGGGGAGCAACCATCGCTTTAACTGCAATATGCGAAGGGTGGACCGACCACGCTGTACTGGTAGAGCTTGACCCTGAAGTAGCAGCAGTTTGGCAAGTGGTCAGCTCTGGAGATGCCCCTTTGCTAGCGGAAAAAATCCTGCATTTTGAATTGAGTTACGAAGCAGTAAAGGAGCACTTGAACCAAGATGTAACGTCTACGCTGGAGCTGGCTTTTAGAACAGTACTGCGCAACCGTACTTTCCATGGAGGAATCTTGGCTCCTGGCTCTGGACTCATCAAATCTGGCGAGGCAGGTAAAGGGATTGCATCACGCTGGTACCCTGAAACACTGGCTAAGAGATTCGCGGCTTTACACGTAGTTAGACATCGATTGACTGTGCTCTGTGACGATGCGCTTGTATGTACACAAAGCTATCAGCGTGACCCACATTGCGTATTTTTTATTGATCCACCTTATACAGCTGGTGGTAAAAAAGCAGGCAAGAGACTTTATTCTTTTAGCGATCTTGATCACTCTGAATTATTCAGGTTTTGTGCAGAAATAACGGGTGATTTTGTAATGACCTATGACAATGCCACTGAAGTCATCGCTTTAGCTGACAAGCAAAACTTTCAGACTCGGCTGATCCCCATGAAAAATACACACCATGCAGCCATGACCGAATTGGTGATTGGGCGGGATCTGGATTGGCTTCAATGATTTATGAAGTTTAAGTGTTTTAGGCCGTAGATACTGCTCAAGCAGCTATTGAATTAATAGTAGTGATGATAGCCATACACTTGCAGTAAGAAACATTCACATGCCTGAACTTTACCCACTTAGCCTACCCCACAGCATCACCTTAAGCTGCCGCGCCGCTGGGCAAAAAGGCCAGCCGGTGATGGTGTTTTTGCATGGGTTTCCAGAAGGGGCGTTTGTGTGGGACGCGTTGCTGGCGCATTTTGCGGGGCTGGGGTATCGGTGCATAGCGCCTAATTTGCGGGGGTTTGAGGCGTCGTCTGCGCCTGCGGATGTAGAGCAATACCGAGCTAAATATTTGGTGCAAGACATTGCGGCGTTGATTGCCATCGAGTCGCCGGGCACGCCGCTGGCAGCGCTGGTGGCGCACGACTGGGGTGGTGCGGTGGCGTGGAACTTGGCTAACCAAATGCCGCAGTTGATGCGCAAGCTGTGCATTATCAATTCGCCGCATCCGGGCACTTTTTTGCGTGAGCTGCGCGATTCGCCTGCTCAGCAAGCGGCCAGCGCGTATATGAATTTTCTGATTCGGCCTGATGCCGAAAAACTGCTGGCCGAGGACGATTACCGCAGGTTGTGGGAGTTTTTTACCAACATGCTGGGCAGCAGTGGCAGCCACGCATGGCTGACTGACGCAGTCAAGGCGCAGTACCGCAGCGTGTGGGACCACGGCCTGACAGGCGGCTGCAACTACTACCGTGCCTCGCCGCTGCGCCCCGCTACAGCTGTGGACGCAGGTGCAGGAACAGGTGCTACAACAAGTCTTAGTGCCATTACCCTGCCGCGCGAGATGCTGACTGTCAATATCCCCACGCAAGTGATTTGGGGTATGGACGATATTGCGCTGCCGCCTTCGCTGATAGATGGGCTGGACAGCTATATACCGCAACTGCAGGTGCACCGCGTGCCCGGCGCTACGCACTGGATCGTGCACGAGCAACCAGCCTTGGTAGCACGGCTGATTGCTGATTTTATATAAGAAAACAGGCTGTAGGGCATATAAAACCTGCTCAAGCAGCTATGCAATCAATAGTACATCAAACTGCGTAAAGCACAGTCTGTAACGCGCTACAACCACCATTTGGCTAATAGAAATTACCGCGCAATATGCCTAAGTTACCCTGCACTGCTACAGCTAGTGCAAAATATTGACTATGCTATTTCTTTTGTCCCCCGCCAAGTCGCTTGACTACACCACCCCCGTACCCAAAGACGTGCCGCACACGCTGCCGCAGTTCACTAGGCAATCGGCGCAATTGATCGACATCCTCACCACCCAATCGCCGCAAGACATTGCGCAGCTGATGCATTTAAGCGATGCGCTGTCGACGCTGAACGTAGCGCGCTATGCCGCGTGGTCGCCCAAGTTCACCGCTAAAAATTCTAAGCAAGCCATCCTTGCCTTCAACGGCGACGTGTACGACGGCCTGAACGCCAGCACCTTAAAAGTGGACGATTTGCAGTGGGCGCAGCAACACATTGGCATGCTCAGCGGCCTGTACGGCATGCTGCGGCCACTGGACTACATGCAGCCCTATCGCCTGGAAATGGGCACTGCCTTGCCTAATGCGCAGGGTGCTAATTTGTACAAGTTTTGGGGTGCGCAGCTTGCCGACCACATCAACGTGCAACTGGCAGCTGAAAAAACGCCCATGGTGGTCAACTTGGCCAGCAACGAGTATTTCAAATCGGTTGACCGCAAAGCCCTGAAAGCCCGCGTGGTGGAATGCGTGTTTGAAGACTATAAAAACGGTGACTACAAAATCATCAGCTTTTTTGCCAAGCGTGCGCGTGGCCTGATGGCGCGTTACGCGATCGACAAACGCGCAACCACCGTGAAGAAATTACAATCATTCCACAGCGACGGCTATGCCTTTGCCGCCGCACAGTCTGACCCCGACCGTTTAGTATTCAGGAGAAAGCTATGACACAAAACTCTGCCTCGCAGTCTGCCGACAAAGTGGTGCAAACCGCAGCGCAAGCTATCACACCTGCGCTGCGCAGCTGGATTGTCGAGCAAGCCCAGCAAGGCTTTGGCGCGGATGCGGTGTTGCAGTCGATGCTGGCCTCGGGCTGGAACGAAGACACCGCCATCGAAGCGCTAGAGTCCACCCTGCGCGACCATTTGCAGGGCACGCAAATGCAGCAGGCCTTGCCGCCTGCTGTGCCAGTGCCCGTACCGTCGCTGGGCAATTCACCCCTGTACGTGGACGCTGCGGGCCACCGTGTGCGCGTGCTGTCCAGCATGGCCACACCGCATATTGTGGTGTTTGGCAATGTGCTGACGCCCGATGAGTGCGACACGCTGATAGCGGCTGCCAAACCGCGCCTGAACCGGTCGCTCACCGTGGCGGTAAAGACTGGCGGCGAAGAACTGAACGACGACCGCACCAGCAGCGGCATGTTTTTCAGGCGCGATGAAAACGAGGTGGTCAAAGTGCTAGAGGAACGCCTAGCCGCTCTGGTTAACTGGCCGATAGAAAACGGCGAAGGGCTGCAAATTTTGCACTACAAGCCGGGCGCCGAATACAAGCCGCATTACGACTACTTTGACCCCGCCGAGCCCGGTACACCCACCATCCTGAAACGCGGCGGCCAACGCGTGGCCACCATCATCATGTACCTGTCTGAGCCCGAAAAAGGCGGCGGCACCACCTTCCCCGACGTGCAACTAGAAGTCGCCCCGCAACGCGGCAACGCCGTGTTCTTCAGCTACAACCGCGCCCACCCCATCAGCAAAAGCCTGCACGGTGGAGCACCGGTGATAGCGGGGGAAAAGTGGATTGCTACCAAGTGGTTGCGCGAGCGGCGGTTTGAGTGATTTTGTGCAGTTTTGCGCTTAACTGCTACAGAACTCTCGCTCATAAAGTTCAGCACAGCCTCTAAGTGCATCAAATTGCACAATAATCAAACCCACTCGGAGCCCGAACTTTATGAAAACTGCACCCAAAGCCATTGTGACCCTCGTGCTGCTTGCAGCTTTCGCGGGTGCAGCCTATTTTTCATTTCGTCAAACTGATCCCGCAGCAAGTGCCTTAAGTGGTTTATTGCCATCGGTACAAACCACAGAACTCAATGGCTTGATTGCTTTAGATGTGGAGCCTTACTTCAAAGACCCGCGCGTCATCAAACTGCTGGCCAACAACAAGCTGCGCGTGACCGCCACTCGCATAGGGTCGCGCGAGATGGCCGCACGCGTGGTGCCGGGCCAGATGCCTGACTTTTTCTTTCCCTCGGGCGTGGTGGCGGCTAACCAGATTGGCGATGCCGCCAAAAACGCCAAGGTAAGCACCACCATCTACTCGCCGTTTTATACCCCCATGGTGATCGCCTCGTGGACACCCATTGCACAGATGCTCTCGGCCAACGGCATTGCCAAAGAGATGAGCCCCAAGGTGTGGAACGTAGACTTTGCCAAGCTCAGCCAAACCATGCTGGACAAAAAACGCTGGAAAGACCTGAAAGAGTCGCAAGCTTACCCTGTTAGCAAGAGCGTATTGGTGTCCACCACAGACGTTCGCAAAAGTAATTCGGCAGCTATGTACCTAGCGTTAACTAGCTTTGCCATGAACAATGGCGACATCGTGACCGACAAGGCGACCGCGCAAAAAACTGCACTGCGCGTAGCAGAACTCTTTAAGCGCCAAGGCTACCAAGAAAACTACGTTAACGGTAACTTTGACGACTACGCCAGTATTGGCATTGGCAAAACACCGATGGCTTTTATTTACGAAAATCAAATGGTGAGTTACGCGTTGCAAAAAAAGGGCATTGGCGCAGATATGGTGCTGTTGTACCCGCAGCCCACCATTTTTAATAAAGTAGTGTTCGTCACCACCAACGAACGCGCCAAGGCCTTGGGCGAGCTGCTGTCCAACAACACCGAGCTGCAACGCATTGCGGTGGACTATGGCTTTCGGATTGGCGACAGCGCGTATTTTGCGCAAACAGTCAAAGCCACGGGGCTGGCCGTTGAAGAACGCATTACGCAAGTGATCGATCCACCCAGCTTTGACCTGATGGCTGAGATGATTGATGTGATCTCGCGTGAGATGGGGCAATAAATAATCTATACAACAGGGGAACTGTCCATGAAAGCCATCCGGTACCGACCAAGTAGCTTGCTAATACTTGCTTTGCTAACTTTGTTAGCCGCCTGCGGAGACAAATCTGCACCCGCTACTGTTGTAGTGGTGCCACCCACTGCCGCTGCCGCGAACGAATTTAAAGTGCTGGCCACCAGCGATTTGCGTGACGCGCAGCCGCTGGAAGACATGGTGCTTAAAGCCACTGGCGTCAAGCTCAAGTTTCGTTTTGGCGGCACGATGGAGAGCACCGAAGCCGTGCAAAACGGCAATGCCGATGCCGACGCCGCCTGGTTTGCCAATGCAAAATACCTACTGTCCGACCCGCAAGGCCAAGCTCGTGTCAAGCTGCAAGACAAAATCATGCTCTCGCCCATTGTCGTGGGCGTTAGCGAGAGCCATGCCAAAACCTTGGGCTGGGACAAGCCCGAGATGGCCGCCAAAATCACTTGGAAAACCATCACCAAAGCCGCCCAAGACGGGCAACTGAAATACGCACTGTCTAACCCTGCTACGTCAAACCAAGGTTTTATGGCGCTGATGGGCGTGGCAGCAGCGGCATCCCAAAAGTCAGAAGCATTGACAGCGCAAGACGTAGACCGTGGTGCTATCAGCGGCTTTATCAAAGGCTACAGACTGCCGGGTGATAACAGCACGTATTTGAGTGAAAAATTTATTGAACAACAAGGCACGCGCGTCAACGCCTATATCAACTATGAAAGCTTACTGCTATCGCTCAACCAGTCTGGCAAGTTGAAAGAAAAACTGCGCTTGATCTACCCACTGGAGGGCGTAGCCACGGCGGACTACCCCTTGATGCTACTCAACGACAGTAAGCGCGAGGATTACCAAAAAATTGTCGCTTACCTCAAAGGCAATGAGGCACAAAACTGGCTCAGCCAAACCACGTTACGCCGCTCGGTTAACCCCGAGGTAGCCAAAGCCCAACTTGGTTTATTCCCGCAAGGCAGCGTGATGGTAGAGCTGCCCTTCTCGCCTGATCGTGCACTGGCCGACGGCTTGATTGATGCTTACTTGAATGAGTTTCGTCCACCTATTGCATCGACTTTTGTGCTGGATGTCAGCGGTAGTATGAATGGCAATGGACGCCGCCAGCAGCTGGTACAGGCCCTGCAATACATTGCGGGCGATGACGCATCGCTTACAGGCCGTATTGCACGCTTGACCAGCCGAGAAAAGATCTGGATGCTGCCTTTCTCAGAGGCACCCCAGCCCTCGACCTATTTTGAAGTGCCTGCGGGCAAACCCAGCGCCAAAGGTGTGCAAGTGCAAGCAGATACTGCGGCCAAGCAAGCAGTCTTAGTTAAAGTGCGCGACTATGCTGTAGGCCTCACAATGAATGGTGGCACAGCGCTGTATGACGCTGTATTGGAAGCTCTGAAAAAAATGAACGCCGAGCGCCAAAAAAACCCTAGTTACCAATACTCTGTAGTCGCCTTCACAGATGGCGAAAACAATAAAGGGCGTGGCCTAGCGGAGTTTAAAACCGCCTACGCTACACTGCCAGAAGATGTGAAAGCCATTCCCGTCTTTATGGTGCTGTTTGGCGAAGCCAATGAACGCGATTTGAAAGACCTAGTCACCACCACGGGTGGCCGCACTTTTGATGCACGCAAGGCGTCGCTGTACAGCGTGTTCAAAGACATCCGGGCTTACCAATAATGTGGCAAACCACTGCGCGTTTTTTGCAATCACCCGCTAACTGGTGCGGGCTGGGGCTGGGCACTGTTGCGCTGGCGCTGTCTGGCAGTGGACTAGCCTTGGGGGGTGTGCTGGGCGCTGGAGGCTTGGCGGCACTAGGCTATGGCACAGGTTTTGGCGTGGGCGGCATGTGGCTGGGCTTTCCCAAGCTTAAAGGCAATGTATGGGATGAGCTAGAGTTTGAAGACGGTGGCGACGCCCGCACCACCATGCTCAACGCCTTGTCGTCCGTCAAACAATTGGTCAACTACAACCCTGAGGGTCGCTTGCCAGGAT
>JAYSWJ010000172.1:0-3969 GCA_043718065.1 Polaromonas sp.
TAAGCGGCGGGCGTTGCCGCGCAGCTCACTGGTGGTCAGGCCTGGGGTCTCGTCTATGTGCAGGCTGATGTTGCGCAGTTTTTCTATCGCCTCGGTCAAACGTGGCCACTCGTCGTCGTGCAGCTTGCCGGTGCGCAGGCGCATTTGGTCAATACGGCCAATCGAGCCGACGATACGAATAGCCAACTGGCTAGCGCCCATTTCCATCGAGAATACGGCTACCGGCAACTGTTCTTTCAGCGCTACGTGTTCTGCAATGTTGATGGCCAGCGCGGTCTTACCCATTGAGGGCCGCGCCGCCAAAATAATCAAGTCACCGGCCTGCATGCCCGAGGTCATTTTGTCTAAATCAACAAATCCTGTGGGCACGCCGGTAATGTCATTAGGGTTCTCGGACATTTCTTGCACGCGGTCTAGCAGCTGCACCACCAGGCTGTCCATGCCCTGAAAGCCTTTTTTCATGCGCGAGCCTTCTTCACCGATGGCGAAGATTTTTTGCTCAGACTCGTCTAGTATTTTGGCAACGTCTTTGCCTTGCGTGTTAAACGCATTGGTCGAAATCTCGTCGCTGGCGCTCACCAGCTTGCGCAGGATAGCGCGCTCGCGCACGATCTCGGCATAGCGGCGAATGTTAGCCGCGCTGGGCACGTACTGCGCTAGCGCGTTAAGGTACACCAGCCCACCAATCTCGTCGGCCTTGCCTTCAGACTGAAGGCGCTCGTACACGGTAATCACATCAGCGGGGCGCGTGGCGTTGATCAACGAACCGATGGCAGCGTAAATCAAGCGGTGCTCGTAGCGGTAAAAATCGCCATCTACCAGCAAATCGCCTACACGGTCCCACGCGCCGTTATCCAGCAGCAGGCCGCCCAGCACGCTGGACTCGGCCTCGATGCTGTGCGGGGGTATGCGCAACTGGGCTATTTGGGTATCTGCACCAAAGCTGGACAGATCGGGCGTGTAGTCATCATCGACGGGGTGGAGCACTGCGGACATGGGTATCTAGAGTTCTTAAAAAACTTATCTCCCCATGCTAGTGCGACAAAGCTTGTGCGGGCAAGGGAAAAAGGTGTGCAAATTGTGTGAATAAATGGCTAATAACTTGGGATAACTTGTGCAAATCATGACTCAAAAATGCAAAACGGGTCTAGATTTCTCTAGACCCGTTGCGTTGTAAACATTGGTCGGTGTGAAAGGATTCGAACCTTCGACCCCTTGCACCCCATGCAAGTGCGCTACCAGGCTGCGCCACACACCGAAGCCTCAGATTATAGCGTGAAGCTACCCTGCTATTGGCAGCGACTCAATGCAAACCGAAAGGGATGCTACCCGCCAATCACTGCTAAGCAGGCACAGCCAGCAAGTCGCGAATTTCGAACAACTCGCGGCGCAGTTGCATAATGGGTACGTGAACGTGATCGCTGTAGTTGTCTAAGTTGCCGTCGTCAAATTCGGTGTCGCCAAAATCGGCGGGCAGCTCAGAATCAGCGCCGTCCAGCACGTCCACGCCGTCTAGCATCACCTCGCCTGCCTTGCGGCGGTCGCGCTCGGTTTGCACCAAATCATGCAGCTTGTTGCGCGCGCCGCTGATGGTAAAGCCTTGGTCATACAGCAGGTCGCGGATGCGGCGAATCATCAGCACCTCATGGTGCTGGTAGTAGCGGCGGTTGCCGCGCCGCTTCATGGGTTTAAGCTGGGTAAATTCTTGCTCCCAATAGCGCAGCACGTGCGGCTTTACGTCGCACAGCTCGCTTACCTCACCGATGGTGAAGTAGCGCTTAACAGGAATGGGCGGGAGAGATTTCTCCATTGAAATCAACGTTCTACAAGCAATACTTCGAAATTTACTCTAACTTTAGTCAAGTTGCAAACTACTTTGACTTTGCGCGCTAACTTATTGAAATCGTTGTAATTTCGCGCTCAGAAAATTGGAGCGAACTTTGTAACATCAATCTATGTAACAGACCGTTTTTTTAGCTTTTTTAGGCAACCGTGTTGCGCGCCACAATGCCCCAGCGCGCCAGTGCAGCGTCGTCGCTAACGCGCGCGTCGACCCAGCGTGCACCTTCGTGAGTGACTTCTTTTTTCCAAAACGGGGCTTGGGTTTTAAGATAATCCATCAAAAATTCGCAGGCTTTAAAGCTCTCGCCACGGTGCTTTGACGTCACAGCGACCATCACAATTTGGTCTAGTGGCTGCAGCAGGCCAACGCGGTGCACCACGCGCGCAGCCAAAATGTCAAAGCGTTGCATGGCGTCGTCGATCATCGCTTCAATCGCGCTTTCGGTCATGCCGGGGTAGTGTTCAAGTTCCAACGTGCTGACAGACAGCCCTTCATTGCGGTCGCGCACCGTGCCAATAAAACTGCACACAGCGCCCACACGTTTGTCTGCCTCGCGCAGTGCCGCAATCTCGGCGGCCACATCAAAATCAAGCGTTTGAATGACTGCACGCGGGATGACGCGTGGTGTGTGTGTTGATGTCTGCATAGTCGTTGATGTCTGCATATCAACCGCCAGTCACTGGTGGGAAAAAGGCTACTTCCGCACCATCGGGCAGCGCAGCCGTGTCATCGGCCATGGTTTGGTTCAGTGCCAAACGCACCGCTTTGCCTGTCGCCAAAACCTCTGCATATGTGCCGCCGCGTGCTACCAGCTCGGCACGCAAAGCACCCAGCGTAGCGGCAGCAGTGGCCAGCGGCTCGCTGCCCTGCCCGACAGCTTCGCGGATCGAGGCGAAATATTTGACAGTGATATTTTTCATGGGCAGGTTACACGATGATGGCGGCGTGGGCTAAGGATAACGACAATTACGCCAGCAGTTGGTCAAACGGTATAAATTGCACCATGTCGCCCAGGGCGATGGTGCCGCCTGCGGGGTTGTCTACCAGCCCATTGGCCCACACAGCCGATGTCAGCACGCCCGAGCTTTGGTTGGGGTACACGTCCAAGCCGCCATGGTCATTGCGCCGCGCACGTAAAAATTCACGGCGTTTATCGGCTTTAACCCAAGCAAAGTCTGCTCGAGAAGCTATGGATTTAATAGCTTTCAAATCACCCCGCTGCCCATGCAGTGCCGCCAGCATGGGCCGCACCAGCAATAAAAACGTGACAAAACTGGACACCGGGTTGCCCGGCAGCCCCACAAAATGCGCCGCACCTACTGTGCCGTAGGCAAAAGGTTTGCCGGGCTTCATGCTGATGCTCCACAGGTCTAGGCTTCCTAGCTGCTGCACAGCAGGTTTGACATGGTCTTCTTCCCCCACGCTGACACCGCCGCTGGTGACGATCAGGTCGTGGTTTTGCGCGGCGGTTTGCAGTGCGGCGATCGTAGCGTCGCGGTTATCGGGCACGATGCCTAGGTCAGTCACATCACACCCGGCGCGCTGCAGTAGCGTGCGCAGAAAAAAGCGGTTGCTGTTGTAGATGGTGCCGGGTTTTAAATCTTGCGGGGCTACGTCGCCGGGCATCACCAGCTCATCGCCTGTTGAAAATAACGCCACCCTTGCCCGGCGCGTCACATGCAACTGGTGCAGGCCAATGCTGGCGGCCAGCCCTAGCTGGGCCGGGCCAAGCAGCGTGCCTTGGGGCAATACCACCATGCCTTGCGCAATGTCATCCCCTGCGCGGCGCACCGATTGGCCGGGTTGTGCAGCGGCGTTAACGCGTACCGTGCCATTGCCAAGATCGGTGCAGTCTTCTTGCATTACCACGGTGTCGGCCCCGGGTGGCATGGGCGCGCCGGTAAAAATACGGGCGGCCTCGCCAGCGTGCAGGGCTTGGCCAAAGTGGCCTGCGGGTATGCGCTGGGTAATACGTAATACCGCACCGGTTTGTTGGGGACCGGCTGGCTGTAAATCATCAGCACGCATGGCATAGCCGTCCATGGCGCTGTTGTCAAAACCGGGCACGTTCAGCGCTGATGTGACAGCGCGGGCTAGCACGCGGCGGTCAGCATCGAAGGTGGACA
>JAYSWJ010000173.1:0-1549 GCA_043718065.1 Polaromonas sp.
AACTATCTGCAAGGGCCGTGCTTGGTGCTGGCGGGTGCGGGGTCGGGCAAAACGCGGGTCATTACGCACAAGATTGGCCGTTTGATCCAAGCCGGCGCCACACCCAGCAAGATTGCGGCTATCACCTTTACCAATAAAGCTGCTGCCGAAATGCGTGAGCGGGCTAAAACGCTGGTGGGCCGCGCGGCCAAAGAGGTGGTGATTTGCACCTTTCACGCGCTGGGGGTGCGAATGTTGCGCGAGAGCGGACAGGCGCTGGGCTTAAAACCACAGTTCAGCATTTTGGACAGCGACGATGTGCTGTCTATGATCAAAGACGCCGGTGGCAGCACCGACAACGCATCAGCACGGCAGCACCAATGGGCCATCAGCGCTTGGAAAAACGCGGGGCTTAATTCTGCCGATGCCTTGGCGCAGGCCAAAGACGACAACGAACGCGTGACCGCTACCATCATGGGCCGCTATGAAGAACGATTGACAGCCTACCAAGCGGTGGACTTTGACGACCTGATTGGCCTGCCTCTGAAGCTGCTACAAAAATCGCCCGAGATTACCCAGCACTGGCAAGATAAGTTTCAGCATATTTTGGTAGACGAATACCAAGACACCAATGCCACGCAGTACGAGCTGCTCAAACTGTTGGTGGGCGGTAAAGGCCAATTTACTGCAGTGGGTGACGATGACCAGTCGATCTACGGCTGGCGCGGCGCAACGCTGGACAACCTGAAAAAACTGCCGATTGACTACCCTAACCTCAAGCTCATCAAGCTAGAGCAAAACTACCGCAGCACCAGCGCCATACTGCGCGCTGCCAACAACGTGATTGGCCCTAACCCCAAGCTGTTTCCTAAAAAACTGTGGAGCGATTTGGGCGAAGGCGAACCCGTGCGCGTGGTGGACGCCGACAACGAAGAACACGAGGCTGAACGCGCCGTAGCCCGCATACAAAGCTTGCGCGCAGGCGACCTGGCCAGTGCCACCACAGCGGGTGCAGCGCAGTACAAAGAGTATAAAGATTTTGCTATTTTGTACCGCGCCAACCACCAAGCCCGCATGCTGGAGCAGGCGCTGCGCAAAGCCAATATTCCGTACAAAGTGTCGGGTGGCCAAAGCTTTTTTGACCGTGCGGAGATTAAAGACCTGTGCAGCTGGCTGCGCTTGATTACCAACAACGACGACGACCCAGCCTTCTTGCGCGCGGTCACGTCGCCAAAGCGCGGCATTGGCCACACCACGCTGGCGCAGCTGGGCAGCTTTGCCACGCAGTACAAGCTAAGCTTGTTTGAAGCATTATTTTCTAATTCGCTGGCTACGTCGATCAACGCGCGCAGTATTGGCGGCCTGCACGAGTTTGGCCGCTATGTGAACGACCTGGAATACCGCGCGCGCCACACCCAAGGGGCAGAGGCTGCAGGCGTATTTTTAAACGATTGGCTGAAAGACATTGGCTACGAAAAACATTTGTACGAAAGCGAAGAGAACGAAAAAATTGCCGCCAATAAATGGACCAATGTGATCGACTTTTGCGACTGGATGGCCAAACGCTGCG
>JAYSWJ010000174.1:0-3961 GCA_043718065.1 Polaromonas sp.
GCTGTTGGCTATTTGGCCGGTGGCCTTGCTGTTTCCACCTGCCGTGGCGCTGTCGTTGGGCCAGCTGTTTGAGCGGGTTGAGGCCGCGCTGGCGCTGGCCCTGGCAGGCACGCCGTTTTTAGAATGGCTGCCGCTGCGCACTGTCGAGCTGCAGCCGATTACCGCGCTGGGCGAAGTGCTGTGCGTGGCGCTGGGCCTAGTAATCCCTTGCCTGCTGGGCTATGCGGCCGTCAAAGGCACCGGCAAGCGTGCCGTGCTGTGGCTGCTGGTGTGCGCCATGGCCGTGCTGGCCAGCAGCTTGTCAGCCGCGCTAAGCTACGGGCCCGACAACGCGTGGGAATGGCTGTCGCCCCCGGTGGGGTGGGGTTTAGTGCTAGGCGGCGTGATGGCAGCTGCCGGCGTGCTGCTGCGCCCGCGTGCCGCATTAGCGCTGCTGCTGCTGGCGCTGGTGTGGCAGCTAAGTTTGGTCAACACAATACCCAGCACGCCATATTTTGCGCAAACCCTGCAAGACTGGGAGCAAGGCCGGTTCATCCGCTTTCATGGTGTCGCGCAGTGGCTGGGCTGGGCTTGGCCGTATGCGGCGCTGTGGGTGGCTGTTGGGCGGCTGTCGCAGCGCGACGAAGACGCGCTGTAATGTATGGATACGTTGCATTTAGCCGCCATCGCTCGGCCATCGGTCCAGCTGCATTGAAAGACTATGGCCTACATCTTGACAATCCCTGCACTGCGTTGGTCGAAAGCCCCAGGGCGATAAAATAAAACTTATGCCATCTACCCCACGCACCCCCGCTGCTGCCAGTGCAGCCCCCCCGACTGACAGCTACTTTCAACGCCACATCTTTTTTTGTACCAACAAAAGAGACGACGGCCGCGCGTCGTGCGGCGACCACCACGCTGACAAAGCCGCCAAGCATTGCAAAAACGCCGTCAAAGCCGCAGGTATCAGCGGCCCCGGCAAAGTGCGCGTTAACCAAGCTGGCTGCCTAGACCGCTGCGACGCCGGCCCCGTGTGCGTGGTGTACCCCGACGCCGTGTGGTACACCTATGTGGACAATGATGATATTGACGAGATCGTGCAGTCACACCTGAAAGACGGCGTCATCGTTGAGCGCCTGCTTACGCCAGCACATTTGGGGTCTTAGCGGTTGAACGATTTTTTGCAGGAGGCCCGCCCATGAACGCACACACTGAAAAGCTGCAACTGGCAGGCGGCGCGGGTGCCGTTGAGGCCTTGCGCGACCAGCCTGATGCCTCCAGCCACAGCACTGGCCCGCGCGGCGTGGCCATCATTACGCATCCGCATCCGCTGTTTGGCGGCACGATGGACAACAAGGTGGTGCAAACTTTGGCGCGCGCTTGCGTGCAGGCGGGCTGGACCGCGGTGCGGTTTAATTTTCGCGGTGTGGGCAGCAGCAGTGGCGTGTACGACGAGGGCCGTGCTGAGGCAGACGACTTGCGCCAAGTGATAGAGCAAACCAGCACCGAAGGCACGCCGCTGTGCTTGGCCGGGTTTTCGTTTGGTACGTTTGTCGCGTCGCAAGTTATTGCGATTGCCGCGCAGCGCAATGCACTGGAGAAAATCATTTTTGTCGGCACTGCCGCGTCGCGCTTTAGCGTGGCGGCTATCGCGCCCGCGCTGCACGGGCGTACTTTGGTGGTGCATGGCGAGCAAGACGACACCGTGCCGCTGGCCAGCGTGATGGACTGGGCGCGGCCCCAGCAACTGCCTGTTACTGTCGTGCCCGGGGGTGGGCATTTTTTTCATGGACAATTGCCGCTTCTGAAGTCTCTAGCGTTGCGGCATTTAATGGCGCAGCCGGTGGCAGATGTTTAAGGGCGGGTAAGTCAGCGTCGCCGCTTTAATGGCATGTCGCGATGTGAGTTTTGTGTGGCGCTTTGTGCGCAGTGTGCAATGTGCCGCGCGTTATGCGTTATGCGTTGTGCAGGTTACTGCAGCATCCAAACCGTAACGCCAAACCAGTTTTTCTAATTTATAAATCGATCAATATGCAATTTTTATCTTCCGCCTGTCAGTCGCGTCTATACACTGTGGGCTTGGCACTGGCATTGACTGCCCTGACGGCCACCGCACAAAAAGCCACAGCCCCCGCAGCGCCTACTGCCGCTAAACCCGCCGCTACCGCCAGTGCTGCCAGCGCTGGCAGTCTAATCGCACCCACCATCACCACGCTACCCCAACCGCCCGAGATAGCCGCACGCGCTTATTTGCTGGTCGATTTATCGTCAGGCCAAACCTTGGCTGCCAAAGACGCAGACAGCCCGGTAGAGCCCGCCTCGCTGACCAAGCTGATGACCGCGTATCTGGTGTTTGATGCGCTACGCGCCAAAAAAATTGACCTGAAACAAACCATGGCAGTCAGCGAACGCGCTTGGAAGATGCCCGGCTCGCGCATGTTTATCGACCCCAAAATGAAGGTGCCTGTAGAAGACCTGATCAAAGGCATGATCGTGCAATCAGGCAACGACGCCACCATGGCACTGGCCGAAGGCGTGGGCGGTAGTGCAGAGCGGTTTGTGCAGCTGATGAACGAGCAAGCCAAGGCGATGGGCCTGACCAAAACCAGCTTTAAAAACCCCGAGGGTTTGACCGAACCGGGCCACACGACCACCGCCCGCGACCTGGCCACATTGGCCACGCGCATCATGAATGAATTTCCTGAGTACACGCCGTTTTATGCGATTAAAAAGTACCGCTTGGAAGGCACGCCCGTGGCCAACGATACTAACCGCAACTTGCTATTGTTCCGCGATCCGACGGTAGATGGTTTAAAAACTGGCCACACCGAAGCCGCAGGCTATTGCCTGATCGCCACGGCCAAGCGCGACGTGCCCAACGTAGGCCCACGCCGCCTGCTCAGCATTGTGCTGGGCACCGCCAGCGAGAACGCGCGCGCCAATGAAAGCCAAAAATTGCTCAACTGGGGCTACACCGCGTTCGATGCGGTCAAGCTGTTTGACGCAGGCCAGGCCGCTGCCACGCCCAAGGTGTGGAAGGGCCAGGTATCGCTGGCCAAGCTGGGCAGCACCACGCCGCTGATCGTGGCGGTACCCGCAGGCAGCGCTGGCAAAATCACCACCCAAATCGAGCGGCCCGAGCCCTTGGTAGCCCCCATCAAGCTAGGCCAGCGCGTAGGCACCCTGAAGGTCAGCGTAGCAGGCCAGCCATTTGCCGACTTGCCACTGGTAGCGCTGGAAGCGGTAGACCAAGCCGGCTGGTTTGGCCGGTCTTGGGATGCTATGCGGTTGTGGATTCAGTAGAGCTGTACGCTATTGATCGCATAGCTGGTTGAGCAGGTTTTACTTGGGTTAGTGGACTATTTCGCTGTTGAAAATGCCGTTTGAAGTGTGTTTTTGGCTGTTTTTTAGGGTGTTTTTTTGCGTTGTTTGTTTCGCGTTGATTAGGTCGTTGTTCTAGGACGCGCCCGGTTGTGGCCTAGGCCTATTGCCACCCGACACCACGGGCCTTCGGCAAGCATCTCCAGTACTCAAAATGGGGAAAATTTAGAAACTCGCTGCGCTCAGACAGCTAAATTTCTGATCCCCATTTTTCCGTGCTTCGAGCCCGTGGCTCAACGGGTAGCAATAGGCCTAAGCCACAGCCAGTCGCTTGTAGTTAGGCTGGGGTTTCGCTCTGCGATGGTCGCGGTAAATTTAGATCAGTACTTGAGATCGGCAATTAATACCGCTACCCACTCGCCAGTCACCACGCCAGTAGAGCGCAGCAACGTTCGGTGTGCCTATGACAAACAGTAAAGGGCCGTAGGTCCGTTTGGCATGGGCATACCGTGCGGTGCTGTGACCGCGAGGTACTAGGACATTAAAAGGCCTATTGCGCTGCGCAGTGCTGCGTGAGCGCGAGGCTAACGACCAGCGCCTGAACTTAGTGCAGTGACCCACAAAGCCGCAATGCACGCAAATTCAAAAACTAAGCCGCCAC
>JAYSWJ010000175.1:0-3928 GCA_043718065.1 Polaromonas sp.
CACCCCGCCACGCAGCGCAACATGGCGCAGCTGGCTGCCGATGGTGCGCACATGCTAGGCGTGGGCAGTGGCTTTCAGGCGTGCGGCGAGACGGGCGATGGGCGCATGCTAGAACCTGCAGAGCTGCTAGAAGACATCATTGCGTTTTTTCAACCCAAGGTGTTGGCCGGGCACCATGTGCTGATTACCGCTGGGCCCACATTTGAGGCGATTGACCCAGTGCGCGGTATTACCAATTTAAGCAGCGGCAAGATGGGGTTTGCCATTGCGCGGGCCGCACACGAGGCCGGGGCACAGGTGACGCTGGTGGCTGGCCCCGTTAGCTTGCCCACGCCGCGTGGTGTGGCGCGTGTAAACGTAAAATCTGCAGTCAATATGCTGGAATCGTCGGTAGATACTGCTAAAGCAGCTAGTATATTTATAGCGTGTGCAGCGGTGGCCGACTGGCGGCCTGCCACGGCTGCAGACCAGAAAATTAAAAAAGATGGATCAGGTAAAACACCGGTGATGGAGTTTATCGAGAACCCCGACATACTGGCCACCATCGCCCTAAGTGACCGCGCCACCAGCGGCAAATTATTCTGCGTAGGCTTTGCCGCCGAGAGTGAAAATTTACTCGCCCACGCTACGGCCAAGCGTGCACGCAAAGGTGTGCCGCTGCTGGTAGGCAACATTGGCCACACTACCTTTGGCCAAGACGACAACGCGCTACTGCTGGTAGATGCGCAGGGCAGCCAAGAAATGGCGCGTGCGCCCAAGCTGCAATTGGCTAGGCAACTGGTGCGTGAGATTGCGCAGCGGCTGCCGCGCTAGTTAGTTTTTTACCTTTCGCAAACCACCCTAACGCTGTAGTAGCGAGGTAGTTTTCTGCTACATGTATTTGCGCAAAAGCCTGTTGCTGAACTGGTAAAATTAGCAGGTAAATAGTGCTTTGGGACCGTAGTTCCTGCTCAGGCAGCTATTAAATTTATAGTAATTAGTGTAATGCAACCGTAGCCTGCGCAGGCAATTCATACTGTCACACGCCACCATCCTTCAAAACCCCGCCATGAAAATCGACGTTAAAGTTCTCGACCCTCGCCTGACTGACAACCTGCCCGCCTACGCCACGCCCGGCAGCGCGGGGCTAGACCTGCGTGCCTGCCTAACCGAGCCGCTGACCTTGCAGCCCAATGCATGGCAGCTGGTGCCCACGGGCATGGCGATATTCTTAAACGACCCGAATTTTGCCGCTTTGATACTGCCGCGCTCGGGTATGGGGCACAAGCATGGCATCGTCCTGGGTAACTTGGTAGGTTTGATCGACAGCGACTACCAAGGCCAGCTGATGGTGAGCGCGTGGAACCGCTCGCCAGTAGCGTTTACCATCGAGCCGATGGAGCGTATAGCCCAGCTGGTCATCGTGCCCGTAGTACAGGCGCAGTTCAACATAGTGAACGACTTTGTGGCCACGCAGCGCGGCGAGGGCGGTTACGGCTCTACCGGCAAGGCTTAGCACTATGGGCCGCTCACGCAAAAAAAACGCAGGCTTGCCAAAGCCGCCGGTACTTAACGAAGACGGCACCGTCAAGGCATACCCGCCGCCGCCCAAGCTGTATGTCGAATCGCTAGACCTAGAAGCCCAAGGTATCGCACGCATTAGCAGTGACGATGCGGACGGGGCAGACAACGGCAAAGTGGTGTTTATCGAAGGTGCGTTGCCGTATGAAATAGTCAGCGCGCAAATTCACCGCAAAAAGAACAACTGGGAAATGGGCACGCTAACGCAGATTCACAAAGAATCTTCCCAGCGCGTCACGCCCGGCTGCCCACACTTTGGCCTGCACCAAGGTGCCTGTGGCGGCTGCAAAATGCAGCACCTAGACGCAGCGGCGCAAGTAGCGGTCAAGGCCCGCGCGCTAGAAGACCAGCTGTGGCACCTAGGCAAGGTCAAGCCTGACATGGTGCTACGCCCCATCTCTGGCCCCACCTGGGGCTACCGCTACCGGGCGCGTTTGTCGGTGCGCTACGTAATTAAAAAAAGCGAAGTGCTGATTGGCTTTCACGAGCGCAAAAGCCGCTACGTGGCCGACATTAAAAGCTGTGCCATCTTGGTGCCGCACGTCAGCGCCATGCTGCTGCCGCTGCGCGCGCTAGTAGCCAGCATGGACGCACGCGAGACGCTGCCGCAAATAGAGCTGGCCTGCGGCGACACCGTCACCGCCATGGTGCTGCGCCACTTAGAGCCTTTATCTGACGGCGACATGGCCAAGCTGCGCGATTTTGCTGCAGCACACATCGTGCAGTGGTGGCTGCAGTCTAAAGGTCCAGAGACCGTGAAGCTGCTGGACGAACCTACACCCGCTAACCCAAACTCCACCCCCGTTCACCCTGAGCTTGTCGATGGGCGCGCACTACCTTCGTACCAGCAAGTCCTGTTTTATGCGCTGCCCGACTTCGGCATCACCATGCCGTTTAAACCCACCGACTTTACGCAGGTCAACCCGCAGATCAACCGCGTGCTGGTAACCCGCGCGCTACGCCTGCTAGACGTGCAAAAGCATGAACGTGTGATTGACTGGTTTTGTGGCCTGGGCAACTTCACGCTGCCCCTGGCCACGCAGGCCCGCGAGGTGCTGGGCATTGAAGGCAGCGACGCACTGGTGCAACGAGCCAACGACAACTTGCAGGCCCATTTAGACCAAAAATATAAGCTAAATACGCCACTAACCCAAGTAAATCCTGCTCAAGCAGCTACTACTTTTGTAGCAAGAAACTTGTTTGACATGACCGGCCCCATGCTGGTAGCCGACGGTGCAGCCGACAAATGGTTGGTCGATCCACCGCGCGAAGGCGCGTTTGCACTGGTAACCGCGTTGGCTGATTTGCACCAACAACGCTTGGGTAACACGCCACAGACACCAGAACTTGAAGAAGGCAAAACCGCCCCTGTGCCCGCAGATTTGTCCACCTGGACGCCCCCGCAACGCATCGTCTACGTTAGCTGCAACCCCGCCACGCTAGCCCGCGACGCAGCGCTGCTGGTGCACAAGGCGGGCTACCGCTGCACGGCAGCGGGTATGGTCAATATGTTTCCGCACACTGCGCATGTGGAGAGCATGGCGGTGTTTGACTTGGCTGTTTAAGCTGGCAGATAGTTAAGTAATCTCGCTGGGCTCTATAAAACTCTACTTTTATAGTAGTACTTGTTTTGTTTGGTACAAAACTGATTTAGACTCTTAGCTAATAAGAGGCAAGAGGCAAAAAATCAGTAATGACTCAAACCGAGCGCATTTACAAAATTAAAAATATGCTGCGCCAAGGCCGGGTGGCCAGCTTTGAGACACTGCTAAGCACGCTCAACGTCTCCCGCTCCACTCTCAAGCGCGACCTCGATGCCCTGCGCAAGGGCATGCATGCACCCATTAAATATGACCGCGAAGCAGGCGGATATTGCCTTAACGTATCCAGCACCCAGCCGGGCCTGACGCACGAACTGCCCGGCCTTTGGTTCTCACCCAGCGAAATCCACGCCCTGCTGACAATGCAGCACCTGCTAACTAGCTTAGACGCAGGCGGCGTGCTGGCCCCGCATATCGAGCCGCTGATGCAGCGCCTGAACGCTTTGCTAGGCAGCGCCCACAACGACGCAGAGGAGCTGCGCCGCCGCGTACACATCATCACCCTGGCCCGCAGGCACGTAAAGCCCGACCATTTTCAAACAGTGGGCAACGCCCTTCTGCAACGCAAGCGCATAGCTATCACCTACACCGCCCGCCACAATGGCCAAAGCACCCAGCGCGAAGTGTCGCCCCAGCGCCTAGTGCACTACCGCGAAAACTGGTACCTAGACGCTTGGTGTCACCTGCGCGCTGGGCTGCGCAACTTTGCGCTAGACGCCGTTAGCCACGCCCAAGTGCTACCCACCGTCGCCCAAGAGCAAGACCCC
>JAYSWJ010000176.1:0-3920 GCA_043718065.1 Polaromonas sp.
TTACGCCCCACCAAGGGCTCGTACACATTGCCTGTCACGCTCAGCTGCAGCGACTCGTTCAGCGAATGCGGGTCCATCGACAGCGCATCGCCTTGGTTGCCTATGCGAATGGTCTTGGCTGATGCCATGCCCGCTACCAATAGCATAGCTGCTCCAGCAATAATTGCCTGAGTCAGCACCATTTTTTTCATAAATTTCACAGTCATCGTCATCTCCTAAGTTAATTAAAATCAAATCCTGTTAAGACAATCCCATTACGCAGTTGCCAAGGACGCAGCGGCCAAGGGCATGGACTGCTCGATCAACCCTGCAAACAGCGCCGCACCCAGCGGCAGCACCTCGTCGTTAAAGTCGTAGCGGCTATTGTGCAAAAAGCAGCCGGGCTGGCCAGTGCCACTGCCCGTGCCGTCCAGTTGCGTGCCGTCACCTTGGCCCAGGCGCAGGTAAGCACCGGGCTTGGCCTGCAGCATGAACGAAAAATCTTCTGCGCCCATGCTGGGCTCCATGTCGCGCTTTACCTGGCTCTCGCCTACGATGCTGGCGGCTACATCGGCGGCAAACATGGCTTCTTTGGCGGTGTTGATAGTGGCAGGGTACATGCGCTCGTACTGCACCACCGCTGTAGCACCAAACGCCTGGGCAATGCTGGCACACAACTCGTGAAGGCGGCGCTCGACCAGAGTTTGCACAGCAGGGTTAAAGCTGCGCACCGTGCCTACCAGCACGGCTTGGCTGGGTATCACGCTCATGGCACCCAAGTCGCCCGCATGCATGGCGCACAAGCTGATTACCGCTGAGTCTACCGCCTTCACATTGCGCGAGACGATGCTTTGCACGGCGGTAATCAGGTGGCCCGCTACCAGTACGGGGTCTACTGTCATATAGGCATGCGCGCCGTGGCCGCCCTTGCCGGTGACGGTGATGGCGATGCGGTCGGCAGCG
This sequence comes from Polaromonas sp., assembly GCA_043718065.1. GTDB lineage: Bacteria > Pseudomonadota > Gammaproteobacteria > Burkholderiales > Burkholderiaceae_C > JAAFIP01. Next base: position 943 of record JAYSWJ010000176.1, read on the forward strand.
GCCATCATGGGGCCGGGGTTGATGCCCACCATGCCGGGCGGCATCGCGGGCCAGTTGTGCATGGCGTAGGCTGCGGCCACCGGAAAGCGGTCAAACAAACCGTCGGCTAGCATGGCCTCGGCACCGCCGCGCCCCTCTTCTGCGGGCTGAAAAATCAGCACGGCTGTGCCGTCAAAATTGCGTGTTTCTGCGAGATACCGCGCAGCGCCTACCAGCATGGTGGTGTGGCCGTCGTGCCCGCAGCCGTGCATGCGGCCCGGCGTGGCCGACTTCCAGCCAAAAGCGTTGTCCTCAGCCATGGGCAGGGCGTCCATGTCGGCGCGCAGGCCTATCATGGGACAGCCGATTATTTTTGAGCCGGTTGCACTATAGTAGCTTGGCGTGTTGCTGCTGGTTCTACCGCGAATCACCCCCACCACGCCCGTTTTACCAATGCCGGTGTGCACCTCGTCTACACCGCACAGCTCTAGCGCCTGCTTCACGCGGCCCGAGGTGTATACCTCTTCAAAGCCCAGCTCGGGGTGGGCGTGCAGGTCGCGGCGAAAGGCGGTGAGCTCGGGGTGGAACGTGCTGATTTGCGCAAACGCGCGGCCACCGGCGTGCAGGCCTGTTTTTTTAAGGGGTCCTAGCATCAGTGTCCTCCGGCTAGGCCTATGCGCAGGCGTGGGTCAACGGCAAAATACAGCAGATCAACCACTAGGTTGATCACGACAAAAATCAAGGCAATCAAACACAGGTAGGCTGCCATGACGGGAATGTCGGCAAACGTGACCGCCTGGATAAACAGCAGCCCCATGCCGGGCCACTGGAACACAGTCTCGGTAATGATGGCAAACGCAATCAACGCGCCCAGCTGCAAGCCAATGATGGTGATGACCGGGATGAGCGTGTTGCGCAGCGCGTGGCCAAAGTGAATGGCGCGGTTGGTGAGGCCCCGGGCGCGGGCAAACTTGATGTAGTCAGTACGCAGCACCTCCAGCATCTCGGCCCGCACCAAACGCATGATAAGCGTCAGCTGAAATACCGCCAGCGTGACGGCTGGCAGCACAATATGGTGCCAGCCCTGTGCCGTAGCCAGTCCTGAGGACCACCAACCAAACTGCACCACATCGCCCCGGCCAAAACTAGGAAACCAACCCAGCCCCACGGCAAAAACAAGAATCAACAAAATACCAATTAAAAAAGTAGGCAGCGCCACGCCCAGCAAAGAAATGGCCATAAACACTTGGCTAAGCACCGTGCCCCGCCGCAACGCCGCAAATACGCCCATGGGGATGCCTAGCGCTAGCGACAACACACCGGCCACCAAAGCCAGCTCTAACGTAGCGGGCAAACGCTCCGCTATCAGGCGCGAGACTTTAGCGCCTTGCCGCAGGCTAAGGCCAAACTCGCCCTGCACGGCGTTGGCCAAAAAATTCCAAAACTGCACCACAAACGACCTGTCCAGCCCCAAGTCTGCGCGCAAATCACGTATCTGCTGCGGCGTGGCGTCTTGCCCCAGCAAGAAGACTACAGGGTCGCCCACATACTGAAACAGCATAAACGCAATCAAAGCCACCGCGACCATGACGACCACAGCCTGTAGCAAGCGCTGAACAATAAAAGAAAGCATGAAATCAAATGGTAATCTTTATATGCTAGCAGAGCAAGACGCTTGCCAACAGCGGGGTTTCCTTGATTTTGTCACTGCCGCAGCATTTAGACACTGAGATTACGCTGGCGGTGAAATTGAGCTGTGCGATGGCCCATGAAAAAAGCCACCCGAAGGTGGCTTTTTTGGAGCTAATTGACAAGCAGTTTGCGCTGCCAGTGGATTAGAACTTGTGGACTAGGCCCAGAGCCACGCCGTTACGCTTTGTGAAGGTAGCAGCAGCGTCGTTCTTGGTTTTGTCTGTACCCAGTGCAACGTAAGCCGAAGTACGCTTGCTTATGTCGTAGTTGGTACCGATTTGCAACGCGGTGATTTTGTCAGTAGTGTTAGCCGCTTGCGTAGTGTTCTTCATCGAGTTGAAGGTAACATATGGTGTGAAAGCGCCCAACGGGAACTTGGCACCAACTTCGAAACCACGACTCTTAGCAAATGCACCTGCGACAGCGGTTGTGGTTTTAGTATCTTCAAAGATGAAGTAAGGAACTGCTACACCGAAATCGTACTTTACATTGAAACCAAAATCGTTAACTTTCTGCAACAGAGCTGTGCCAGGTGCGGTCAGGTTTTGCTTAGCCGTACCGAACACACCCAATACTGACAGTGGTCCATTGTCGTAGCCAGCAGCTACACCAAAACCTTGTGTTTTTTGGCCAACTGTTGGAGCCAAAGTAGCGATGCCACCTGAGCCTGCGTTGCTAGTCAAACCAAGGGCTTTTGTGCCTGGAGTCATCAAGTCGCCATTGTTTTTACGTGACAAAACAGATGCGCGAATTTTGAAACCGCCAAAAGATGGGGTGCTGTAGCCTAGAGCGTTCTCTGAACGCTCACTTAGACGGCCGCCAAAAGCAGACCACGTGTCACCACCAGCTAGACCACCGATGTTAGGGCTGTGTGCGTAACGCAGGTCATCAAATGCGTTGTAGTAGGTGCCGAGTACAACAGTACCGAAGCCACCGTTCAAATTGATGTTAGCTTGACGAGTAGCGCCAAAGGTGCCTTGTGCGGCGCCGCCGGCAATGTTGGTGCTCTTGTCGATGTTAACGCGGGTTTCGATCACGAAACCAGCCTTCAAACCACCGCCCAAGTCTTCCACGCCAGTTACGCCTAAACGTGCACCAGTCTTGGTGTTTTGTGCGCCAGCCAAGTCAAACACTGTGACTTTGCTACCAGCAGCTTGGTTTTCTGTAGTTTGATTGATCAAACCAGCGTCGATACGGCCGTACAGAGTGACGGAAGATTGTGCAAATGCACCGGTTGCGGCCAGAGCGGCCAATGCAACTAGGGATTTTTTCATGTAAATTACTCCAAGGTTAAACATAGGGCTCCG
>JAYSWJ010000177.1:0-1528 GCA_043718065.1 Polaromonas sp.
GCCGCAGTTCAACGGGAAGCTGGGGGGTGGTGTCTGCAAGAGCCAACCTAACCAGCGCTGCCCCCGCAACGGTAAGTGGACGGTTTTGTGCAAGTGCAATGCTTGGACAGCACCCGCTCGTATCGCAAGCCACTGAGGTCGAAAGCCCTTGGGAAGGTGATTATGAGTTGTTCCATCAGCCCGGATACCGGCCAACACGGCGGCATAGCCTTTTAAAGGCCATGCCAAATTCGCCCACACCAGCGGGGAAGCTGGTACCGGGCATTTGATGTGTGTAAGTTAATTTCATGAAAAATCTCCCAAAGACCTTGCGTCTGTCTGCGCTGGCCTGCGCGTGTGTAGCTGCGTGCTTGCTTGCAAATACAGCGCTTGCGCAATCTCAAGCTGTTCCTCAACTTAAAGAGGTGGTGATAACCAACCGCCTGCTAGGCGACCAAGAGTCCCAGCCGCTGGGCTTAAGTGTCATTACCCAAAGCGATATTCAGCGCGTGGGTGCTGCAACAGTCAACGAAGCGCTGATTCGCATATTGGGTGTGCAAGGGCGGCAGGACTTTTATGGCGGCGGCGACTACGCGCTGGATCTGCGTGGCTTTGGTAGCACCTCAGGCAGTAACCAAGCCATCATCGTGGATGGCATCAAAATCAACGAAGGCGACTTGGGCGGTGCGCGTTTGGCAGGCATTCCGATTGAATCGGTTGAGCGCATTGAGGTGTTGCGCGGCAGCGGCGCTGTGCTCTACGGCGAGGGCGCCACCGGTGGAGCCATCATCATCACCACCAAATCGGGCAACGGCAGCGCACGTAAAACCAGTGGATCTGTCTACGCAGCAGCGGGCAGCTATGGGCTGCGCGAGCTGCGCGGCGCTGCAACCTATGCCAACGGCGGTTTGTCGTTAGATGCCAGCGCGCAAAAACGCAAGGCAGGCAACCACCGTGACAATTTTTCGTCTGATAGCGAGGCGTTCTCGATGTCAGCCCAATGGAGCGATGACTGGCTGCGTTTGGGTGCCAGGGCAGCGCGCGACGCGCTGGACACCCGTTTGCCTGGGTCACTCAGCGCTGCGCAATACGCGGCCAATCCTGCGCAAACCCAAAACCCGGGTGATAAATCGGCCATCGACAACGCCAGCCACGGCGTGTTTGCCGAGGCTTACTTGGCTGACTGGCGCTTAACAGCTGAGATGGGCTGGCGCGACAAGGAGCTGCGCAGTTTTACGTTTGGCTTTCCGTATGAGTATGATGTTAGTGCAAAAAACTATGGCTTGCGTGCCACTAACGCGAGTACCTGGACAGGTTTGAGCAACCGTTTTATTGCGGGCTTAGACCGCGCCAAGTGGGAGCGAGAAACTCCGGGTGTGCCTAGCTCTGCGGCCAGACAAACTAGCCGTGCTTTATATGTGCGCGACGAGCTGACTGTGAAGTCGACCGGAACGGATCTATCAGCAGGGTATCGTAGCGAAAAGCTTAACAAGTTAGATTTATCATCTTCCAAATCTTTAGACGGAACCCAGCGCGCTTGGGAGCTGGG
>JAYSWJ010000178.1:0-3912 GCA_043718065.1 Polaromonas sp.
CGCAGGCCACAAAACCCTAGTCCCCGCCATCATCGCCGAGCTAAAAAAGCAAGGCGCAGACGACATCATCGTGTTTGTAGGCGGCGTGATTCCCCGGCAGGACTATGACTTTTTGTATTCAGCAGGCGTGAAGGGCATCTACGGGCCGGGGACGCCGATACCTGTGAGTGCTAAGGATGTGCTGGAGCAGATTAAGAAGGCGTTAGTATGAGCTGCATTCCTGTTTTAGCATCCCCCTTTCGTTTGGGCTACCTATCCAGTTGGATTGCCTCTCCCGCCCGAGTTACATATCTCCCGTTCGGGCTGAGCTTGTCGAAGCCTTCATACTTACTTAATTAGTGAAATCCTTCTTCGTCTATCTGTTGCGTTGTGGTGATGGCTCGTACTATTGCGGCCACACAGACGATCTTGTTCTACGTGTGCATCAGCACGAAGACGGCGATATTGGCTACACGTCAACCCGTAAACCAATAGAGATTGTTTGGCAGGGAGAGTTTGAAACTCGAGAAGGTGCATTGGCTTTTGAGCTACAGGTTAAAGGCTGGTCTAGAGCTAAGACAGAGGCCCTAATTCGAGGTGATTGGGATGCGATAAAAAATTTAGCGAAATCTACCAACCCTATTCAAGCTAAGCCTCCACCATCCGTTCGGGCTGGGCATGTCGAAGCCATCACGAGTCCTTCGACAAGCTCAGGAAGAGCGGAGAGAGAAAAGCAACGAACTCTTCGACAAGCTCAGGGCGAACGGGCGGTAGTGCAATCTATAGTCCAAGAAGAGGGCATCGCGCAACGCCGTGCAGTTGCCAAAGCCATAACTTTGCTTGAATCTACCCGCGCAGACCATCGCGCGCAGGCAGATGAACTGCTAACTGCGCTATTGCCGCATACAGGCAAATCTTTTCGTTTAGGCATCAGCGGCGTACCCGGCGTAGGAAAATCCACCTTCATCGAAACGCTAGGTCTGTACCTGATCGACCAAGGCCACCGCGTCGCCGTGCTCACCATCGACCCATCCTCTACCATCTCCGGCGGCTCCATATTAGGTGACAAAACGCGGATGGAAAAACTCTCGGTACACGATAGAGCCTACATCCGCCCCAGCCCCAGCAGCGGTACGCTGGGTGGTGTGGCCGAGAAGACGCGTGAGGCTATGCTAGTGTGCGAGGCAGCGGGGTATGACATTGTGATTGTTGAAACCGTAGGCGTGGGCCAGAGCGAGACGGCGGTGGCCGGCATGACGGATATGTTTGTGCTGATGCAGCTGCCTAATGCAGGGGACGATTTGCAGGCGATCAAAAAGGGCGTGATGGAGCTGGCGGATTTGGTGGTGATTAACAAAGCCGATATTGACAAAGATGCCGCCACGCGCGCGCAGGCGCAGATCACTTCGGCCATGCGCTTGTTTGGCCAGCAGGGCAATCCAGCGCCAACTACTGCCCGCATACATCTAGATCCCGTTCACCCTGAGCCTGTCGAAGGGTTCGTGAAGACTTCGACTGGCTCAGTCCGAACGGAATTGGTATGGTCGCCGAAAGTGATTCAGATGTCCGCTTTGCTGGGCACAGGTGTGCAAGAGTTTTGGCGAAACGTATTGCAATTTAAAGAATTGCAAACTAAAGATGGCAGGTTGGCGCAGCGCAGGCAGCAGCAGTCGCTGGCGTGGATGTGGGAGCGGATTGAGTCTGGGCTTAAGCAAGCGTTTAAGCAAAACCCTCAAGTGCAAGCGTTGTTGCCGCAATTAACGCAGCAAGTGCTAAAAGGTGAGCTAGCAGCCTCTACTGCAGCAAGAAATCTGCTTGAGACCCAAGTAAATACTGCTCAAGCAGCTATGAAATAAATAGTAATTTAGACATATTGAGATAAGAGAATAGTTATGCAAGACATCCTAGAACAACTAGAAGCCAAGCGCCAACTCGCCCGCATGGGCGGTGGCCAAAAGCGCATCGACGCACAGCACAAAAAAGGCAAACTCACTGCGCGCGAGCGGCTGGATATATTGCTGGACGAAGGCAGTTTTGAAGAATGGGACATGTTTGTCGAGCACCGCTGCGTAGACTTTGGCATGCAAGACCAGAAGATTCCCGGCGACGGCGTGGTCACCGGCTACGGCATGATCAACGGGCGCTTGGTGTTTGTGTACAGCCAAGACTTCACCGTGTTTGGTGGCGCGCTAAGTGAGGCACACGCCGAGAAAATTTGCAAAATCATGGACCAGGCCATGAAGGTGGGCGCACCGGTAATTGGCCTAAATGACTCGGGAGGCGCGCGCATTCAAGAAGGCGTGGCGTCCCTTGGCGGCTATGCCGATGTGTTCCAGCGTAACGTGATGGCCAGCGGCGTGGTGCCGCAGATCAGCATGATCATGGGGCCCAGCGCGGGCGGCGCGGTGTACTCGCCCGCCATGACCGACTTTATCTTCATGGTCAAAGATTCGTCCTACATGTTCGTCACCGGCCCTGAGGTGGTAAAGACCGTGACGCACGAAGAAGTGACCGCTGAAGAGCTGGGCGGGGCCATCACCCACACCACCAAAAGTGGCGTGGCCGACCTAGCGTTTGAAAACGACGTAGAAGCCCTGCTGATGCTGCGCCGCTTGTACAACTACCTGCCGCTTAATAACCGCGAAAAAGCCCCCATGCGCCCCAGCGGTGACCCGGCAGCACGCCTGGATATGTCGCTGGACACGCTAGTGCCCGACAACGCTAACAAGCCCTACGACATGAAAGAGCTGATCGTCAAGACGGTGGACGATGGCGACTGGTTTGAGCTGCAACCCGAATACGCCAAAAACATCCTCATCGGCTTTGCGCGCATGGACGGGCAGACGGTAGGCATTGTGGCTAACCAGCCGCTGGTATTGGCAGGTTGCCTGGACATCAAATCATCCATCAAAGCAGCACGCTTCGTGCGCTTTTGCGATGCGTTCAACATTCCCGTTATCACCTTCGTCGATGTCCCCGGCTTCATGCCCGGCACGTCGCAAGAATACGGCGGCATTATCAAACATGGAGCGAAGCTGCTCTACGCCTATGCCGAATGCACAGTGCCTAAGATCACCGTCATCACCCGTAAAGCCTACGGTGGCGCGTATGACGTGATGTCGTCCAAGCATCTGCGCGGCGACGTGAACTTTGCTTGGCCCAACGCAGAGATTGCGGTGATGGGTGCCAAGGGTGCGGTAGAAATCATCTTTCGCGAAGACAAAGGCGACCCGGCAAAAATTGCGGCTAAAGAAGCCGAATACAAAGCCCGCTTCGCCAACCCCTTCGTCGCAGGGGCGCGGGGTTTTATTGATGACGTGATATTGCCGCATGAGACACGTAAGCGCATTTGCCGATCATTGGTGATGCTCAAGGACAAAAAACTAGAAAATCCGTGGCGTAAACATGGAAATATTCCTCTTTAAGGTGAATTATTAAGTGCTCCTATTTGACATTTAAAGCACTAAAAACAACAATAAACGTTCTTATGAGAGCATTTAATTTAATATCATCCAATAGCATTTGTTCTGAGTTAGGCGTGCGAATCAAGCGTCTACGCCTTGCACAAAACTTAGGCCAGCAACAGTTGGCAGACATGACGCAAAGCTCGCTCTCATCCGTACGCAGACTGGAAGGGCAAGGGCAGGGGAGTCTTGAGTTTGTCGTACGCGTGGCGCAAGCCTTGCAGGCTGTGGAGCAGCTGGAAAGTTTATTTAAGCAGTCTATACAAACTATTGCGCAGGCAGAGCGCGAGCAATCTTTAGTACTGAGGCAGCGTGCGCGCACGCCCAAAGCTTTTGTTAAGACGCGCGTTCAACCATGAAGAAGTTGCAAGTCATCTATGACGGTTGGGGTGAGCGTTGGCCGCTAGGCATGTTGGCAGACACGGGACGTGATATTTTGTTTGAGTATTCAGCGCAAGCCGTAGAGCGC
>JAYSWJ010000179.1:0-9772 GCA_043718065.1 Polaromonas sp.
TGTTGCTGGGCGTGTTCTTGCTGTACCCATTGGTTGAAACTTTTCGCTTGAGCTTCTACGATGCAACAGGCGAGACCTTCGTGGGGATCAGCAATTACACGTGGGTGTTTGCCGACCAGTACTTTTTTATCACCATCCGCAACAACATACTGTGGCTACTGGTCGTGCCTGCCGTAGCTACCGTATTGGGGTTAATTGTGGCCGTGCTAGCCGACCGCGTGTGGTGGGGCAACATTGCCAAAACCATGGTCTTCATGCCCATGGCGATTAGCTTTGTGGGTGCCAGCGTGATCTGGAAATTTGTATACGACTACCGTGGCCCGCAGTCAGAACAAATTGGTATTCTGAATGCTATCGTCATGGGCATGGGCTTTGAACCGCAGGCTTGGGTCACCCTACCTTTTTGGAATAATTTTTTCTTGATGGTGATATTGATCTGGATTCAAACCGGTTTTGCCATGGTGATTTTGTCGGCTGCGCTGCGTGGCGTGCCAACCGAGACGATTGAGGCAGCGCACCTGGACGGTGCCAGCGAGCTGCAGATATTTTTTGAAATTATGGTGCCACAGGTGATGTCGACTATTTTGGTAGTGTGGACAACGATCACCATCACCGTGCTCAAAGTGTTTGACATTGTGATGGCCATGACCGGCGGGCAGTGGGACACCAGTGTGCTGGGCAATTTAATGTACGACTGGATGTTTCGCGGTGGCGGTGACTATGGCCGCAGCTCCACGCTGGCCATGGTGCTCATGTTTGCGGTCATCCCAGTGATGGTATTTAACATTCGGCGCTTTCGGGCAGAAGAGGCGCAGCGATGAAAAAATATTTCAGCTTGCAGTCTATCGTGGCGCAATTGCTGCTACTGGCGATCGTGGTAATCTGGGCGTTTCCCACTTTGGGATTGCTGGTGTCCAGCTTTCGGGTGAAAGAGCAGTTGGTCTCCAGCGGCTGGTGGACAGCGGCGTCCACACAGCAGCGCGCAGACATGCGCCGCACCGGTGGCGCGCAAAGTGTGCAACAGGTGGGCGATAAATACGTCATCAGCGGGCGCTTGTTTGCAGCTGCATCGGCTGCGAAGATTGGCAAATTTTCACTCAAATCCTCCAAACCAGACGAATTTGCGGTGGGTACCACGGCAGCCGTACCCGACGGACAGATTTTTGATGAAGAAGATGGCAAGCCCGATGGCACGCTAACCGTCAACACCGATGGCACTTACCGACTGGAGCTGACCGCAGCGTACGAAAAAACCAATGGTGTGCGGGTGTTTTATGTGGCGCAGTCACCGCCTGAATTTTCAACACAAAATTACCAGAAGGTGATTGCCTCAGAAGGGGTGGGGCAAGCGTTTGTCAACACCTTTAAAGTGACCATTCCTGCTACCTTGATTCCGATTTTAATTGCCGCCTTTGCCGCGTATGCCTTTAGCTGGATGCAGTTTCCGGGGCGCAAGTGGCTGTTCATTGTGGTGGTGGGTTTGCTGGTAGTGCCCTTGCAGATGTCTTTGATTCCATTGCTGCGGCTGTACAACGAAGCTGGCGCAGCTATTGGTATCGATTCTAAATCTTACCCGGGCATATGGCTTGCACACACAGCTTTCGGTTTGCCCTTGGCTATTTATCTGCTGCGCAATTACATTGCCGCATTGCCGCGCGACATTATCGAAAGTGCGCGTATGGATGGCGCGTCGCACTTTCAGATATTTACCAGCATTGTGTTGCCTTTGTCGATACCAGCGCTGGCCAGTTTTGCCATCTTTCAGTTCTTGTGGGTGTGGAACGACTTTCTGGTGGCCTTGGTGTTTTTAGGCAAGGGGCCTGAGCAGGTAGTGCTGACGATCAAGCTTAATGACTTGTTGGGCTCACGCGGCGAGAGCTGGGAGATTTTGACTGCCAGCGCTTTCGTGTCCATTGCTGTGCCTGTACTGGTGTTCTTCTCACTGCAGCGCTTCTTTGTGCGCGGCTTGTTATCGGGTTCTGTCAAAGGCGGTTAAATCTTGCCTGCGCCGGCATTCTTTAGTGCCTGCGCAATAAATTCAGTTAACAGAACTTCCTATTTTCATTTCAAGGTATTTATTCTTTTATGCAGAAAGCTCCTAACAATAACTGGTGGCGCGGCGCAGTGGTGTATCAAATTTACCCGCGTTCATTCCAAGACAGTAATGGCGACGGTATTGGTGACTTGCCCGGTATTACGCAGCGCCTAGAGTACGTGGCCAAGCTGGGGGCTGACGCGGTGTGGTTATCACCATTTTTTACCAGCCCCATGAAAGACTTTGGCTACGACGTGTCGGACTACTGCAATGTAGACCCCATGTTTGGCACGCTGGCTGACTTTAAAGAATTGCTGGCACGCGCGCATGAACTGGGTTTGAAAATCATCATCGACCAAGTGCTGTCGCACACGTCTGACCAGCACCCTTGGTTTGTAGAAAGCCGCGCAAGCCATACCAGTCCTAAAGCTGATTGGTATGTGTGGGCCGATGCAAAATCTGATGGTACGGCACCCAACAACTGGTTGAGCATATTTGGCGGCGCAGCTTGGCAATGGGACACGGGGCGATTGCAGTACTACCTGCATAACTTTCTCACTTCGCAGCCAGACCTGAATTTTCACAACCCTGCCGTGCAAGACGCCATCTTGGGCACAGTGAAATTTTGGTTGGATTTGGGCGTGGATGGCTATCGGCTAGACACAGCTAACTTCTACGTACACGATGCGCTGTTGCGCAACAACCCGCCACGCGGCAAACCTGTGGGCGAGAACCCGGCAGTAAGTTCGTCCAATCCCTACAGTTGGCAGTTTCACCAATTTGACAAAAACAGACCCGAGAATATTGATTTTTTGAAGCGCCTGCGTACTTTGGCAGATCAGTACCCGAACACTACACTGGTAGGCGAAATTGGCGATGACGACGGCTTAGTGCGCGTGGCCCAATACACCACTGGTGGCGACAAGCTGCATATGGCGTATTGTTTTGACTTGCTGGCCACTCGGCACGACGCCCCGTATTTGCACGGCGTGTTTAGCCATTTCAGCGAAGTAGTGGGTGATGGTTGGCCGTGCTGGGCGCTGGCCAATCACGACGTAACACGCGTTGCTACCCGCTGGGGAGGGGACAAGCCAGACCCACAATTGCTCCGCTTGAGCGCAGCCATGCAAATATCACTGCGTGGTTCGCCGTCGTTGTACCAAGGCGATGAGCTTGGCTTGCCTGAGGCCGACATAGAGTTTGAAGATTTGCAAGACCCGTACGGCATTGAAATGTGGCCTAATTTGAAAGGCCGTGATGGATGCCGCACGCCTATGCCATGGAACAGTACGGCTACCGCAGCAGGGTTTTCGTCCTCAACGCGCCCGTGGCTACCCGTTGCCAAACCACAATTGCCTTTGTCTGTAGATCAACAGCAAGGCAATGCAAATTCACTGCTGCATTTTTATACGCATCTATTGCACTGGCGGCGCACGGTACCGGCACTGGTTATTGGCACGATGCAGCTGCTGCCAGTGCACCCGCAAGTACTGGCCTATGTGCGCGAGAGCGATGGGCAGCGTGTGCTATGTGTGTTTAACTTTAGCGATCAGCCTGCTGTGATGAGCTTGCCTACTGCACTGGGAGTTGCTGCGCTGCTGCAGCAAAGCGGTTTGCAGGGCGCTACTTTGCAGCAGGGTGCGGTGCACTGCGCACCGTGGGGCGGACTTTTTGCCGCACTTGCCTAGAAATTTATTCAGACAAGTTGTGCACTCACTAAGTAGATTCAAATGACCGTAGATATCAAGTACTTGGCAGCCAGCTTGGGCATATCCCCTTCTACAGTGAGCCGCGCCTTAAATGGCTACAGCGACATCAGCGAAAAAACGCGCACACGTGTGGCGCAGCGCGCCAAAGAGCTGAACTACCAGCCTAATTTAGGTGCGCAGCGCTTGGTTAAAGGCCGCGCAGACGCTGTGGGTTTGGTGTACCCATTGGATACCGACTATCTAGGCAACCCCAGGTTCTTGGCCATGATCGCTGCGTTCTCAGACCGGCTGGAAAACGCGGGTGTAGACCTGCTGCTGGCAGCAGCTCGTGGGAACACAGAGCTTATTACCTACGACCGCTTGGTACGCGGCAAACGCGTAGACGGCGTGTTGCTGGCCAATACACGGGTGGACGACCCACGGATTGACTACTTAAAGAAAGCCGGGTTCCCATTCTTAGGCTACGGCCGCTGCGGTGCGCGTGATGATTTTGCATGGTACGACGTGGACAACGAGGCGGGTAGCCGCATGGCGGTGCAGCGTTTGGCCGCATTGGGCCATACAACAATTGCGCACGTGCACTCACCTTTGGATTTCAACTTTGCAACACAGCGAAAAAAAGGTTTTTTGATCGGCATGAAAGAAGCGGGCTTGCAGGTAGATTTAAACATGGTGATTGACGGTGGCATGGACCGCCGGGGAGGCTACGCAGCCGCCGAATATTTGCTGAAGCTGCCCACACGCCCTACCGCCATATTGGTAGATAACAACTTGGGTGGCGTAGGCATCATTCGCTATTTATTGAATGCAGGCCTGCAGCTGGGCCGCGATATGTCTGTAGTGGTAGATGGTGGCATACCCGAGGACACCCTGCTGGGCGAGCTCAGCGTCGCGTCTATTTTGCAGCCCACCCCGTTTGATTCAGGCGTGACCATGGCCGACATGCTGCTAAAAATTATCGACGGGGTTGCGCTACAGACAAACCACGTGCTGGTGCAGTCGCAGTTTGTCGAAGGGGCCTCCATGGGGCCTGCGCCCTTGGCCCAATCTGCTAAAGCATAACTTCAGCTTGCTCTGCCGTGCTTTGCTGCAGCGCCCACATATGGGCATAGCGGCCTTGCATGGCCAGCAACTGCGCGTGCGATCCGCGCTCTAAAATGCGGCCCGCGTCAAGCACCAGTATTTCATGCGCATCCACCACGGTAGACAATCGGTGTGCTATCACCAAAGTAGTTTTTCCGCTGGACACGCTTTGCAATTCAGCCTGAATAGCACGCTCATTAGCGCTGTCTAGCGCTGACGTGGCTTCGTCAAAAATCAATATTGGCGGATTCTTCAGCAGCGTGCGGGCTATGGCCACGCGCTGCTTTTCACCGCCTGACAGCTTCAAACCACGCTCGCCCACCATGGTGGCATAGCCTTTGGGTGTGGCGCTGATGAAGCTGTGAATATGCGCGGCCTGCGCAGCGGCTTCTACCTCGGCGCGGGTGCTGCCGGGTTTGCCGTAGGCAATGTTGTATTCCACCGTGTCGTTAAACAGCACTGTGTCTTGCGGCACGATACCAATGGCGCGCCGTACGCTGGCCTGCGTAACATGTTTAATGTCTTGCCCTGCAATACAAATAGCGCCTTGCTGCACATCATAAAAACGGTACAGCAGCCGCGCGATGGTCGATTTACCAGAACCACTAGGCCCCACCACTGCGACTGTTTTACCTGCGGGAATGTTAAAGCTCACGTTGTGCAAAATAGGTCGATCAGCCTCATACGCAAAGCTCACGTTGTCAAACTTCACCGTCGGTGATGCTTCTATTTTTATAGCTGCTGCAGTAGGTAAATCGGCTATTTCCCGCTCTTTTTTCATCAAAACGAACATCTTGTCCAGGTCAGTCAAGCTTTGTTTTATCTCACGGTAAATTACGCCTAGAAAATTCAGCGGAATGTACAGCTGGATCATAAAAGCGTTCACCATCACAAAGTCACCAATCGTTAAACGGCCATCCACCACGCCTTGGGTAGCACGCCACAGCATGGCCACCAAGCCTATGGCGATGATGATTTGCTGGCCGGTGTTCAGCAGCATCAGCGTGGTTTGGCTTTTTAGCCGTGCCTTACGCAGTTTTTCTAAACTTTCGTCGTAGCGGTTTGCTTCAAAACCTTCATTGTTAAAGTATTTGACGGTTTCATAATTAAGCAGGGAGTCAATGGCCTTGCTGTGCGCGGCTGAATCAAACTCATTGGCTTGCTTGCGAAACTGCGTGCGCCATTCGGTGACCGTGACGGTAAATGCGATGTACAGCACCAGCGCCGTGATGGTGATGCCCGCAAACCAGATGTCAAATTTAACCGCCAAAATCGTGAGCACTAGTACCACTTCAATCAGCGTAGGGATGATGGAGTACAGCGAATAGGAGATGAGCGATTCAATGCCCCGCACGCCACGCTCTACATCGCGTGTCATGCCGCCGGTTTGCCGCTCTAGATGAAAGCGCAGGCTCAGCGCGTGCAGGTGTTGAAAAGTTTCTAGCGCAATGGTGCGCGCCGTGCCGTGCGTGGCCTTGGCAAATACCAGCTCGCGCAATTCAGTAAACAAGGATGTTGACAAGCGCAGCGCGCCATAGCCCAGCAGCAGCGCCACGGGCACCACCAGCAGCGTTTGGGGGCTACCGGGCTGCAGGCTTAAGCTGTCGACCAGTTCTTTGAGCAGCAAAGGCACGCTGACATTGGCTGCTTTGGCCGCCACCATAAAGGCCAGCGCCGCCATGACACGCCATTTATAACGCCACAAGTAGGGGAACAGGCGTTTGAGCGTGGCCCAGTCGTTGCTAGGTGCTGCAGTTTGGCCTGGAGTTGAAGCGGATGCAGGTGACGGTAGCGAAGTAGGGGCCAGTGAGCGCATGGGACAATGTTAGTTCTTTAATTACCTTAGATTGTGCCTATGTCAGAGAACTCAAGCGCGCCCACGGTCATGCCCACCGACAAAGAGCTGGTGCTCAAAGTTATTCCCATGCCAGCGGACAGCAACGCCAATGGTGATATTTTTGGCGGCTGGGTCATGGCTCAGGTTGACTTGGCCGGGTCGGTCATTCCTGCGCGCTTGGCCAAAGGGCGCATCGCTACCGTGGCAGTCAATCAGTTTATTTTTAAGCAAGCCGTGAAAATCGGTGATTTGTTAAGCTTTTTTGCTGAAGTAGAGCGCGTGGGTACCACATCGGTGACCGTGAAGGTGGAGGTCTATGCCCAGCGCATGCGCCAGCCAGAGCATGTGATCAAAGTGACAGAAGCTAACCTTACCTACGTGGCGATCAACATGGAAGGCAAGCCGCGCCCACTGCCTAAAGACTAGCCAGCGACATCGACAAGGGGCAACCGCTGACAGCAACGTCGGTCAAATCGCGCTAACATGTTGTCTACAACCCTCTACCCAAGCCGAAAGTTGCCATGAACGCTCGTGTACCCACCCATTTACTGAACACTGCCGACGCACTGCGGCACGTTACCCACGCGTGGGACAGCGACATTACCCAGCGCATTACTGACTACATCGCTGTCCCTGCCAAATCCCCCGGCTTTGACGCTGACTGGGCAGCGAACGGCTACATCGACACCGTCATGCGCCAAGCAGCCGACTGGGTGACTGCGCAGAAAATCCCAAATTTAAAACTAGAAGTGCTGCGCCTGACCAAGCACGATGGCACACCGCGCACGCCCGTACTATTTTTTGAAATTCCAGCGCACCAACACGCATCGACCGACACCGTGCTGATGTACGGCCACCTCGACAAGCAACCCGAATTTGAAGGTTGGCGCAATGATTTAGGGCCTTGGACGGCAAAGCTAGAAACTGGCAGCGACGGTACCATGCGCTTGTACGGGCGCGGCAGCGCAGACGATGGCTACGCGGTGTACGCGTCGATTGCCGCAGTCAAAGCATTGCAAGCTCAAGGCGCACCGCACCCGCGCATTGTTGGCTTTATCGAAACCTGTGAAGAATCAGGCTCGTACGATTTGCTGCCGTATGTGGACGTGCTCAAAGCCCGTTTGGGCGATGTGTCGCTGGTGGTCTGCCTAGACTCTGGTGCAGGCAACTACGACCAGCTGTGGCTGACAAGTAGCCTGCGCGGCATGGCCAGCGGTGTGCTGAAGGTACAAATTTTGACCGAAGGCGTGCATTCAGGCGATGCCAGTGGCTTGGTGCCGTCCAGCTTTCGCATCATGCGCCAAGTGCTGGACCGCCTAGAAGACAGCGCCACAGGCCGCCTGCTGCCTGCCAGCTTTCATTGCGAGGTGCCAGCAGACCGCTTAGCCCAAGCCAAAGCTACAGCGCAAATACTAGGCGATGAAATTCACAAGCGATTTCCATGGGCCCACTACGACTGCGGTGGCTCTAGCGCATTTTCCTTGCCCACCACTACCGACCCGCTGCAAGGTTTGCTCAACCGCACTTGGGCACCCACGCTCAGTGTGACCGGGGCTGAGGGCTTGCCTGCACTCAAAGACGCTGGCAATGTACTGCGCCCGTACACGGCCTTTAAATTGTCGCTGCGCCTGCCGCCTTTAGTAGACGCCGCACAAGCCGTACAACAACTGAAAACCTTGCTAGAAGACAACGCCCCTTACCAAGCCAAGGTCACGTTTGAATCTAGCGGTGGTGCCACAGGCTGGAACGCGCCCAGTAACGCTGCTTGGTTTGAAAACGCCCTGAATGCTGCCAGCACAGCCCAGTACGGCGCACCGTGTGGCTACATCGGGCAGGGCGGCACTATCCCGCTGATGAATATGCTGTCTAAAGGCTTTCCCAAAGCGCAAATGATGGTCTGCGGCGTGCTGGGCCCCAAAAGCAATGCCCACGGACCCAACGAATTTTTGCACCTACACTACGCCAAGAAGCTGACCGCTGCAGTAGCCAGCGTAATTGCTGCGCACCCCTAAAAATACAACCTACGTGCAGTTATGAGTCAATCGTATATATCGCCACTGACCGCTAACGACGGCGACAACATTGCAGTGCAATACTGGCCTTTAGACGAGGCTATCGCCCCGCTGGGCACTGTGCTGATCGTGCACGGTTTGGGCGAACATGCTGGGCGTTATGCCCAAGTGGCTGCAGACCTTAACAGTTGGGGCTACAACGTATGCAGCTACGACCAAGTAGGCCACGGCGAGTCAGCCGGTGCACGTGGCGACCTGCCGCAGGCCACACGTTTGCAGGACGATTTGGCTGACGTGGTGGACACTGTGCGCCGCCAAATGCTGGCACAAGAGCCTTTGATCATTTTGGGCCACAGCATGGGCGGTGTGGTGGCGGCTCATTTTGCGCGGCAGAAAGCTCGCCGTATTGAAGGTTTGATATTAAGCTCGCCCGGGCTTGACCCGGGGTTGAGTGCAGTACAGAAATTTTTACTGTATACCGTGCCACGCTTTGCGCCGCATCTGTGCCTGGGCAATGGGCTAAACCCCCAATACATCTGCCGCGACAAAGCGGTAGTCGCCGCCTACCTCAAAGATCCGCTGGTACATGACCGCATCAGCACCAGCTTAGCCAGCTACATTGCCACCCAAGGGGCGCAATGCATAGCGGCTGCTGCGCAGTGGAGCACGCCTACATTACTGGTGTATGCAGGCGCAGATCGCTTGGTTAACCCAGCGGGTAGTCGTGCATTTGCTGCAGCGGCACCCGCCAAAATAGTGCAATCGCAATGCTTTGATGCCATGTACCACGAGATACTGAATGACCCGGAGCGCGGCCAAGTGCTGGCGGTGATGCGGCGTTGGTTGGATGGTTTGCGGGGCTGATGCACATGCGGGGCTGGTGATTGCGCTAGCGTGCGTGCCGGGGAGCTGTTCTTGCATCTCGCGGTATGCCTATGCCAAACGGACCTGCGGCCCTTTATTGTTTGTCATAGGCATACCGAACGTTGCTGCGCTCCACTGGCGTGGTTGCTGGCGGAACGGCAGCTGGGCAGCGATAGTACTGTTTTATTTACAGCGATTACCGCCGCGCGACACGCCAGCCTACTACAAGCGT
>JAYSWJ010000180.1:0-9746 GCA_043718065.1 Polaromonas sp.
ACTGGCGTGGTTGCTGGCGGAACGGCAGCTGGGCAGCGATAGTACTGTTTTATTTACAGCGATTACCGCCGCGCGACACGCCAGCCTACTACAAGCGTGCTGCTGTAGCGTGTGTCCTATGACAAACAATAAAGGGCCGCAGGTCCGTTTGGCATGGGACACACGTTGCAGCAGTGCGCGTGCCAGAACAACGAACACACCAGAACAACGAACACACCAGAACAACGAACACGCCAGAACAACGACCCCAAAAACTAAAGAGCAACTATAGTTTAAGCACCAAATCAGTGTTCTAGGCCGTAGGTACTGCTCAAGCAGCTATTATCTTTGTAGCATCTTGCCCAGCATACCCATTAAATCGCCTGAGCTGCCTAGGCCGCCCTCAGGGGCTTGACCATTAGGGGTCAGGCCGTTGATCAGGCCTGGGAGGATCTGGCTTAGTTGTCCTGCAGCGTCGCCTTGGCTCATGCCCAGTTTGGAGGCCAGGTCACTCAAAGTGTCGTTGCCTAGCGCGCTGGTAATTTGGTCACCGCTTACTGCTTGGTTGTCACCACTACCCACCCACGAACCCATGGCGTCACCCAAACCGGCTTGCTGAAACTTAGCCACCAGTCCGCCCAGTCCGCCTAGGCCGCCGTCATTGCCTAGCATGCCAATAGCAGCATTGATAAGCTGCGAATTCAAACCGCCGCCGCCCTGCTGGTCGCTGCCGCCTTGCTGACCACCGCCGAGCACAGAGCCCAGTATGTTAGCCAAACCGCCTTGTTGCTGACCACCGCCTAGTGCTGCGCCGAGCACCGAATCTAGTAAACCCATGATGTTCTCCTAACGAATGTGATGAAAGTTTGCACTGCCAATAGCACCAACAGAACAAGGCTACTGTACTACCAAAGTAAGCTTACAAACTACGCAATATTGTGCGCCGCTTTACGTACCCGCGCAAGCCACCACAATGCCACAGCCGTGATGGCAATAGGCAACAGACTGCCGTAGTTCAGTAGATTCCAGCCCTGCGTAGTGACTAGCGCGCCTGAGGCAAACGACGACAAAGCCAGCGTAGCAAATACAAAAAAGTTCAGCGCGCCTTGGGCTTTGTCTTTTTCTTCAGGTGCATACGCTTGTAGCGCTAAGGTGGTAGATCCTGTGAACAGGAAATTCCAACCTAAACCTAGTAAAAACAGGGCGCCTAAAAACTGGTGAAGCTCCACACCCGATAGCGCGATGACGATGCATAGCAAATTGAGCAGCACGCCCACACATTACCGGTAGCGGACCAAAGCGTTTGATAAGGTGCCCGGTAAAAAAGCCCGGTGCGAACATGCCAATCACATGCCACTGCAGCACAAAGGCGGCATCGCTAAAAGGCAGGCCGCACTGCTGCATGGCAATCGGGGTAGCAGCCATCAGCAGGTTCATCACCCCGTAACTAAGGGCGCCTGCCGCAGCCGAGACAATAAACACCGGCTGGCGCATGATGACTGCCAGCGGGCGGCCCGTACCTGCACTGGTTTTGGCGTGCACAGGTGGAAACTGCACAAACGCCATCACGGCCAAGCCCACCAAAGCCACCCCTGCCAATGCGAGGTAAGCAGCAGCAAACGGCACGGCCATTAAGCTGCGCGTAGCCGAGGCCAAATTAGGCCCTATGATGGCGCCGATCAAGCCGCCCGCCAGCACCCAGGAGACCGCTTTTTCTTTGCCACCTGTGGTGGCTAACTCAGCGGCGGCAAAACGGTACAAAGAGGCATTAGCGTTGTAGTAGCCTGCTACCAATGTAGCGGCGCACAGCAAATAAAAATTGCGCGTAATGGCAGCGTAAAAGCACACCAAGGCCGACACCAATGCCACCAGCAAACCAGTTTGAAACGAGCGCTGCCTCCCCCACTGCGTTTGCATGCGCGCGGCCAGCCCCGTGGTAAGTGCGCCGCCCATCACATAGCCCATGACGGGCAGCGTATCCATCCAGCCTAAGGGCGCTAACGCCAAGCCAACTAATCCGTTGATGGCGATAAACACCACATTGTTGGTAAGAAATAAGCCTTGTGCAAAGACCATCAGCCAGAGATTTTTGTTCACGCGCGGGGTCCTTGGGTGCTTTGTTATGTGGGTTGATTTTAAAGCGCGGCAAGTTTTACTTGGGGCTTGTGCAAGCCTGCGTGAACTTGTAATACGGTGGGCACTGCTAATTTGCCCGGAAATTAATGTTGGAACGCGTGAAAAACGCCTCAGTTTGTTACATCCATTTGCATCGCGTACGCCTCGAGAATATGGTAATTTATGTTGTTAATGTGTATCATTAGTGTTGGTAAGTTCACATAAATAAGCGAGTTAAGGGTATGGACCATCCTAAGTTAAATTTGGGACTGGTTGGATTTTCAGCCACACAGCGCATGGCGCTGGCAACGATGCTGCTGGCCCACCAAAACAAAAATCGCCATGCCAAAACCACGGCAGACCACTGCACGTGGCAACTGGTAGAGGTAACGCAGGCCGATGCGCTGCTGATCAACGCAGCGCGCAGCCAAGAGGGGCCGCACAATATCTTGCGGGCCTATTTTGACTCTGCCCATCCTGAGCCCTTGGGCATCACATTGTCCGAGCTGTCACTGCCGTATGTTGTAGCTTATCTAGAAGCCTTACCCGCGCATCTCATGCCGCCCGACAAGGTGTATAGCGTGGACCTTACCAGCTACCAAAGCGTGTTGCAGGCTTTGCATTATTTGGAAACCGAGTTGCAAGCACTGCGGGCGCTTTTTATGTTCGCCCAGCAAATGCTGGCCTGGCGCTCTGAGCTGGATGTGCGGCAAATGTACCAATTAATATGCCCTGCAGGATCGTTGGCGCTGGTGGATTTTCCTGAAAACACGGTGTGGCTGAAAGACGATACGAGTCCTGCCGATTTGAACAGTGCCATCTGGAAATCGCACCACAAAGACGACGATATTGAGCTTGGTGGTTATACCGCGTGGACCTTGCAAGAAGCGTCCTGGATTTTTGCCAAACACAGCCATGAAGTTCAGTTGCCTGAGCGCTATATAGACCATCCTATTCACTACCGTCGCCAACTGCGTGTGCGCGCTGCTTTGCTGTACCCACGCCAAATTGAGTTGCTAGAACAGCTGAGCCGAAACCCATTACGTTACGTGCAACTACTCGCCCTGCCCAGCATTGACACAGCCCAGCTCAAGCATGATTTGTACGCCTTGTTCATGTGCCGCGCTATCACCACCGACCCGCGTAAAGTAGCCGCAGAGGCGGTGCGCACCGGCCACAGTGTGCATGGGTTTGGCCCCAGCAGCCAGGCCACCGGCGGCAATTCTGTAGCTTGGATGTCGCGCACTAAGCCAGTAGGTTTGCAAACCCAGCCAGCTAAGTTAATTTAGGCCCCCCAGCGAGGGTTACCCTTGGGCCTTTACAGGGCAGACAGCGTCCACAGTGCCAACGCCGCCAATGGCGCTGTTTCCGAGCGCAGTACACGTAACCCCAAGCTCACAGGCGTATAGCCCACGGCCATGGCTGCAGCTTCCTCGGCAGGGCTGAGGCCGCCCTCGGGGCCGCACAGGCATTCGATAGTACTGGCGGCTGGTGGTGCAAATGCATGGGCCGACATGCTGGCATGGTGCACCGAGAAGACGCAGCGCAGCACGGTGTCGCGCGCAGCACTGGGGTCAGAGTTTGTCGCGTCACGCCCGGCCATGGGTGTTGACTGCGATGGCGTCTTACTTGCCAGCCACTGGTTAAAACTTTGCACAGCATGCACCGCAGGCACCCGGTTGCGGCCTGACTGCTCGCACGCTGCCGCAGCAATAGCTTGCCAATGGGCTTGCTTTTTTTCGGCCCGCTCACCCGACAGGCGCAGCACCGTGCGCTCGGTCATCAGGGGCTGGATGCTGGCGGCACCCAGCTCGGTGGCTTTTTCTACCAGCCACTCCATGCGTTCGTTGGCGGGCATGCCGATCACGATGTGCACGGCGCGCGCGGCCGCGCGTTCGGCGCTGTCGTGCAGGCCCACGCGTACGCGCACCTCGCTGCGACCCATGTGGGTGACCTCAGCGGCGTATTCGCCACCTTGCCCGTTGAACACAGTCAGCGTGCCACCCGGCTGCATGCGCAGTACCTGCACATGGCGCGCACTGGCTGCGTCCAGTGCCAGCTCAGCGCCAGTGGCTAGCGGTTGCGGTGTGTAGAAGCGGGGCATGGAATAAAGTAGAGTACTATAAATTTAATAGCTGCTTGAGCAGGATTTACTTGGGTTGGAAGCCTATTTTTCTTATAAAAAGCCTCTCAGAACAAGCGTCAACAGGCTCATAGCCGTCCAAACGACCACGCGGTGGTGTTTTGTGTGCCTTCGATCTCGTCGATCACTTTAAGCAGCGGCCCCAGCTCGCGGTAACGGTTGCAGGTGGTGCGAATGTAGTGGATAAAGCGCGGCGTGTCGGCCAAGTATTTGGCTTTACCGTCACGCAGGGTTAGCCGTGCAAAGATGCCCGCTATTTTGAGGTGGCGCTGCAGGCCCATCCACTCTACTGCGCGGTAGAACGCACCGAAGTCGTCGGCCCAGCCGCCGTAGTTCATCAGGCCCAGCTGGCGGGCTTTTTCCCAGTAGCGGACGGTCACGTCCAGTACAAACTCTTCGTCCCAGGTTAAAAATGCGTCCCGCATCAGCGACGCTATGTCGTAGCTGATGGGGCCGTACACCGCGTCTTGAAAATCCAGCACGCCTAGGCGGTCGCTGTGTGTGAGCATCAGGTTACGCGGCATAAAGTCGCGGTGCACGTACACGCTGGGCGCTGCCAGGTTGCGCTGCACAATAAGTGCAAAGGCGCTGTCCATGGTTGCGCGCTGTTGAGCGTTTAGTGTGTAGGCGCGGTGCTTGGCAATGTACCAGTCGGGGAACAGGGCCAGCTCGCGGTTGAGTAACGCAGCGTCATACACAGGCAGCACGTCTGGCCGAGAGGCGGTTTGCAGTTGCACCAGTGCGTCCACCGCTTGCAGGTAGCGCGGCAAGTTAGCGTTAGCGTCTTCTGGGTTAATCTGCTCCATCATGGTTTGCGCGCCCAGGTCGGTCAGCAGCATAAAGCCTTGGGGTGCATCCCAACCCAGCACCTCGGGCACCAACAGCCCGGCACGGCCTAGTAGCTGGGCAATGTCGACAAAAGGCTGGCAGTTTTCTTTGTCGGGTGGCGCGTCCATGATGATGCGCGGCGGGCCTTGCAAGGTATCAACACGTAAATAACGTCTAAAACCTGCATCTGAGGCGGCAACGCGCAAACTGCTGGGGATCAGTTGGTGTGCTGTAGAGGTAGCCATAAGCCACTGCCCAAAAGCCGCTTTGCGGGCGGGATCGGTCCAGATAACGGGTTGTGGGGCGGCGGCTGTAGGCGTGGTGTGGGAAGATGTAGGTTGACTCATGGATAATCTATTCTACAAAGCCTGTAGATGCTGTTCTTACACCGATAGGATTTGCAGGTTAATTTTTTGCTGAACTGCAACAACTTTTGCTTAACTGCCCATTTTTGCCGCGCAATGCGACAACGCCATTTCTCATTTTTAGCTGTTTCTGTGCGTCGCGCCACTGTGCTGCGTGCCGTGCCTGGTGCCGTCCTATTGCTATGCTGTGCACCTGCATGGGTTGCCGCGCAAGCCCCGCAAGCCGCAGAGCCATCACCTCCTGCCCAGCTGCGCTTAACCGACACGCTGCAAGACGTCTACCCCGCTGACGTCAAAAGCCAGCAACCTACGTTTGTATTGGGAGACCGCATTACGGGCCGCCCTGATCTGGACACCATCATCGACGGTAATGCCGAGCTGCGCCGCAGCGGCGCGTTTATTCGGGCAGACCGCATTGAGTACTACCAGCCCGACGACTTGGCCAAAGCGCGCGGTAATGTGCGCATTAACCGCGAGGGCAATGTGTACACCGGCACCGACGCGCAGATGAAACTTGAATCGGGCGAGGGCTACGTGATCGACCCCACCTACAAATTTCTCAAAACCCAAGGTTATGGTGAAGGTTCGCGGATAGATTTTATTGACGACAACCGTTCGGTGCTGCGCAACGCCACCTACACCACCTGTACACGCAAGCCAGGCCCCAGCTGGATGCCCGACTGGGTGCTCAAGGCCTCGCAAGTTGATTTTGATACCGAAGCCAGCACTGGCTATGCGCAAGACGTACAACTGCGCTTTAAAGACGTGCCGCTGCTAAGCCTGCCAGCCCTGAGCTTTCCGCTGTCTGATGAGCGTAAATCAGGCTGGCTGCCGCCCACGCTGAACATCGACAACACCAGTGGCGTAGAGCTAGCCATGCCCTACTACGTCAACCTAGCGCCCAACCGCGACTTGACCTTGTACCCCAGCTTGCTCAGCAAGCGCGGGCTCAACATAGGTACCGAGTTCCGCTACCTTGAAAGTAATTACGCTGGCGGCGTGCGCTACGACCTGATGCCCGGCGACAAATTGCGCGACCGCACACGGTGGGGCGTAAGCGGTGCGCACAACGGCAGCATCGACACAGGTATTGCCAGCGTGGGCAACTTGGGCCTTAGCCTGAACGTTAACCGCGTCAGCGACGACGATTATTGGCGCGACTTTCCGCGTGCCAGCTCTGCGTTGACCCAGCGCTTGCTGTCTGCCGATGGCACTTTGTCTTGGGCGGGTGGGCCATTTGCATTGTCATTGCGCACCTTTAAATGGCAAACCCTGCAAGTAGCTGATTCGATTATCACGCCGCCCTACGACCGGCTGCCGCAGTTAACCGGGCGCTACACGCTGCTTGGCTGGGCAGGCCTAGGCAGTCCGGTTGACGTGTCGGCTGAGGTAGACACTACGCGGTTTCGCTCCGACGCTAGCCTCACGCTACAGCCCAACAGCCAGCGCACCTATGGGCAAGTGCAAATGAGCAAAACTTGGAGCAAGCCGGGCTACTACATTACGCCCAAATTGCAACTGCACAACACACAGTACAGTTTTGATGCACCGCTGGCCAACGGCGCCAGGCAAGCCCAGCGTACCGTGCCAACATTTAGCGTCGACAGCGGCTTGGTGTTTGAGCGAGATGCCCGTTATTTTGGCCGCGCTTTTGTACTGACATTAGAACCCCGCGCTTTTTATGTGCGCACGCCGTTTCGTGATCAATCTTTGCTGCCCAACTATGACAGCGGTGCCAACGACTTTAACTTTGCCACCATCTACAGCGAAAATAGTTTTGTAGGTAACGACCGGTTCTCAGACAGCAATTTGCTCACCGTGGGCGCGACGTCGCGTTTACTAGACCCCGCCACGGGGGCCGAGACACTGCGCTTAGCCTACGCCCAGCGCCTGCGCTTTACCGACCAAAACGTCACGTTGCCCGGCGGCACCCCTGAGAAGGCTGGTTTGTCTGACATGCTGTTTGGAGCTAACGTGAACTGGAGCCCGCGCTGGTCTAGTGACGCCGTGGTGCAGTACAACCTCAAAACGCAGCTGTCAGAACGCTCGACACTAGGCGCTAACTACCACCCTAGCAATTACCGCACCCTCAGTGCAGCCTACCGGTTTACCCGGGGCCAGAGCGAGCAGGTAGACATGGGCTGGCAATGGCCGATTAACGATTTATGGGGCGACAAAGGCAAAGACCTAGGCGCAGGAGCGGGCCAAGGTGAAGGCCGCTGGTACACCGTGGGCCGTTTAAACTATAGCTTGCGAGATAAAAAGATTGTCGACACCGTGGTGGGCTTTGAATACGACGCTGGTTGCTGGCTGGGCCACGTGGTGGTAGAGCGCTTGCAAACGACTAGCAATACCTCTAACAAACGTATATTTTTTCAGCTCGAATTTGTTGGTTTTACCCGCTTAGGGTCTAATCCTTTATCGTCTCTCAGAGACAATGTACCCCGCTACCAGTATTTGCGTGACCGTGCCGTCCCCGTGCCCAACCGTTTTAGTACCTATGACTAATTTGAAATTTTCTGCTGTTGCTGTGTGCGCTGCCCTAGCCGCGCTGACTTTGCCTGTGGGGCCTAGTGAAGCGCAAACCTTGCGTTTTACCCCTAGCTTGTCGTCGGTAAATACACGCACCAGTGCTGCCAGCGCCACCCAACGCAGTGCAGATTTTATTGTGGCTGTGGTCAACTCTGAGCCCATTACCAACAACGAGGTGCGCGCCCGTGTGGTGCGTTTTGAGCAGCAGCAAAGCCAGCGCGGCGGTACCATGCCAACCCGTGCTGAGCTGATGCGGCAGGTATTGGAGCGCTTGATCAGTGAGCGCGCCCAAGTGCAGGTAGCGCGAGACAACGGTATCAAAATTGACGAGCCTGCGCTGAACACTGCCGTGCAAAACGTAGCCCGGCAAAACCAGCTGACGGTGGACGAACTGCGCAAACGCCTGGAAGCAGATGGCATCAGCTACAGCCAATTTCGCACTGGCATACAAGACGAAATGCTGCTGGGCCGCGTGCGCGAGCGCGAGGTAGAGCGCCGCGTGAATATTACCGAAGGCGAGCTAGACCAGTTTATTGCCGAGCTGCAAGGCAACCCTAACGGTGGTGAGGTAGAAATTAACCTAGCGCAAATTTTGATCGCTGTGCCCGAGTCAGCCAGCCCCGAGCAAGTGCAGGCACTGCAAACGCGTGCCAACACCGCCGCCCAGCGCGCCCGCGCTGGCGAAGACTTTGCGGCATTGACACGCAGCCTATCGCAGGCTGCCGACGGTGCAAGCGGAGGGCAAATGGGCTTGCGCCCTGCTGACCGCTACCCCGGGTTATTTATAGAGACCACGCAGGCTACGGCGGTAGGCGGCATAGCTGGCCCAGTGCGCTCTGGCGCAGGCTTTCATGTGCTTAAAGTTATCGAACGAAAGCAACAAAGCGCGTTACCGGTCAGCGTGGCGCAAACACGGGCGCGGCATATTTTGCTGCGCGTCAACGCGCAACTGAGTGAAACTACCGCTCGCACCCGCTTGCTGGAGTTACGTCGCAAAATTAGCAGTCGCGAGATCAGCTTTGAGGCGGCAGCCAAAGAATTTTCTCAAGACGGCTCAGCGCCCGAAGGCGGCGATCTGGGCTGGGCCAATGCTGGCCAGTTTGTACCAGAGTTTGAAGAGGTGATGAACAGCCTAGCACCTAACACGATATCTGAGCCCGTGGTCACGCGTTTTGGTGTGCACTTGATAGCGGTGCAAGAGCGCCGACAAGCCGACATCAGCCCCAAAGAGCAGCGCGAACTGGCGCGCACCAGCCTGCGCGAGAAAAAATCCGAAGAAGCCTTTGTGGTGTGGGCGCAAGAAGTACGTGGCCGTGCGTATGTTGAGCTGCGCGAGCCACCACAATAAGCTGCCGCAACAAGCCACCACCAATATTCCGTTACTGCAGTAATCTATTTGTGAAACATATTGCTCGCAAGCGATTTGGTCAAAACTTTCTGACCGATGGCGCCATCATTGACGCCATAGTGCAAGCCATAGCGCCCCTGCCCGGGCAACATATGGTAGAGATTGGCCCCGGATTGGCCGCATTGACGCAGCCACTGGTTGAGCGGCTGGGCGCGCTAACCGTGATTGAGCTAGACCGCGATCTAGCC
The DNA here is from genome assembly GCA_043718065.1 of Polaromonas sp. Classification (GTDB taxonomy): domain Bacteria; phylum Pseudomonadota; class Gammaproteobacteria; order Burkholderiales; family Burkholderiaceae_C; genus JAAFIP01. The sequence goes on from JAYSWJ010000180.1 coordinate 9,559, forward strand.
GCCCGCCTGCGCGAGCATCCACAGCTTCAGGTAATTGAATTTGATGTGCTAAAAGTGGATTTTAGCCTTATAAAACCTGCTCAAGCAGCTATTCAATCAATAGCGTTTGAATCTGTACAACCAGCACCTGTGCTGCGCGTAGTGGGTAATTTACCGTACAACATTTCTACGCCCATCTTGTTCCACTT
>JAYSWJ010000019.1:0-15735 GCA_043718065.1 Polaromonas sp.
GAGCAAGAATTAATTGGGCTGTACGGCGATTTTCTGATTTAAATAGCATGGAGTGACTCCATTAGAGCTGCAGTCTATCTATCTTAAACCTGAAACAACGCTGCACAGCCCCGAGATGCTAGAACAGTGAAAGACCAACGAACGAAGCAGCGCTGCGTAACCGCGAGGTCAAAGCAATAAACAGAAGAGGCTCAAACACCCCAAGTTACCGATGCATTCTCTTTAGCGCATCGCTGCAGCATCTCCACAAACGGCCCAGCACGTTTACGCAAATTCACGGCGTCAAAGGTAGGCGGTACGGCACCCTCGGCTTTGGCCGCAGCAATGGCGGCTTGTTGCTCGGCTTCTTCTTGCGCCATCGCATTGGTCAGCGCGGTAATGGCGGCGGGCATTTGCTCGGGCAGCACAATGCCGGTGGCTTGGGCGTCTTTGCCGATGATTTGCAGCACCCGGCGGCCGTTAGGTTCCAGCATGATCAAATCGCCCGCTGCTTTGGATTTAAATTTGTACAACATGTACCTGCCCTGTTTGAAGATGGCTTAAAGTTTGTTGAACTTCAGTTTAAAAATTCGGCTTCAACAACATGAACCATCAGGGTAGCACAGCAGGTGCACTAGCGCTTATCCACGCTGAGTGCGTGGGTGGTTTCAAACCCGGTAGCGTCGCCTGGGTTGGTGTCTTCAAAGCCTTCGGTCGGCACATGGGTGTCACCCTCTGACATGGTGGCACTGTCGGCGCGGGCTGCGCCCTCAGAGCTGATCGGCAGCATAGCCACGGCGCCTGATGCGGGCGTGGTCACTGCATACAGCACGCGGTTGATGCGGTCGCGCTGCAGGCCGCGCTGCACGATTTCTTCTTGCGTCCAGGCGCTGGGCTCGGGCATGTCGTCATACGGGCAGCCGGCATCGGGCGCGGTGCGCCACAGCACAGCGCGTACGGCGCGGCCTACGTCAGTGTCTTCTTCGCGAATGCGCTTGAGCACGGCGCGCTCAAACGCATAGCAGTGGGCAGTTAAGTATTCGTCCCAATGGTTAAGAGTTACCTGCAGCTGAAAATACGCCTGCGTATCGTCGGCAATGGTAACTACCTCAAACGATAACCAATGCGCTGGCACGCCATACATTTGGGCTGTTTTAATTGCAGTAGTGTGCACTAGCTCTCGCGCAGCGCGCAGGTCAGCGGCCTGCGCGTTCATGGGCACGGGGTTTGCGTCTATATCGTGAAAACCGGTGCTGTGCGAGGGCTCCTCCACTTTAGTAGCGTCTTTAAAGATATTAGAAAGCCAACCCATGATGTTGTTACCTTGTGTGGTTTGTGCATTAATTTGCAAGCTATTGTAGTCAGGCCGGATGGCATGTAGCAGTTGTTACATTTTTATGGATTAACGGTGTGCGCTTTGCGCTGAAAGGTTAATTTCGTTTTTAAGCTCTCGGGTTTGAATGCACACGCAAACCATCAATTGACCTTTGAATAGTTTAGGTTTAAAGTAATTACATGAACATTTTATGCATTGGTGGCGGGCCGGCGGGTTTGTATTTTGCATTGCTGATGAAACAGCAGCAACCGGGTGCACGCATCGTGGTGGTAGAGCGCAACAAGCCGTTTGGCACCTTTGGCTGGGGTGTGGTGCTAAGCGACCAAACGCTGGGCAACCTGTGCTTGGCCGACCCGGTCACCGGCCAGTTGATTGGCGATGCGCTCAACCACTGGGACGATATCGAGGTGTTTTTTAAGGGCCAGGTCATTCGTTCTACCGGCCACGGGTTTTGCGGAATTGGGCGCAAACACTTGCTTAATATTTTGCAAGAGCGCTGCCAGCGGCTGGGTGTGGAGCTGGTGTTTGAGGTGGACTGTGATGACGACCAAGCCTTGGCAGCGCAATACGATGCCGACTTGGTGATTGCAGGCGATGGGTTAAATAGCCGCATTCGCACCCGCTACGCCGCAACGTATGAGCCGGATGTTGACCTGCGCCAATGCCGCTTTGTGTGGCTGGGCACTAAGAAGACGTTTGATGCGTTTACTTTTTGCTTTGAACGTACCGAGCATGGCTGGTTTGCGGTGCATGCGTATAAATTTAATGAAGACACGTCAACCTTTATTGTCGAAACTCCAGAACATGTGTGGCAGGCGCATGGGCTGGATGCGATGAGCCAAGATGAAGCCACCGCCTTTTGCGAAAAGCTGTTTGCCAAATACCTAGACGGCCACGCCTTGATGACCAATGCGGCGCACCTGCGCGGGTCGGCTAACTGGATACGCTTTCCGCGTGTGATGTGCAAGCGCTGGGTGCACCACGCGGTAATCAATGGCAAAAATATCCCTATCGTTTTAATGGGCGACGCAGCGCACACGGCCCACTTTTCTATCGGCTCGGGCACCAAGCTGGCGCTGGAGGACGCGATTGACCTAGCGGCTGCTTTTAAACCTTATTTTTATGAAAAATTAGCCTGTAACCCAAGTAAATACTGCTCAAGCAGCTATTTAATTGATAGTACATTGATGGATGCTGTGCTGCATGACTATGAGGCACGCCGCACTGTAGAAGTGCTGAAAATTCAAAACGCGGCACGCAACTCGACCGAGTGGTTTGAAAATGTCGAGCGTTACAGCAGCATGCAGGCAGAGCAGTTTTACTACAGCCTGCTCACCCGCAGCCAGCGCATTAGCCATGAAAATTTGCGGGTACGCGATGCGGCGTGGCTGCAGGGGTATGAGGCGTGGTTGGCAGGTCAATCTGTTCGCACCAATGTCGACGTGACTGCGCAGACTGCGCTTGCCGAAGGGTTAGTGAAGACTCCAGCAGGCTCAGCCCAAATAGAGAAAGTACCGGCTCGGTCTAAACCACGCGCCATGCTGCCCATGCTTGCACCGCTAGCCGCACGCGGCGTCATTTTAAAAAACCGCATCATCGTCTCGCCCATGGCCACCTACAGCGCGGTGGGCGGCGTGATGCAAGACTTTCACCTTGTGCACCTAGGCGCGCGCGCTCTGGGCGGCGCGGCGCTGGTGATGGTGGAGATGACCTCGCCGACGATGGACGGACGCATTACCCCAGCCTGTACGGTGCTAGAAAACGATGCCCAGCAAGCCGCACTAGAGCGCGTGGTGCAGTTTGTGCACGCTAGCCATGCCAAGCTAGGTCTGCAGCTAGGCCACAGCGGCCCCAAAGGCTCTACACAGCTAGGCTGGCAAGCCACCGACGAACCACTAGCCAGCAGCACAGGGGGCGCAAGCGACACACCCAACTGGCCGCTGCTAGCCGCCAGCGCCGTACCCTACGGCCCGCAAAACCAAGTACCCCGTGCCATGACGCCCGCCGACATGGCCGCGCTAACCACCGCCTTTGTGGCCAGCACGCAGCGCGCCGCCAGCACGGGCGTGGACTGGCTAGAGCTGCACTGTGCGCACGGCTATTTGCTGTCCAGCTTTATCTGCCCATTGACCAATCTGCGCACTGACGCGTACGGCGGCAGCTTGGCCAACCGCTGCCGCTATCCGCTAGAAGTATTCAAAGCCATTCGCGCGGTGTGGCCTGCCAACCTGCCGATCAGTGTGCGCATATCAGCCCACGACTGGGCACCGGGCGGCAACACTGATGACAATGCGGTAGAGATAGCCAAACTATTTAAAGCCGCAGGCGCAGATTTTATCGACGTGTCTAGCGGCCAAACCACGCGCACCGCCAAGCCCGTGTATGGCCGCATGTACCAAACACCTTTTGCCGACCGCATCCGCAACGAGGCGGGTATTCGCACCATCGCTGTGGGTGCCATCAGCGAAGCAGACCACGCCAACAGCATCATTGCCGCAGGCCGCGCAGACCTGTGCGCCATTGCCCGCCCGCACTTGGCCAACCCCGCGTGGACACTGCACGAAGCGGCTAAACTGCAAAGCCGCGATGTAGTGTGGCCCAAGCCGTACGAGAGCGGGCGCGACCAGTTATACCGTGAACTTTCTAAGCAAAATAATGCTTCTAGGCCGTAGATCCTGCTCAAGCAGCTATTAAATTTATAGTAATTACTTATTCCTAAAGCACCACCATGATCGACATTGAAGCCCGCGCCCACGCCGACCACGCCGCAGCACTGCGCCTGTGGCTGCGCATGCTGTCGTGCACGCAGCTGGTAGAGCGCGAGGTACGCAGCGCCCTGCGTGCACAGTTTGACACCACGCTGCCACGCTTTGATTTGATGGCGCAGCTAGAGCGTGCACCCGCTGGCCTGAAGATGAACGAGCTGTCGCGCCGCATGATGGTGACCGGCGGCAATGTGACGGGCATTACCGACCAGCTGGTAGCAGAAGGGCTGGTAGAACGATTAGCGCTAGAAGGCGACCGCCGTGCGTTTCTAGTGCGTTTGACCGCTGCAGGGCGCGCTAGTTTTGCCGAGATGGCACTGGCGCACGAGGGCTGGATTGTGCAAGCCTTTGCCCAGCTGTCAGACAAAGACATTGCGGCGCTGCACAAGCTGCTGGGCAAAGTAAAAGACACCGCCCATGCGATGGCGCTGGGTGAGCAGTTAGCAGACTGACCGCCCTGTTTGAACGCAACTCATTTTAGCTACCGCGCCATCATTAACTGAAGCGATTTACTTCTTCAAATTTATTGTTAACCATGAAGCACTACATTTCCCCCACCAACCCCATGCGTGCCCAGTTTGCGCCGCGTGCTGGCTACAGCGCTACGCACTTTGCCTATGCGTATACAGCAGGGGTAGCCACCATCACGCTAAACCAGCCTGAGCGCAAGAACCCGCTTACCTTTGACAGCTACGCCGAACTGCGCGAACTATTTAACGCGCTGCACTACGCCACCGACGTGAAAGCGGTAGTCATCACCGGGGCGGGCGGCAACTTTTGCAGCGGCGGCGATGTGCATGAGATCATTGGTCCGTTGACGCACATGAGCATGCCTGAGCTGCTAGAGTTCACCCGCATGGCAGGCGACGTGGTCAAAGCCATCAAGGCCTGCCCACAACCCGTGATCGCCGCCATTGACGGTATTTGCGCAGGTGCTGGCGCGATGATGGCACTGGCGGCTGACCTGCGGCTGGGCACACTACAGGCCAAGACGGCTTACCTTTTTACCCGCGTGGGCCTGGCCGGTGCCGACATGGGGGCCTGCGCTTTGCTGCCGCGCTTAATCGGCCAAGGCCGCGCCACAGAGCTGTTGTTAACAGGACGCAACATGACAGCGCAAGAAGGCTTGCAGTGGGGATTTTTTAACGCACTGCATGACAGTGCTGATGTGCTGGCCGCTGCACAAGCCATGGCGCAAGACTTAGCCAGTGGCCCCAGCTTTGCCCACAGCATGACCAAAACCATGCTGCACCAAGAGTGGACCATGACCATTGACCAAGCCATCGAGGCTGAGGCGCAAGCGCAGGCGATTTGCATGCAAACGCAAGACTTTAAGCGCGCGTACGCTGCCTTTACGGCCAAGCAAAAACCGGTGTTTCAAGGAGATTAGCGCTATGGCTGCCCATGCTCTTACTTCATCTAGTGCGCCCGCGCTGCCCGCAATGCCTTTGGTGTTGCGCGCCAGTACTGCGCACTTGTCGCTACCGTTTTTTGACGCTGCGCACCGCGAGATGGGCAACCGCTTGGCCGACTGGATACCGCATCAGCACATTGACGAAGCTGATGACCGCGCAACGTGCAAGGCGTGGGTTAAGCACCTAGGCGCGCACCAGTGGCTGCGCTACTGCGTGCCGCAAGCCCACGGCGGCGCGCTAGAGCAGCTAGACTCGCGCGCCTTGGTGGTCTTGCGAGAGAACTTGGTTTTTCATTCGGCGCTGGCTGATTTTGCCTTTGCCATGCAGGGCTTGGGCAGCGGTGCGATCACGCTAGCGGGTTCTGCCGCGCTGCAAGCCAAGTACCTGCCCTTTGTTTCGCGTGGCGACAAAATAGCCGCGTTTGCATTGAGCGAACCGGATGCAGGTAGTGACGTAGCTGCTATTCAAACAATAGCTGTTCGAGCAGGATCTACGGCTTCATACACCGAAAACACTTATAAAATATCGGGCTGCAAGACCTGGATCAGCAATGGCGGCATTGCTGACTTTTATGTGGTGTTTGCCAAGACCGAGCCTGGGCTGGGCACGCGCGGCATCAGCGCCATCGTGGTCGATGCCGACACGCCCGGGCTAGATGCCAGTGAGCATATTCAAGTGATTGCACCACACCCGTTGGCCACGCTAAAGTTTAACCAGTGCTGCGTGGCCGCCACGCAGCTGCTGGGCGAGGAGAACGCAGGATTTAAGCTGGCCATGCAAACACTGGACATCTTTCGCCCATCGGTGGCTGCAGCCGCGCTAGGCTTTGCCCGCCGTGCGCTCGCCGAGGCAGTGCACTATGCCCAGCAACGCCGCATGTTTGGCCACAGCTTGGCTGATTTTCAGCTGACCCAAGCCAAGCTGGGTGAGATGTTAGCGCTGATAGACGCAGGCGCACTACTCACCTACCGCGCAGCGTGGATGCGCGATGTGGCCCTGCCTGCCGGCACGGCCACGCGTGCGCAGTACACCGCAGCCGCTGCCGCTGCCAAAATGACAGCGACTGAGAACGCCAGTAAAGTGATCGACATGGCGGTGCAAATGCACGGCGGCATGGGTGTAAAGGTAGGCACGCGAGTAGAAAGCCTGTACCGCGACATTCGCGCGCTGCGTATTTACGAAGGCGCTACTGAGGTGCAGCAGTTGATCTTGGGCAAATCGGTTCTCGCTGGTGTAGTATGAAATCGAATGCTGCTGCTTCAAGTGCATTCGCTTTGCGCTTTGTTGTGGGCTTAAGAGAACTTCGACAGGCTCAGACCAAACGGACAGTATGTGTCCCTGGGGTATGGATATGACCTCTGCAACCTCTGCCCAGACAGATCGTTTTGTCCACGACCGCCTGCCACCGCCCGAGCAACGTGCGCAGCTGCGATACGACGCGCCCGAGCTGCAGATCGCGGCGCAGGCTAACTTGGTGATTGAGCTGCTGGACAACGCTGTTGGGCATAAGGGCTGGGCCAGCCAGCCGATGCTGCGCTCATACAAAATCACTTTAAGCTACGCCGATTTGCAAGACCGCGTTAACCGCATTGCGCAGGTGCTGACAGAAGATTTGCAGCTGGTGCCCGGTAACCGCGTGCTGCTGCGCGGCGGTAACTCTATCGGCATGGCACTGGCGTGGCTAGCAGTGGTCAAAGCAGGTTTGATAGCGGTGGCCACCATGCCGCTGCTACGTGCCAAAGTGCTGGGCGAGATTATCGACAAAGCCCAGCCCAGCGTGGCCCTGTGCGATGCCAAGCTGCTGGACGAGCTAACTACAGCGCAGCATCAGCATGCCGTGTTGCGCACCGTCGTGCCGTTTAACGCGATGAACGATCCTGCTGGGCTAGCACATCGCGCTACACAAAAAAATGGCCAGTTCACCGCATGCGCCACAGCAGCTGACGATATAGCCATGATGGCCTTTACATCGGGCACCACTGGCAAACCTAAAGCTGCAGTGCATACCCATCGCGATATTTTGGCTGCCTGCGAGGCTTGGCCACGCCACGTACTGCACGCGGTGCCAAGTGACATCGTGGTGGGTTCGCCGCCTTTAGCATTTACTTTTGGCTTGGGCGGTTTGTTAGTTTTTCCGATGTGGGCAGGCTGCTCGGTGTACTTTGCTGATGAGCCCTACACACCAGAAAGTATGGTGGACACTATCAACACCGTCGGGGCCACTATCTGCTACACCGCTCCTACGTTTTACCGCCAGATGGCACCCTTCGCACAGGCCAAAGGCGTGCCCAGGCTGCGCACCAGCGTCAGCGCGGGCGAGGGCCTAGCAGACGCTACCCGCGTGCTGTGGCAGCAATCTACCGCGCTGCATATGCTAGACGGCATTGGCGCGACCGAGCTGTTCCACATTTTTATCTCCTCGCCGGGTGTGGATGCGGATGCACAGCGCGGCAAACTCAAGCATCTTGGTTTGCCTGGCACGCCCATAGGTAAAGTTGTGCCCGGCTACAGCGCCAAAGTGGTGGGCGACGATGGTGTAGAAGTACCACGCGGCACCGTGGGTAGGCTGGCAGTCATCGGGCCCACCTCATGCAAATACATGGACGATGCGCGACAAACCAACTACGTTAAAAATGGCTGGAACTTCCCCGGCGATGCGTTCGTGCAAGACGATGACGGCTACTATTACTACCAATCGCGCGCCGACGACATGATCATCAGCGCAGGCCACAACATCGGCGGGCCCGAGGTAGAAGACTGCTTACTGCAACACCCCGCCGTGGCTGAATGCGGCGTTGTCGGCCAGCCCGATGCACAGCGCGGCATGATCGTCAAAGCTTTTTGCGTGCTCCATCCTAATTATTTCGCTGATGACGCGATGGTGCAAGCACTGCAAGATCATGTCAAAACTCAGTTAGCACCGTACAAGTATCCGCGCGAGATAGTATTTTTACCGCATTTGCCACGCACCGAAACGGGCAAGCTACAGCGTTTTAAGCTGCGTGAGATCGGTGGTGCCTAGTGGACGATTTGAAAAACCTCATGTATGCGTTCACGGTGAATTTATCTAAATCCACTGACACCTATGTTCATGAAATCATTGGCTGGTACGAACCCTTTGCATGCCCGGGCATGCGCCAGATACTTAATCAATGCTTGACTAACTCTGATCGTTGCACAGCTCAGCCCTCAAAATAACACACCCCTAACATGAATCAACGACTCCAACCCCCCGACTGGGCTGAGCCTAAAGGCTATGCAAATGGCATAGCAGCGCGCGGCACCCTGATTTTTGTAGGTGGTCAAATCGGCTGGAACGCGCAGCAGCAGTTTGAAACGGACGACTTCATTGCCCAATGCGAGCAAACCCTGCGCAATGTATTAGCCGTGCTGCAAGCCGCGCAAGCAGGCCCAGAGCATATGGTGCGCATGACTTGGTATGTGGTGGATCGCAACGAATACAATGCTAGGCTCAAAGAGCTGGGCAACGCCTACCGCACCGTAGTAGGCAAAAACTTCCCCGCAATGACCTGCGTGGAAGTGTCAGGCCTGATGGAGGCGCGGGCTAAGGTAGAGATTGAAGTGACTGCTGTACTACCAGATCAGATCTGATTGCATTTCAACTCATGAGTACTTGGCTGCAGACAGTGCTACAGCAAGGCAAGGCAATACGACTTTAGGAATAGTAATTTAGAAGAAAAATGATCTTTAAAATTTGCTCTGCAAACCCAACAACAAAAAGCCCTCAGATTTTTTAAATCAAGGGCTTTTCAATGATGTTTGGGCTTCTAGCCCTTGAATAACCTGCTCAAGCAGCTATTACATATATAGCAAACATTACTGTTTAACCACACCAGTCACTTCGATCGTCACGCGGCGGTCTGGCTGCAAACAGCCAATCAATTTAGCACGAGGCAGTTTTTCACTGCAAGTTGTAGTGACTGGATCGCCCTTGCCGAGGCCTGAGGCTTGAGCTTTTGCGGCTTTCACACCCAGGGACTCAAGCATCGCCTGCACACTGCTGGCACGACGTGCTGACAAGGGGTTGTTGTAAACATCAGAGCCCAAACGATCGGTATGGCCCACCACGTTTAATGCGGCAATCGACTGGTAGGACTTTAAACGCTGTGCAACAGCATCGATACGCTGTTTACCGCCGGGCAACATTTCGTCACGACCCGACTTGTCAAATTTGAACAAAGTATCTGCCAAAAGCACAAAGGTTTCTTTGGTCACTGTTGACGGAGCTAGTGGAGCTGCTGGCGCTGCTGAAGATGCAGGTGTTGGCGCTGCCTGAGCTACGACTGGCGTAGTACAAGCCGCTGCTTCTTGACCAGCGCGGCGTATACCGTCTTCAGCCATCATCACATGCGGGGTAGCAGCGCGCCAACCGGTTTGCTGTTCTGCATGGCCCGCGCGCACCAAGCGAACCTCAGCACAGGCTACGGTGCGGGCGTTGCAAACCAAAGTGGCATCGTTAGTTTTAAATTTAGACAAATCTGCCCACAAATCATCGCGCAGGCGTGTACTGCGCGCCACTAGCGGCGTTTCGTACCCTACTTTAGCTGTCTTGCTAGCCTCCAATGCTTGAATGATTTTTTGCGACTCTGTCATCGCCTCTTCGATGTAGCCAGTACGGTCATTTTCGTGGTATTGCGTTTTGGCGGTATCTAACCAGCACTGTGCTTTAGCCAGCGAATAATTGCTCTGAGGCACCCCAGTCTCATTGAGCACGCGCAAGCGTTGTTGCAAAGCGTCGATGTTTTTACGGTCGCCGAGTACCGGCGTTTCGGTGATGCGATTTTGTTGTTGCGTTAAGCCTGTATTTTGCGCAGCAGCGCCTGGGCCTTCGCGGGCAGCAGAACCAGAATTACCCTGTTGGCTGGCACAGCCTAGCAAAACTAGTGGCAGAATTAAAATGTATACATATCGCATAACTAACCTCATCGTGGTGTGGCCGGCGCTGCACCGGTACCTATAGCGGGCGAGGCGGTAGGACTCAAGGCACGGTTAACCTTGGCATCGCCACCCTTGAACAAGTCTTCATCAAATTTGTAGCGTACGCCTAGCACCCAGCCGCGGTTGGTGTAATCGTTACCTGTAAGGTCATCATCACGGAAGCCGCGCCAGTTATAGCCCAGCGTGACCAACAAGTTGTCTGCTAAGGTGTAGCCAACTTCCAAACCGTAGGCATGCTGGCGTGCTCCGCCTTGGCCTACAAGCAGTGTTGTAATGCCGCCCACAGACCAACGATTGGTCACGTCGTACGTAACACGCGCGCCTATCAGCGAAGCACGGTAGGAATCATCCACCGTACCCAGCAACGTCTCTTTAACTTGCTTGGTTGCAAAGCGACCCGATATAAACCAAGGGCGCGAAGGGTGGTAGTTGCCGCGCAGGCTTACGATATTGGTTGCATTGCGCTTGTCTGGTGTGTATTCGCTCTTATTTTCATACAAACCTAATGCATCAAACTTATTGTTATCCACGGGCCTGTATGCAAAGCCCAGTTGCAAACGGTTTTGTCGCGTATCTGTACTGCCATTGCTTGGGTTGATCCAGTTGAAATAGTCACGGCCCACGAAAGTCCAGTTACGGTCTAATTTACGGGTAATGCCTACAGTCGCCAACCAATTGGTATTGTTATTGTCTTCACGCCATTCGAGACGGCCAGAACCCTTCCACAGCTCGCTTGCAGTGTATTCAAGGCCGACCCCTGCTGCAGTGCTGTTGCCTTCGGTGCTGGTCAACCGCTCTACATTGGTCACTAGCCGCAGTCCTTCAGCCACGTTCCAACCGTTGCGAAGTCCAATAGCGTTTTGTATAGATTTACCAGAACTGCTGTCGTTCAACCGGTACTCGCTGTAGACAGAGCCGTCCTGCATGTACTGGGTGTCAATACCCAACGCAAACACACGTGTCAGCGGGCCAGTGGCTAAGCCGTACGCGCCACCGTACTGGCGGTTGTATTCATACCGGGAGTACACACGCGTTTTATCAGCCACACGCCAGTCAGCGCCTACACGGTACAAGTTATTCGAATCCTCGCCCGTCAATTCGCGCTGGTATTCGCCAAACAAATTCAACGTATCCGTCGCAGCATATTTGGCACCTAACTTGATCGTATTGCCTGGGTCGGTACCACGAATATTTTGCAGCTCCGCTTCAAGCGTCAATTTATCTGTAACTTTATACCCCGCACGAGCAAATACCGCAGTTCTGTCAATGTCAGTTGCAGTAGAGGGTGTGGAGTTGGTGGCTGTGTTGCAGACCACCGGCAGGCCAGTAGCGGGGTCGATTTGTTGATTGCCCACTTGGCTAATGCCGTACCCAGTGTTGTAGCCTGTCACAGAACCGTTATACGTGACAGTGCCATTAGCTAAACAGTTCGAGCTGGTTTGTTGGTTCACACTAACCGCGTTTTGTTGCACGTAGCGCACACCACCGCCAATTGTTAATCTGTCGGTAAGTTTCAGATCACCTGCTAAGGAGGCGGCATCGTTCTTACTTCCCAAAATTCGATCTTCCGCGCGCTTAGCATCTGCAGTAATCGTGAGATTTTCAGTGGCTTTATAGGCCACTGCTGAACCTAGGTCTTGTTTACCACCCGTCAACCCGCTCGAGGCATTATTGAAGTTATCGTCCGAACGCATTACAAAAGCATTAGCGCGCAGTACATCGTCAGAATGGCGAATTTCTAATCGTGTAGCCGTACCATCAAAAGTGCCGCTCTTGCCGACAAAGTTGGCGCTGTTGTTAATATTGAACCCATTAGCAGCTGTATTTACAGTGCTAGTTGAGCGCGCTATTTCGGCGATGAGTTCTGTATTTTTAGTAAGTTTCAGCTGTGCATTGCCACCCAAAATAGTTTGCGGTGCCGCAGGGTTGTTATCTTTGGCGGCTGATACACCAACGCTGAAACCCTCATTGATTTTGAGTTTAACGTCAGCGCCGTAAATGGAGAAACGTTGACCACCTTGCTCTACTTCGTATGTAACTCTAATGGACACTGGGTTTAATTGATCATCAACACTAGGTACAGGAGAGCGAAATAATATTTGGCCATTAAACGGCTCAAACTCATAGTCTGTGGAACGTGCCAGCGTGGTGGCCTTCAATATCACTGATGTTTGATTGCGGCTGCGCACCAAAATTTCTATTTTCTCGGTACCCTTAATACCATTCGGATTAGAAACCGAGTAAGGGCCAGATACGCCACGAGCAGCAAATTCATCTACGACTTGTTTAAAGCTTTCACGCGCTGCAAAGCCGTTAGCCACTACGTTGCCTTCGTCATAGCGGCCGCGCAAGCCGGGCAATGACCGGTTGTATTGGCTTAAGGTACGGGCAGGATTATCGTCACTAGTAGTGTAGTCGCCGTGGAGCAAAAAGCTGCGGTTTTTGTCCAGTCGGACATACAACTTACCTGAACTCTGCGCGTCAACGCCACGCACACTAGAGTCACCGTAAACGGGGTAGAAAGCATTAGGGTCGATAGACTCAAATAACTGCTTATCAGTGACTTTGTCTGAGTCATAGGCCATAGTCAGCAAGTAGTCGCCTTTGACTTTACCTTTGAGATACATGGCGGCACGTGCACCCAGATTGGTTTTACCGCCGCTAAATTCTTTGGTAAGTCCACGTAGCTCTGTATCAAATCCATCATTTTCACGAACAGGTACTATCGACTGTGGATTGAATTTATCAGAGCGCAAACGACCCTCTATCAGGCCTACAGCGATCATTTCGCGAAGATCAGGCACGTAGCGCACAGTAGCGCTTTGAGTAACGCCACGCACGCTCACACGTACAAGCACAGCATCGGGCTGGAAAGGCGCTATCAATTTAAAGCTTAAAGCGCCATCTTTGGATTTAGCCTGCACTCCCGGAGTTATTCGATCTACATCGCCCCGATCAGCTCCTGTTTCAGAAGTCAAACGGCCTGGTAACAGGATGCGTGCTCCGCCATTGACTTCAATCGTTACTTCAACTTCACCCTTTATGGCTTGTCCTTTGACATCCAATAATTGAATTTTAACGTCAGTACTTGTGACGCCATCAGCCAATATATTGTCAGCAGCGACATTGATGCCTATTTTCTCTACTGGTGAGCTGAGTCGTTCTAAAAATGAGTTGAATGGACGCGGCGCAATACCTGGCTGACCGTCAGTCTCGAACAAGCTCTTTGCATCAGTTTTATCTGCACTGGTGGTATTAGCGGCGGGTTGTGCAAGTAGTAGGCCATGAATCAAAGCTATAGCAACTACGACAGGCGTACGTTTTAGCAAAATTTTCTGCGAAGTCAACAGAGGTGTGCCCAGCATCATTGGTTCGCACCTCCAGGTTTAGTCGTATCAGTTCCCAACGGGTTGGCTGGGCGCACGTTTGGTAGTATTTGTTGCCGGATCTCTAGCGGACGATTCTCGATTTTTAAGTCGGACCCGATCTCTTTTTCTGGGGTCACCGTGCCACCTTGGGCACGACGCGCTTTAACTTGGTCAAGAACTTCTGGGCTGCACGAGCCTTCAATGAAGTCTGCGCGTGCTAGCTCACCACCCTTCATGTCTACAAATAAACTATCTCCAACACCAGCATTACGGTTAGAAGATGGCAACATCCGCGAACCCTTAGGTAAAGTTGTGCGATCTACTTTGATTACATGCGTCTGCGGTTTCACGCCACACAGGCTGTACTTACCTTCGTTATCAGTAATCACATAGGTACCATCTAGCATGACCAGTCTTACGCCTGGAATGCCAAGCTCTCTCGAGCCACTTTCGTTACCCTGTGTGTGTGTGCCGTCGCAATCAACGTACACTTTGCCGATAATACAGCCCTCGTTGGTGAACACGCCGCCTTGAACTTTAACTTTAAACTGCGCAGTATTAGAGCGAACTATTGATCCATTGGCCCCTGGGAATACTGCTGTGGCACGGTTAATTCCATCTCCTTGCTGAGATCCAACACCCAAGCGAACATAGTAGCTCAACTCTATCGTACTGTTTGCAGCAACTGCACCAATATCAAAAGTTAGCGCGCGACCTACGCCACCAGCAGGATCTGCCAACGTTACGCTGTTCAAACGGGAGGTTCCTAAAATATACCGGAAACCGGCTGGTAGCAAGTCTTCCAACTTTACGTTGGCGATGATACTTGTTGTGGGATTAGTGATCCGTATGAAATAGCGAACTGAGTCGGCTACTTCTGCAACGCTCTTATCACCTACTTTGGTCACTAACAGAGCTCCAGTTGTTAGCGGATCCAAAGGAATATGGTTGTGAATTACGCCAGCAGTTTGATTAACTCCGCCAATATTGAAGCTGAAATCCAAGAAGTATTGAGTTCCGTTAGCACCTACAGCATTGGCACCGTTGATACCAACAACAGGTGCAGTTGCATTAGGTTGAATCGAAATAAGTGCACCGATTGGTGGTGTATATACGTTAGAAACAACCGAGCCATTAGCTGGCGAAGTACCCGGTGCAACACCCGGCTGCGCAACGCCACCCTGAATTGCTGGCGCAGCACTGTAACCCTGCGGCGGCGTAACACTTATACGATAGCGGCCACTTGGTGCTGTTGGCAACAAGTCGAATTGGTAAATACCACTTGCGTCTGTAGTAATAGTTGGCGAACCTTGCAGCAGATCGGTTCCAGGTACGGGATTTCCATTCGGGCCAATCAAGGTAACCACAGCACCGGCAACGGGCAGTCGAGTTACCGCGTCATACACAATACCGCTAGGATCAATTGGTAAGTTTTGATCCACTGTGTTATCACCCTGATAAAGAGTGATGTTAGCGATCGAACCGCCCACTGTCTGAGTGCCCGTGACCATAGAAGTTGTACTACCTGTTGACGGCAATCCGCCTGAAGTGGTTGTAGTTTGATTAAACGGTGTTGACACAGCAATTTGACCGCTAGGATTCTTAAAGCGTATCGAATATCCAGTACCAGGTGTTTGACCACCTATTGCATACCTACCGTCTGCAGAGGTAGTTGCAGTGCCGACAACGACGCCACCTTGAATCAATTCAACACGCCATCCAGTCAAATCAAGATCTTTACCTGGACCATAAATTCTATTGCTGTCTGTGTCCAGCCAAACCCGACCAGAGACAGTCGCATTTGGAACTTGGCCACCGATCGACTTGCTGTCGCTGTTGTTGGTCAGGCTGCTCTCGGGCACGCTGGAGCCGCTGGCGGTGGCAGTGACGGTGGCCCCGGTGGTGCCCACCAA
>JAYSWJ010000181.1:0-3883 GCA_043718065.1 Polaromonas sp.
ATTTAAAGTAGAACAGATCGCTGCGGACGTAGGCCAAGAGATTGTGTTGGATCAAATTTTAGCAGTCGGACACGGCGCTGATTTATTGATTGGCGCACCTTTGGTTCCCGGCGCAGCCATCAAAGCCACCATCGTGGCACATGGTCGTGGTGACAAGATTCGCATTTTTAAAATGCGCCGTCGCAAGCACTACCAAAAACGCCAAGGCCATCGCCAAAACTTCACCGAGCTGTTCATTGCAGAAATTGCTGACGGCAAAGGTGGCGTTTTCAAGGCCGAAACCGCTGCAGTCATTGCAGCGCCCAAAGGCTTAGTGTCTGCCACCAAAAATGGTAAAGACAACATCGAAATCATCGAGGGCGTTGGCCCGAAGATTGCAAAAGTGTTGGCCGACAACGGCATCACCACTTTCGCAGCCCTCGCCGCCGCTAAAGCTGGTGACATGACCGCTATGCTTAAAGCATCAGGTGGCCGTTTCAGTTTGGCTAACACCGCATCGTGGGCTGAGCAAGCCGCTTTGCTGCGCGATGGCAAGATGGACGAGTTCAAGAAGCTAACTGACGAGCTCGTCGGTGGCGTCAAGAAGTAATCATTAAAGTAATTTTTCGGAGCTAAATCATGGCACAGAAAAAAGGCGGCGGCTCTACGCGAAACGGCCGGGATTCAAACCCCAAGATGCTCGGTGTGAATGCTTTCGGTGGTGAACTCATCACCGCTGGTTCGATCATCGTGCGCCAACGTGGTACCAAGTTTCACGCTGGCAACAACGTGGCTATGGGCAAAGACCATACTCTGTTCGCTTTGGTAGACGGCAATGTGTCGTTTGGCCAAAAGGGCGCATTGAACAAGCACACCGTTAACATAACGGCTGCCGCGTCAGCAGTTCAATAGCTCTGAGGTGTAAAGCCTCTAGCTAAGGAGCCCCGCCAGTGCGGGGCTTTTCTGTTTTAATCTCATAAAAAGCGATGGACTGCCCCCAGCTTTTTATATGACCAACCCGCACGCAAGTACCGTGCGCAAGACAATATGATGCAACACCGCTTTTTAACGGCCCGTGCATAGCGAAACTTTTAACACACCATGAAATTTGTTGACGAAGCCTATATCGACATTGCCGCTGGCGATGGGGGGAACGGCTGCGTCTCGTTTCGCCATGAAAAGTACAAAGAATTTGGCGGCCCTAACGGTGGCGACGGCGGCCGTGGTGGCCACGTGTGGGCCGTGGCTGATGCCGCACTCAACACGCTAGTGGACTACCGCTTCTCGCGCCGCCACGAGGCCAGACGCGGCGAGCATGGCATGGGCAGTGACATGTTTGGCGCTATGGGCGACGACGTCACCCTGAAAATGCCCGTCGGTACCATCATCACCGACGCTGAAACGGGCGACGTGCTGTTTGAGCTGCTCAACCCCGGCGAAAAAATCATGATCGCCAAAGGCGGTGACGGTGGCTTTGGCAACTTGCGTTTTAAAAGTGCGATTAACCGTGCACCACGGCAAAAAACTATGGGCTATCCGGGCGACCGCAAAGAGCTCAAGCTAGAGCTCAAAGTGTTGGCCGATGTGGGCTTGCTAGGCATGCCCAACGCAGGCAAATCAACGCTGATCTCCGCCATTTCTAACGCGCGCCCCAAGATTGCCGACTATCCGTTTACCACGCTGCACCCCAACCTGGGCGTAGTGCGCGTAGGCCCAGAGCAAAGCTTTGTGGTGGCTGATGTGCCCGGTTTGATCGAAGGCGCTAGCGAAGGCGCGGGCTTGGGGCACCAGTTTTTGCGCCATTTGCAGCGCACCCGCATTTTGCTGCACATGATTGACTTTGCGCCGTTTGACGATGCCGTAGACCCGGTCAAGCAAGCCAAGGCTATCGTGGGCGAGCTGAAAAAGTACGACCCTGCGCTGTATGACAAGCCGCGCTGGTTGGTGCTCAACAAGCTAGATATGGTGCCGGTGGAAGAGCGCGAAGCCAAAGTCAAAGACTTTGTTAAACGCTACCGCACAGCGCTCAAAATCAAAGCGGCTGATTCGTTACCGGTGTTTCAAATCTCTGCCTTGACGCGCGAGGGCTGCGAGCCGTTGATCCAAGCCATCATGTCGCATGTGCGCAGCATCCAAAAAGCGGCAGCCGAGCCCGAGTACATCGACCCGCGATTTACCGATGTGCCCGCAGCCGAACCCGAGCCGTCTGCAGTTGACATCACTGACCCGCGTTTTGCGCCGCGCTAGAATACAAAACTGAATAACTATGACGTGCAGCTATTAATTCAATAGCTGCTTGAGCAGGTTCTACGGCCTGAAAGCCCTAAAGCACACTTATTTCCTTGAATTATCACTATGGCTGTTAAAGCGTCTGACACCTTGCGCCATGCGCGCCGCATCGTTGTTAAAGTGGGCTCTAGCCTGGTGACAAACGAAGGCCGTGGCTTGGACGAAGCGGCCATTGGGCTGTGGTGTGCGCAGCTGGCCGCGCTGGTGGCCGACAAACGCGAAGTCATCATGGTCTCCAGCGGTGCCATTGCCGAAGGCATGAAGCGCCTAGGCTGGGCCACACGCCCCACCGCCATCCACGAACAGCAAGCCGCAGCGGCAGTGGGCCAAATGGGCCTAGCCCAGATGTACGAAACCAAGCTGCGCGAACACGGCCTGCGCAGCGCCCAAGTGCTGCTGACGCATGCTGATTTGACCGACCGCGAACGGTATTTAAACGCCCGCTCTACGCTGCTGACTTTGCTACAACACAACGTAGTACCGGTGATCAACGAGAACGATACGGTAGTGACTGATGAGATTAAGTTTGGCGACAATGACACGCTGGGCGCGCTGGTGGCCAACTTGATCGAAGCCGACGCGTATGTAATTCTCACCGACCAACAAGGCCTGTTCACCGCCGACCCGCGCAAAGATCCGGCGGCTAAGTTTGTGGATATGGCAGAAGCTGGCGACGCCGAATTAGAGAAGATGGCCGGCGGCGCAGGTTCGTCCATTGGCAAAGGCGGCATGATTACCAAAATCTTGGCAGCCAAGCGTGCAGCGGGCTCGGGTGCTAGTACGGTGATAGCATTTGGGCGCGAACCCAATGTATTGCTGCGGCTTGCGCAAGGCGAGGCTATTGGCACACTGCTGGTAGCGCAAACGGCCAAAAACCAAGCCCGCAAGCAGTGGATGGCTGACCATTTGCAGCTGGCAGGCGCCGTGCTGGTAGACAACGGTGCGGCAGCACGCCTGCGTGAAGGCAAGGCCAGTTTGCTGCCCATCGGCATGGTGGGTGTGACGGGTGAATTCTCGCGCGGCGACGTGATCGCCATTATTGACGCGCAAGGCCAAGAGATTGCACGCGGCTTGGCCAACTACGCCAGTGCCGAGGCGCGCTTAATCTGCCGCAAGGCTACAGCAGAGTTTGATGCGCTATTGGGCTACACCGGTGAACCTGAGATGGTGAATAAGAGCAACTTGGTGCTCAAAAAATAAAGCGTTTTAGCCTTTCTAGGCCGTAGAACCTGCTCAAACAGCTATTGATTTTGTAGTATTTCTCTTGGCTTTTATTCATTTACTTCTGGGTTGCACGGCGCTGTTTCGTTCGTTGGCTTGTTACTACTCTAGGACCTCGCCGTTGTGTAGCGCTGTTTGGTTCGTTGACCTCTTACTGTCCTAGTACCTCGCGGTCACACAGCACCGCACGGCATTCCCATGCCCAACGTACCTAGCGGCCCTTTATTGTTTGTCATAGGCATACCGAACGTTGCTGCGCTGCACTGGCGTGGTCACTGGCACAAGAGCAGCCGCGTAGTACTGTTTTTGTTGACTGTGACTAACGCCGAGCGAGACCCCAGCCCTGTACAAGCGTGCTGGTGTGGCGTGTGTCCTATGACAAACAATAAAGGGC
>JAYSWJ010000182.1:0-9653 GCA_043718065.1 Polaromonas sp.
GTAAATTTGTAAATTTGTAAATTTGTAAATTTGTAAATTTTAAGTTTGTAGTGTGAGGCGTACTTTTATGCCCCAATTTTTGATCAAATACCCATAAGCTTTTGAATCCTTGATAGTTACAAAATAAGCCAAATATGGTTTTGGTGATCACTTTTTAAACTATTGTTGACTTTAAGCATCGTACGCTCCAATTAGTTGTCAATTACTACGAGTTACGCGTGCTAATCGCAAGATTGAATGTTAAAAATTTCTTTTATTTAAATACTGGAGATATCGAGTGATGGATCAATCGAGTGATGGTGCGCAAAGCGGGTCCGTGAGAACTTTGATTTTCTGGATGTTGCGCCTCATGCTGTGCGGTATTTTATGCAGCGCACAGTTTGCGTACGCAGCCTACGTTAATCGCTACAGCAACATCGCTAACGGTGCCCTCACGTTCACAGGCAACACGATTGGTCTGAATAAAGCCGCCAGCACCAACGCCCCCGGTGCATCAGGCGCTATAGGTACTTTTATCACTACCAATGCTACATCGGTAGACGGTACTTACCCAGCAGGCACTACATCCACTTGGCAAACCAACGCCTCGCGTGCTATCTTAAGCATTCCGCCAGGTAGCAATGTGCTGTATGCGGAGTTGATTTGGTCGGGTAGCTATGCATATGGTGGAGAGAATGTCTCGGCATTTCTGGGCAATGCGGTGACCTTCATCACACCCTCTGGCAGTAACGCGATCTCCCCTGCAGCGGCCACCTCGCAAACTGTAGGCACAGCCACAGTAGCGGGTGCTTGCACAACTACACCTTGCTACTACGTGCGTTCGGCCAACGTCACGTCGCTGGTGCAAGCGGCGGGCACAGGCTCGATTACCTTCACTGTGGGCGGTATACCTGCTACGCAGGGTGATTCAGAACCTAGTGCTAATTCAGGCGGATGGACGTTGGCTGTGGCGTACGGTAATGGCACACTACCTTCGCGTAGCCTGTCAATTTTTGTTGGCGCTGAGCTTGGTGGTTCTGCAGCGGCTAGCGTATCGGGCTTTTGTACCGCACCCTCTGGACCACGCTCCGGGCGTTTGCTGGTCAGCGCAATGGAGGGGGATTCTGGTATTGCGGGCGACCAAATGCTGTTTGGCCCTACAGCGGCAAGCTTGGTGGCCCAGTCGGGGACTAATAATTTAGTGGGTAACTTTTTTGCCAGCCAGATCAATAACGATGCAGGTGCTATTGATACTTCAGGCAGTTTCGGGGGGGCTAATCAAACGCCCGGCACATCCAGTACAGGCAGACAGGGCTACGACATTACCAACGTCAATGTGTCTCCATCATTGGGCCTGAACCAAACTACTGCTTTTGCACAAGGTACCACCACCGGCGACCAGTACCTAATCAACGCGCTGGGATTGCAAATCAACGTGGGTGCACCCATATTTCTATCGACCGTTAAGCAAGTGGATAAAGCTGTAACGGTGGTGGGGGACACCCTGACCTACACAATTCGACTCGACAACACCACAGGTACAGCCGATGCTACTAATTTGGTATTTACCGATGCAGCGCCTGCAGGTACCAGCTTTGTTCCTGGCAGCTTGCAGGTTGATGGTGTGGCCAACGCGGGAAATCCCACTACGGGAGTTGCGGTGGGCACAGTAGCCGCAGGTGCTATCAAAGTGATTAAGTTTTCAGTGGTGGTTAACAGCATACCTGCTGCACCCGCAGTAGCACTGTATAGCAACACCGCAGCGTGGAACTACAACTTTATCAGCTGCGCTGGACAGCCAACGTCCACGGGTACTATCTCAACTAATGCAGTCACTACTACGATAGCCCGGCTGTCTTTGCAAAAGACGGTGTCGCCCGCTACAGGGGCTACACCCGGCTCGACACTGACGTATACCGTCACATTGGGTAACGATGGCACGGCAGCGTCCTCCGGTACAACCGCCCAAGACACCGTGCCTGCAGGCGTTCAATATGTGCTGGCCAGCACATTGCTGAACGCCACTGCAGTAGCAGACAGTGCAGGTGCCATGCCCTATACCAACATCGGCTTGGTCAACAGCGTGGGGCAAGTTGCGGGCGTGTTGGCGGTAGGCCAAACTGCAACGCTGGTGTTTAAAGTGGTGGTCAACAACACGGCAACAGGCACAGTGACCAATATCGCCACTGGGGACATAGACGGTGCAGGCGGTGCCCCTGCAACCAGCGCCAGTGCGGCTTCGCCCATCAAGTTAATTGCTTTTTTATCTATCAGCAAAACCAACGGCACTACTACGGTGGTGGCGGGTGCCAGTACCACTTACACCATCACTGTCAGTAACGCAGGCCCATCTGCAGCAGATGGTGCCTTGGTTAAAGATGCGGCTGCCACAGGGCTGGTGTGTACCACGCTGTCGTGCAGCAGTGGGGGTGCTAGTTGCCCTGCAGTGCTGGATATACCCACTTTGCAGTCTACTGGGTTGCCTATCAACACGCTGCCCGCCAATACCAGTGTGACGCTGGCGCTAACCTGCAACGTCACCGCCACAGGCTTATAGCGAGGCGTTAAGTATGGGCTTGCAGCCGCGATGCCGTGTGCAGGCCCATGATGCCAATGACCACAAAGGTGATGGACACCATCTTTAGCGCAGTGGCACTTTCTTTAAAAAAGTACATGCCAATAAATGCGGTAGCTACCGTGCCCACGCCCGACCACACAGCGTACGTAATGCTCAGGTCTAGTGTCTTGGTAGCAAAGGTGTTGCATGAGAAGGCCAAGCCATAGCATACAAACATCACCACCGAGGGGATCCAGTTGGTAAAACCGTGCGATAACTTCATGCAAGTAGTGCCGACCACCTCAAAAGCGATGGCTACCGACAACAGGCCCCAAGCTTGCGACAGTGTGGGGGTGAAGGACAAGAGTGCGTTGGTCAATGGGGGCTGCGTTACAAAAAATGGATATTGTATTGTCTCTTATTGGATTAGAGCCCTACCAATCCGTTCAACAATTGCATCAATCCACAAAGCTGTGATTTTGTAATAGTTACGGTTTTTGGCCTGACGTAGCGCTGGGCAACGTAGCCAATACTACGCCCGCCACAGCAATGGCAAAGGCTATCAGTTGCAGGTTACTCATAGGCTCGTTCAGCCATAGTACGCCTACGGCGGCCGCGCTGATGGGTAGCATCACGGTAAACACCCCCGCTTGCGATGCAGGCACGGTTTTTAAGCCTGTCATCCACAGCCATACCGTCCAGACGCTGGCGGCTAGTGCATAGAAAACCAGCAAGATCCATGTTGACCCTGGCACTGTAGAAAAATTAAATTGACTGGCTTGCCACAGCCCCAGCGGCGTGACTAAGGCAAACCCCCATAGGTTGATTAATGAAGTGATGCGTTTCGCACCCAGCACGCCCGTTAGTTGCTTGCCAATTACCGCATACGCAGCTTCGCACAGTACCGCAGCAAACACTAACAAATTCCCTAAAAGTGCCTGAGGTAGTTCATTTTTAGATAGAGAATCGAGCTGCAGGGCATGTAGATTATGATCAAGAAGCTCTGATTTTGATAGTGATACAAGGCCGATGCCTAGCACCGCGCAGGCCACAGCCACCCACACCCGCGCTGTAATACGCTCGCGCAGAAACACCCAGCTCATCACCGCTACGCACGCCGGTATGCTGGCCATCACCACGCCTGCGGCTACAGCGCTGGTCATGCTGACACCATAGAGCATGCACACCGAAAACAAAAAATTGCCTAAAAAAGATTCTAAAAACACCAGCTTTTTAGTTTGCGCTGTCATTGCTGGCTCGCCCACAGGCTTGCGCAACCAGTGCAGCATGGCCACGCCGCCAATGCCAAACCGAAGCCAAGCCAATAAAAATACTGGGAACATCGCCACCAGGCTTTTTGACAACCCAACATAGCTGCCCACTAATGTCATAGAAAGCGCTAAGCATGCAAAGGCGGTAAGTCGATTCACAATAAGAGTTTGAAGCTAAATAAACTGCATCATGCCATAGCCATTAGCTCCAGCTTGTGGACCAACAACAAGGCTTACCAAGCAAGTGCTAAATCCCCAAGAAATTTTCAACCAAATCGGCAAGCACCTGCGGCTGGTCATGGTGCATCATGTGCCCTGCGTCTTGCACGGTCTCTGTGCGCACATTGGGCACCGTCTGCAGGCGCTCGTGGTATTGGGCTAGAGTAAATGTGCCTTTGTACCACCCGGTCAAGGAATCGTCAGCGGCCTCTATGTTCAGCACTGGTGCGGTGATGCGTGCGTAGCAGGCCAATACTTCTTCGACGCGGTACAACTGCGCGTTGGTAATTTTGTGCGCTGCGTCGCCCAATATGTGCCATTGGCCATCGGCCTTGGGCGCTGCCCAGTGCAAGGCCAGCCAATTTGCATTATCGGCAGACAAGCGGGGGTTGGTTTTCATCAGGCGGCGGGCCACGCCGCTGGCGTCGGGGTAAGAGCGCAGGGCCATGTCACCCTTGCCAAACGCTTTAAGCTCGTCCATCCACTTAGCATAGCGCCCGGGTGCTTGCGTGGGCACGGTAGCTGGCATACCAAAGCCTTCTAGGTTGATCAGCCGCCGAATGCGCGCAGGCCGCACGCCCGTGTAGACCATGGCCACATTGCCGCCCATGCTGTGGCCTAGTAGGTCAATGGGTTGATTGGCCGCGTAATGGTCTAGCAAAAAGTCCAAATCAGCCATGTAGTCTGGAAACCAATAATTATCAGTCGCCGGGCCCGTAGTGCGGCCATAGCCGCGCCAGTCAGGCGCTATGACGTAGCGGTCTTGCTTAAGCGCGTCGACTACAAACTGAAACGACGCGCCTACGTCCATCCAGCCATGCACCATGACCAAGGGCGGTAGATGGGGCGAGGGCACGCCCCAAATATGCACATGGTACTGGTGGCCGCGAATAGGGACAAACTCGCTGCGCGAAAGGCGTTGAACTGGGTACATTACTGAGGTAAGTTGAAATTTAATACTGGACACTATGATACGTGCAAACCCAGCGCGCAATGGTCACTTAAGTGGCTGGGTGTTCTTTAATGCTACTTGACGATTTTTGTACCCGCCCACCTGGATTTGACCATGCAAGCCGACCACTACAGTGCGCTGTACAGCAATTTTCGCTGGCACGTGCCAGAGTTTTTTAACATGGCGGACGTTTGCTGTCGTCGCTGGGCGCAATTGCCTAATGCTATGAATAAAATAGCTGTTAGAGCACATAACGCGTGCGCTACTACCTCAAACAGCTGTAAAGAATTAAGCTATGCGCAGCTATTTGTGCAGGCCAATCAGCTTAGCCGTGTACTGATGCGCCTTGGCGTGCAGCGCGGTGACCGCGTGGCCATAGTGATGCCGCAGCGCTTTGAAACGGCGGTGGCCTACATGGCTGTACTGCAAATGGGTGCAGTTGCTGTGCCGCTGAGCATGCTGTTTGGACCAGAGGCGCTAGCCTACCGCCTGCAAGATTCTGACGCCGTGGTGGTTATCTGTGACGAGAGCAGCATCGACAATTTGCTAGCGGTGCGCAAAAATTGTAAAACGCTACGCACACTGGTAGGTGTAGGCGATGCGGCTGACCGTACCGAGGTGGACTGTGCGTTTGAATGCGCACTGATGCCAGCGCAGTTTGATGCTGTGCGCACCAAAGCAGACGATGGCGCAGTGTTGATTTACACCAGTGGCACCACCGGCCCACCCAAAGGTGCGCTGATACCGCACCGCGCGCTGATCGGTAATTTAAGCGGTTTTGTGGCCAGCCAAAACTGGTTTGGATTTAATGCTGCAGATAACGCAGTATCGGCTCACCAAAATTCGAATGCAGTATTTTGGAGCCCTGCAGATTGGGCGTGGACCGGTGGGCTGATGGACGCACTGCTGCCTACGCTGTATTTTGGCCGTGAGATAGTGGTAGTGGCCTACAACGGTCGCTTTTCCCCTGAGCTGGCGCTGAATATTTTGCAAACCCACCGTGTCACGCATACCTTTTTGTTTCCCACTGCGCTCAAAGCTATGATGAAGGCCTACCCGCATCCGCGCCAGCAGTTTGACCTGCACTTACAAGCCTGCATGAGCGCGGGCGAGGCCGTGGGCGACGCCGTATTTGCCTATTGCCGCGACGAGCTGGGCGTGACTGTGAACGAAATGTTCGGCCAAACCGAGATCAATTACATCGTTGGCAATTGCAGCATGGCGGCTGTACAAGGCCGCGACAGCTTGGGGAACATCCCATCTCTCGCGGTGCAAAGTATGGGGGCCAGTTGGCCTGCTAGACCTGGCAGCATGGGCCGTGCCTACCCAGGCCACCGTGTGGCGTTGATTGACGATGCAGGCAAAGAATGTGCCCTGGGCACACTAGGTGACGTGGCTGTGAACCGCTACGACATCCATGGCGACCCAGACCCAGTGTTCTTTTTGGGTTACTGGAAAAACGAGGCAGCGACAGCCAAAAAATACACTGGCGACTGGTGCCGCACCGGCGATTTAGCTACCCAGGATGCAGACGGCTACCTGTGGTACCAAGGCCGCAGTGACGACGTATTCAAAGCAGCAGGCTACCGTATAGGTCCCAGCGAGGTGGAGAACTGCTTAGTCAAACACCCTGCGGTAGCCAACGCTGCAGTCGTACCCAAGCCCGATGCACAGCGTGGTGCAGTAGTTAAAGCGTATGTGGTGCTTACTCCTGATTTAATAGCTGCTCGATCAGGTTTTATTGGGCAGAACAATCAAAAGGCTTTAAAAAAATATGATCAAAACCTGATACAAAGCATTCAAAACTACGTTAAAGATCAACTCGCATCCTATGAGTACCCCAAAGAAATTGAGTTTATCGATGCACTGCCCATGACAACCACAGGCAAGGTACAGCGCAATGTACTGCGCCTGCAAGAAATGCAGCGGACCCAGTTTGTGTAAGGCTGCATAAGACCTCTATGCCGTTGCCCATACACTACTTCTCATAAGCACTAAAGTACAATCAATTTAATCATTCTTTTTCAAGCTCACCACAGTGTCCGTTGCATTCACACCAGAAACTATTTTTGTCAAAACACTGTTTGGACGGGCCGAGCTGTCTGTGCGCTCCCATGGGCTGTCTTTGCTAGAGCGGCGTGTGTTGATACTGGCCGACGGCACGCGGTCTGTTGTGCAGTTGCAAGCGATGATGAATGGGCCTGTGGATGCCATGGTGCAGCAACTGCAGGCGCTGCACTTGCTAGTGCCCGAGGGAGGTGTGCAAGACGGCTCGGCTTCTAGCCACGCTGCGTTACTGGCCAGCATGGGTCGGGGCGGTGTCGCACAAGCTTTGGCCTCATTGCCGACCAGCCCCATGCCCATCGAGACTGTTTTAGTAACGCTTGAGGATGACCACGAGCACGATGATTTGGCTGATGAGTTGGCCCATAATTTCTCTGAGGAACTGACTTTTGATGGGGTCAGCGAGTTTGAGCGCCAAGTCTCTACCTTCAGCGTATCGCAAAGCCATGCAGATATCGGCACGATGTCTGGCCCAAGCTCTACCATGCAGCACGCTATCACCGCACGCGGTGTGGCACTGGGCAAGGCTTACCTGATTAACCTGACCAGCACGCTACTAGACTCGCGCGACGTGCAATTGCTGCGCAGTGTTGGCCAGATTAAAACCGAAGACGATTTGTACCAACAGTTTGGGCAAGTGATTGACACGATTGCCACGCGCATGGGCAGCAGTGCTATCAACGACATCCTAGAGCAATTTGACCAAGAGATTAACCGCGCTTAATATGATGCCAGCAGTCTACCGTTGAGACATCTGGGGCACACTTGCTGCGCTGATTTATCGTTAAACTGCGCTGTATGAAAATTATTAACGCACCCAAAGTTCCGCTGGGCCAGTCTGATCTGCTGGTTCACCCTATTTGTCTAGGCACCATGACCTTCGGTGAGCAAGTCAACGAAGCTGACTCACACAAGATCATGGCGCGCAGTTTAGAGCGCGGTGTTGACTTTATGGACACCGCAGAGATGTATGCAGTACCCACTAGTGCCGCCACGTTCAATTTGACTGAAAAAATCATTGGTAATTATTTCGCAGCAAACCCGGGTGTACGCCAAAAATGGACAGTGGCTACCAAAGTAGCGGGCCCTGCGCGCGGCATGGACTGGGTACGTGGTGGTAGCTCTAACGTGACAGCAGCGCAAATTACCCAAGCTTGTCACGACAGCTTGGAGCGACTACAAACCGATGTGATTGACCTGTACCAAATTCACTGGCCACTGCGCCATGTGCCTGCATTTGGCATCCCGTATTTTGACCCTGAGCAGGACAAAGTGCGCAGCGCCAATACGCCTATACATGATCAACTTGTCGCTTTGGACGCATTGGTCAAAGCTGGCAAAGTGCGCACTATTGGCTTGTCTAACGAAACACCTTATGGCGTGATGGAATTTACCCGACTTGCACAACAGCACGGTCTAGAGCGCATTGTCAGCGTGCAAAACCCCTACTGCTTGGTTAACCGCACGGTAGATAACGGCTTGGACGAAGTGATGTACCGTGAAAACGTAGGTTTGCTGGCGTATTCGCCACTGGCCTTTGGTTTATTGACCGGCAAATACGACAGCACCGGTATCCACAGCGCAGATGCACCCAAAGGCCGCATGAGCGGCTACGAAGCCATGAAAAAGCAGCGCTGGGGTCGGCCAGAGGCGCTAGAGGCTGCGCGCAAATACAACGCCTTGGCCAAAGACAGCGGTATGACGGCCACACAAATGGCACTGGCTTTTTGCTATACCAGCTGGCGGGTGGCCAGCACTATCATCGGCGTAACATCGTTGGCGCAGCTAGACGAATGTTTAGATGCGTGGGGCACAGTATTACCCGCTGCGCTGTTGGCTGAGATCGACAAAATCAGGTGGATACACCGCGACCCTGCGTTGTGATTGCAGGGTTGGTAATGCCATAGATGGGTAGTTAGCGATGGCTAAAAAAGACCACATTAGCGAAACCACTGCCACCGCTTTTTTGAAAGCTAACAAAGTCAGTTTTACCGAGCATGCCTACGAGTATCTAGAGCATGGAGGTGCGCAACACAGCGCCCAAGTCTTGGGGTTCGATCCGTTCATGGTGGTTAAAACACTCATCATGCAAGACCAAGATGCCAAGCCCTTGGTGGTGCTAATGCACGGCAACCGCAAAGTCAGTACCAAAAATTTGGCTCGGCAAACAGGGGCTAAATCTATTGAGCCTTGCAAGCCCGAGATTGCTAACAAACACAGCGGCTATTTGGTGGGTGGTACGTCTCCGTTTGCAATGCGTAAGACCATGCCAGTCTACATAGAAAAAACTATCATGGCACTGCCCAGCATTCTTATTAACGGTGGAAAGCGTGGCTATCTTGTGCAGATCAAGCCCCAAGTGTGCGTGCAACTGTTAGGTGCCTTCAGCGTGCAATGTGCCTTGCAAGAATAGCCAATAGCGCTTCATTCGGCTGTCAATTTGACTGCGCGAGGGTATTTACGGATTGGAGTGGGTCTAGCTAACTTTTACAATAAGTCCATAAAAGCACGACCGTTCTTTTTATAAAAGCAGACTTCAAAGCGACACAACGCCGTTGTACGCTATTGGGGCAGGTAGTAGTTAGTGTGGTTTAGCTTAGGTAGAGTTATC
>JAYSWJ010000183.1:0-9573 GCA_043718065.1 Polaromonas sp.
GTCAATGCGCTTGGCTTACTTTTACGGGCCTTGAATCCTCTATCGAAGGTGCATCAATTCGCTTTGAATTGAAAAACGGGGTTTCTCAGGGACGACTATTTAAATTCAGGTTTACTTGGCCGTAAACGGTACGCCCGTAAGCTTGGCACCTGCCTTGATGCCTTTTTTAGCGAACCAGCCTTTGTTCATCTCGAGCACGTAGCGCACAGGCTTGGCTGAGCAGTGCGGGTCGGTGGTTTGGGGTTTCATGTCTTCCAGGTTCACCACCGTGCCGTCGTCCGCGACAAAAGCGGCTGTTAAGGGCAGCAGAGTGTTTTTCATCCAAAAGCATTGCTTTGCGGGATCTTCAAACACGAACAGCATGCCTTCATGCAAGGGCATGTCTTTGCGCCACATCAGGCCAATTTGCCGTTGCTCTGGCGTGAGAGCTACCTGCGCGTCGATGCGGTGCATACCAGCCTGAAGCGTAGTACGTTGTAGTTGCAACTGCGGCTCGTCTTGCGCGGCGTTTTGTGCGTAGGACAAGCTGCTGGCGGTCAACAAAATCAGCAGGCTAAGTTTTCGTATTAATGCGTTCATAAGGCCAGAGTCTACAACGTGCATAGAAAAAGAGGACTGATAAAAATGCAGCATAAAAAATGCCCGCACAGGGCGGGCATTTCAGACTGACACCAGCTGCTAAGTAATTAGCAAGCCGGAACATCTGCTTGCTAATTACTTAGCAGCTGATGCGGCAGCTTTAGCCATTTTGGCTTTCTTGGACTTCTTAGCCATTTTCTTGCTAGCTTTAGCAGCTGGCTTAGCATCAGCCATAGGCTTAGCTTCAGCAGCTGGCTTTGCAGCAGCAGGAGCTGCTGCTGCTGGTGCAGCGGCAGCAGGTGCAGCAACAGCTGGCTTAGCAGCGGCGGCTGGAGCAACAGCTGCTGGAGCAGCAGCGGCGGCTGCGGCTTTGGCAGCTGCTGGAGCGGCAGGAGCCGAAGCTTGTGCAAAAGCACCAACAGCGAAAAGACCAGCAACCAAAGCGGCGAGTAATTTGTTCATTTTAAATTTCCTTGAGTTAACGTTACTTCAAAACCATCCAAAAAACTTGAAAGGTATGCCAACAACGAGACGCTATTTCACTTGGTTGACAGCATTGCTGTAAATAATTTCCAGCTAGAATTAGAGGATTACGCTTAAAACTTGGCCGACTAAAGTGGAGTTACTTTTTTATGCCGTAAGTTTCGAGTACGTTATAACTTTTTTTTCACCATTCCTGGAGACCCATACACTATGTACCAGCACATCAAAGTGCCTGCATCAGGCAGCAAAATTACCGTCAATGCAGACATGTCACTCACCGTGCCCAACGAGCCTATCATTCCGTTCATTGAAGGCGATGGTACCGGCCAGGACATCACGCCAGTGATGCTAAAAGTAGTAGACGCTGCAGTGGCCAAGGCGTATGGTGATAAGCGCAAGATCCACTGGATGGAGGTTTATGCTGGTGAAAAATCCACCAAAGTGTATGGCCCAGACGTATGGCTACCAGAAGAAACCTTAAAAGTGTTGCGCGAGTATGTGGTGTCTATCAAAGGACCGTTGACCACGCCTGTAGGCGGCGGCATTCGCAGCTTGAACGTAGCTTTGCGCCAAGAGTTGGATTTGTATGTTTGCTTGCGCCCGGTGCAGTATTTTAAGGGCGTGCCATCGCCTGTTAAAGAGCCTGAGAAAACCAATATGGTGATCTTCCGCGAAAACAGCGAAGACATCTATGCGGGTATCGAGTTCGAGTCCGGCAGCGACAAAGCTAAAAAGATGATTAAATTTTTGCAAGAAGAGATGGGTGTAACGAAGATTCGTTTCCCCAACACCTCTGGCATTGGCGTTAAACCCGTGTCTAGCGAGGGAACTGAGCGCTTAATGCGCAAAGCGGTGCAGTACGCTATTGATAACGACAAGCCTTCGGTGACCATCGTGCACAAGGGCAACATCATGAAATACACCGAAGGTGGCTTTCGCGACTGGGCCTATGCATTGGCACAAAAGGAATTTGGCGCACAACTGATTGACGGTGGCCCGTGGTGCAAGTTTAAAAACCCAAAGACTGGCAAAGAAATCATCATCAAAGACGTTATCGCAGACGCGTTCTTGCAGCAAATTTTGCTACGCCCTGCTGAATACTCGGTAATTGCTACGCTCAATTTGAACGGTGATTACGTGTCTGACGCTTTGGCTGCACAAGTGGGCGGCATCGGCATTGCTCCAGGCGCTAATTTGTCTGATTCAGTCGCCTGCTTTGAGGCTACCCATGGCACGGCACCTAAATACGCTGGCAAAGACTACGTCAACCCAGGCTCTGAAATTTTGTCTGCAGAGATGATGCTGCGTCACATGGGCTGGACTGAGGCGGCAGATGTGATTATCAGCAGTATGGAAAAATCAATTGCCAGCAAGAAAGTGACCTACGATTTTGCCCGCTTGATGGACGGCGCAACGCAGGTTAGCTGCTCCGGCTTTGGTCAGGTGATGATTGACCACATGTAAGCGTGCTACCGCGCTTGCAAAAAAGGGCCTGCGGGCCCTTTTTTATGGGCTATTTTTTATAAGGCTACAGGTGCAAGTCTGTGGTGACTCTTGAAAACAAGTGCCTGATCATTAAATAGTTAACACTTATTAAAATGGCAATTGCAGCCATCCCACACTCGAATTTGTGCAGCGTCGTAAAATCTCGTTTAATATCTTACGAATATAGTAAATAGTAGACGCATTTTTAATGCTTTAAGTTAACTGGACTCACAATTGGCAACTAAAGTACCCCTACCCGCTGCGCCGCGTACCAAGACCGTTATTGACGACGGCGATGGCACGGTGGTGCTAGAGCGACTTTCTCAAAAAGTTAAACCCCCGCAAATGTACCAAGTGGTGCTGCTCAACGATGACTACACCCCCATGGAGTTTGTTGTTTTGGTCATTCAAGAGTTTTTTAACAAAGACCGCGAGACAGCCACCCAAATTATGCTGAAAATCCACCTGGACGGCAAGGGCGTCTGCGGTGTTTTCAGTAAAGATGTAGCGGCCACCAAAGTGGACCAAGTCACAGAAGCCGCAAAAAAGTCAGGTCACCCATTGCAATGCGTGAGCGAACCCCTAAATTAAGCGTATCGTTACGGTAGAGACATTGTTCTCACACCGGGCAACCTAGAAAGAATCACACCATGATTGCACAAGAACTTGAAGTCAGCCTCCACATGGCTTTTGTCGAAGCGCGCCAGCAACGCCATGAGTTCATTACGGTTGAGCATTTGCTGCTAGCTTTGCTAGACAACCCCAGCGCGGCTGAAGTGCTGCGCGCCTGCTCAGCCAATATTGATGACCTGCGAAAATCGCTGGCCAACTTTATCAAAGACAACACCCCCCAGGTGGCTGGCACCGATGAGGTGGACACCCAGCCCACGCTAGGTTTTCAGCGCGTGATTCAGCGCGCCATCATGCATGTGCAAAGCACAGGCAATGGCAAAAAAGAAGTGACTGGTGCCAATGTGCTAGTTGCCATCTTTGGCGAAAAAGACTCACATGCGGTGTATTACTTGCACCAGCAAGGCGTAACACGTCTAGACGTGGTGAACTTTATTGCCCACGGCATCAAAAAATCTGACCCACCCGAGCCTGCCAAGGCAGGCGAGAGCGGTGAGCAGCAAGAAGAAGGCGGTAACGAAAAAAGCGAAAAAGCCTCACCGCTAGAGCAATACACCGTTAACTTAAACCAGATGGCTAAAGACGGCAAGATAGACCCGCTGATTGGCCGCGATTACGAGGTCGAGCGCGTGATCCAAATCTTATGCCGCCGCCGTAAAAATAACCCACTATTGGTGGGTGAGGCAGGTGTGGGCAAAACCGCTATTGCTGAGGGCTTGGCATGGCGTATTACGCAAAAAGACGTGCCCGAGATTTTGGCTGAAGCTGTGGTCTATTCGCTGGACATGGGCGCGCTGCTGGCCGGTACCAAATACCGTGGTGATTTTGAGCAGCGTTTAAAAGGCGTTTTAAAGTCTCTCAAAGACAAGCCCCATGGTATTTTGTTCATTGACGAAATCCATACTTTGATTGGTGCAGGTGCTGCATCGGGCGGTACGCTGGATGCCTCTAATTTGCTCAAACCTGCGTTGTCTAACGGCCAACTTAAATGCATTGGCGCGACTACGTTTACCGAGTACCGCAGTATCTTTGAGAAAGACGCTGCTCTCGCTCGCCGCTTCCAAAAGGTGGATGTGGTCGAACCTACTGTGGAGCAAACAGTAGACATCCTCAAAGGGCTGAAAAGCCGCTTTGAAGAGCACCACAGCGTGAAGTATGCGCTGAGCGCGCTACAAGCCGCAGCCGAGCTGAGCGCCAAATACATCAACGACCGCCAGTTGCCGGACAAAGCGATTGACGTGATCGACGAAGCGGGTGCCGCGCAACGCATTTTGCCTGCCAACAAGCGCAAGAAAACCATCAGCAAAGCCGAGGTGGAAGAAATCGTGGCAAAGATCGCACGCATTCCACCGGCTAGCGTGAGCAACGACGACCGCAGCAAGCTGCGCAATATCGAGCGCGATTTGAAGAACGTAGTGTTTGGCCAAGACCCTGCGCTAGAGGCCTTGTCTGCAGCCGTCAAGATGGCGCGCAGCGGCTTGGGCCGTGGCGACAAGCCGATTGGCAGCTTCTTGTTCAGCGGTCCTACAGGTGTGGGCAAGACCGAGGCGGCTAAGCAGTTGGCCAACATCATGGGCATCGACCTGATTCGCTTTGACATGAGCGAATACATGGAGCGACATGCCGTGAGCCGCCTGATAGGCGCGCCTCCGGGCTATGTAGGTTTTGACCAAGGCGGTTTGTTGACCGAGGCTATTAGCAAAAAGCCGCACGCTGTGCTGTTGTTTGATGAGATTGAAAAAGCCCACCCCGACATCTTTAACGTGCTGCTGCAGGTGATGGACCATGGCACGCTGACGGACAATAACGGGCGCAAAGCGGACTTTAGAAACGTCATCATCATCATGACCACCAATGCCGGTGCCGAGACGATGAACAAGTCGACTATTGGCTTCACTAACTCGCGCCAAGCGGGCGACGAGATGGCTGATATCAAACGCTTGTTTACACCTGAGTTTCGCAACCGTTTGGATGCCATGGTCAGCTTTAAGGCGCTGAACGAAGATGTGATTTTACGCGTGGTGGACAAGTTCCTGCTGCAATTAGAAACTCAGCTAGACCAGAAGAAGGTGGACGCTACCTTTACCGATAAGCTGCGTAAACACTTGGCTAAAACCGGATTTGACCCGTTGATGGGCGCACGTCCGATGCAGCGTTTGATTCAAGACACGATTCGCAAGGCCTTGGCTGATGAGTTGCTGTTTGGCAAGCTGGTAGACGGCGGTTTGTTGACTGTAGATGTTGGTGCAGATGACAAAATCACGCTGGATATTCAGCCCTTGCCTGAGAAAAAGGGCAAGATCAAGTCTGAGCCTGAAGAAACTGCAGCGGGCTGATTGTCCTTTCAGTTCGTCTAAAAACCTGCCTTGGTGTTTCCAACGCAGGTTTTTTTACGTGATGTTGAAAATGACTCTAGATCAATATATTTTCATATGATTTAGGCTTGTAACCCAAGTAAATCCTGCTCAAGGAGCTATTTAATCAATAGTGGTATGGTGGTCGTGTAGTGTGTAGCTTGGGCAGTGTCTACACACTAAGCCCAACGTAGTTCTCAGCCAACATGGTTTGTGCAGCTTCTGAGCTCATCAAATAAACCAGCTCTGCTTCTTGCATCTTTTGCCCAAAACCTGCACTGTCTGGAAAGCGGTGCATCAGCGAGGTGAGCCACCAGCTAAAGCGCTCTACACGCCAAATTTTAGACAGCGCTCGCTGCGAATATCCATCAATTCCAGCCTCAGATTTATGAAGGTAATAGTCGCGCAAAGCTTCAAACAGCATCTTCACGTCACTAGCGGCTAAGTTAAGCCCTTTGGCACCAGTAGGGGGCACGATGTGCGCTGCATCACCCGCCAAAAATAAGCGACCAAAACGCATGGGTTCTGCGACAAAACTGCGCAGCGGTGCAATGGTTTTTTCAATCGACGGCCCGGTGATGATGCGGCTGGCGGTGTCTTCGTCTAGCCGCAGTTTTAGTTCAGTCCAAAAGCGCTCGTCGCTCCAGTCACCTACCTTGTCGGTAATGGGGCATTGCACGTAGTAGCGGCTACGCGTCAAGCTGCGCATGCTGCACAGCGAAAAGCCTCGCTCGCTATTGCCGTAGACGATGGCATTCGGCGACACGGGCGGCACGTCGGCCAGTACACACAGCCAGCCAAAAGGATAGTCTTTATGAAACTTGGTGATGCTGCGTGCTGGTACGCTGGCGCGGCTGATGCCGTGAAAGCCATCGCATCCCGCAATAAAGTCGCACTCAATATTGCGCGCTTTGCCGCCCTGCGTGTAGCGCACGCTAGGGCTAGTTAGGTCAAAGTCATGTAACGACACGTCTTTGGCTTCGTAGACTGTGGTGAGGCCAGTAGCAGCGCGATGCGCCATCAAATCTTTTGTGACTTCAGTTTGGCCATAGGCGGTAACTACTTTGCCGCCAGTGCGCTGGGTCAGTTCAATGCTGTGGCGTTGCCCGTTAAACACCAGCTCTAGATGCTGGTGCACATGCCCATGCTCTCGCACGCCTGCCCCCACACCTGCTTGCACCAAAACATCGACCGTGGTTTGCTCCAAGATACCTGCACGAATACGGCCTAGTACATAGTCGCCGCTTTGGCGTTCGATAACGATGTTGTCGATACCTGCTTGGTACAGTAATGCACCCAACAGCAAGCCTGCTGGGCCTGCGCCGATGATACAAACTTGGGTGCGCATCAAAAATATCTCCAATCAATTCACATTAAGCATAGGCCGACGTTTTCCAAGGTGAAGGAGCTTTAAAGCCCTTTTGCACGATGAATAGCTTATTTGCGCGATAATCGCACGATGCAATTAGTCCGCAACTTAGCTAAAGCCGACGTTATCGAGGGCGCTGTCAGAGCCCTGTCGGTGCTAGAAACCTTTACCGCCGAACGCCAACGCCTGAACGCAACGCAGGTGGCCCAGCGCACGGGTATCACAAGGGCGGCTGCGCGCAGGCATTTACTCACGTTGCAGGCTCTGGGTTATCTAGAAGGCGAGGCTGGTGTCTACTGGCTAGGCGTGCGCGTGCTGCGGCTAGCAGGCAATTATCTGGCGTCGGCCAGGCTGCCGCGCGTGGTGCAACCCACATTAAATCGCTTAAGCAGTAGCTTGAACTGCGCCGTCTCGGTGGCGGTTCTGGACGATGCAGACGTAGTGATTGTGGCGCGCAGCGGCGAGCAGCGCACTGCCAGCCGCGCGCTGCCGCGTGGCACGCATTTGGGTGCTCGTCTACCTGCATTTGCCACCAGCACGGGCCGGGTGTTATTGGCGCAGCGTAATAAAACTCAGCTTGCCGATTGGCTAAAGGGCCGGGTACTGCCGCATTTGACGCCGCATACGGTGTGCGACAAAACGCAGTGGAAGGCGCTGGTATCTGCAGTGGGTTTGCAAGGCTACTGCCTTGCCAGTCAAGAGCACGAGCTGGGTGTGCAAGCCTTGGCTGTGCCTGTGCGCGACAACGCTGGGGTGGTGGTAGCGGCACTCAACGTGGTGATAGCCACTGACGCTGCGTTACCTGTAAAGATCAACGCTAACGCACCGTTACTTACGCAATCATACTTGCGCAGTATGCTGGCCGCTGCTGATGAGATATGTGCGCTGTTATAAGTGCTGATGGCACAGCGGTTTAAGCGCGGTGCGAAATTTCTACCACCAGGCTGCGTGCGGCAAGTTCATCAATCAAGGCTTGCGCTTTGGCTCGGTTAGTGGCGTCTAGGTTAGCGTCCCATTCGTCTAGCAAATACACCTTGGCGTTAGTTTTTCGTACGATTTCTGTGAGTGATTGCAGTTGCCGCTCGCCTGATGAAAAACCATTGCTGGCAACCGCTTGGGTAGTGTCATCTGCTGCTTCGCTATCCTCGTCGATTTCTTCTATCGCTGCAGTCTCAGCGGCTGCAAATTCAAAAGCCAGCTTGGTGCTGGTGGGCCAGTAGTAGGCGCTAGAGCCGATGTAGTGTTTTAGCGCCGCCAACAGAGTTGACTTGCCTGCACCATTGCCGCCGCGTACTTGCACGGTGCCTTGCTGCAGCTGGGGCAGCATGGTGCAGGCTGCATCAAAGCTGGTGACTGGCAAGACTGTGGCCTTGTCACCGCGCATGTTATGCGGTGTGTTGGGTGGCACATAAGTTAGTCGAAGATCAGCCATGCTAATGCGGTCGTTAAAGTCATCATCTGCTTGCGTTTGCATGGCAGCGCTGGCACCCACCATGCGCGTCCACAGGGCTTGCAGATCGCTCCAGCCTGCTGCCAGATCGTGCACGTTATATGACAGCTCAATTTGCCTGGGCAATGTGGCGGCCAGTGCAATCAACAAAGCGGTGTTTTGTGCGTTTTGCCCTGCCACATAAGCTAGGTAGGCCATGATGACCAGAAGTGACGCAATGCCGCTGCCTGCTGTAATGCCCTGTTTGGCCATGATGGCGCGTATCTGGGCCTTCAACGCATCGCGCAAGCGCCATTTAAAGCCGGCATGCCAAGTGCGAAAGTTATAGCGGTTGCCACTGGTAATGTTGTCCCATGCTGTGTAGGTGCGCGCGGTCATGCTGTTGGTGGCGCGCTGATTTTCGGCATACAACGTGTTGATCCATTTGCGCACGCCGTATTGCAGCAGCATCAGCGCGATAAACACCCCGCCGTACACCAGGGGCAAGCCGGCATCAATCGCAAAGCCCAGCACGATAGCGTTAAACATCAGGCTAAACAACAGCTTGAGATCGGCCTCCAGTTCATAAATGATTTCAAATATCAAATGGAAAGATTCGTTGGTTAAAAACGGCTCGACTTTTTCGCGCTGGCTGCTGGCGGCAAACAAGCGGGCGTCTGCACGGTTCTCGCTTGCAAAACGTAGCATGTAGCGGCCAAACGCGCCAAAGCCCGCACGTTCCGCATAAATCCAGCTGATGGCGCCTATCGCATACGAGGCAGACTGCGCTAAAACAATGTAGCCAAAGTCTGCGATTAAAAAATCTTCGTTAGCTAAATCTTGTCCAGCTTTAATCACCAACCATGTGGTCAGCGCAGCCAAGGCAGCTTCCACCATCAGCAAAGCCAACATGCCGTAGAAGGGTGGGCACAGTAACAATCCTGCAAAATTGCGCGGCGTAAAGAGTGACTTTGTTCTGGAAGTAAGCACGGTGGCGATTAATTTATAAGGGTTTACCCTTAATTTATGTAAATGGCTGTAGTTTTATTGCCGCAAGGTGTGCTTTTGTCAACTAAAACTTAAGCTGTTACGTTGAGATTGTGTGCCAATAAGGGCGTCTTATTGGTTACACTGAATCACCTGTTTAAAAGCAGGTGAATCTTAACCCTCATAATCTAAGGATGACTATCATGGCAAAGAAAATGAAGAAAAAAGCCGGCAAAAAGCCAGCAGCTCCAGCAGCT
>JAYSWJ010000184.1:0-9553 GCA_043718065.1 Polaromonas sp.
TGCCGCGAAGACAAACCATCAAATTAGGAGTTAGTCCATGTTGATTCAAACGTTCAAAGACGGCTTTAACCACCGTATTCCCAGTGAGATTACCTCGCACGCTGCTTATCAAGGCCGTCGGGACATGCTGAAAATGTTGGCTACCGGAGCGGCTGGGGCAACGCTGGCCAGCTGGGCTGCCCGCGATGCGCGAGCCATGGTGGGCGGCGGCAAGCTACCTGCGTTGGTGGGTGCCAAATCAGCCGTAGCAGGCGCGGTGACGATGGAAAAAATCACCGACTACAAGGACGCATCCACGTATAACAATTACTACGAATTTGGCACCGACAAGTCTGACCCTGCCAAGTACGCGGGTACATTGCAAACCAGGCCTTGGTCGGTAGAGATTGAAGGGCTGGTTAAAAAACCTGCTAAATACACGCTAGAAGATTTGATCAAACTTAGCGCGCAAGAAGAGCGTATTTACCGCTTGCGTTGTGTGGAGGGTTGGTCAATGGTGATACCTTGGGTGGGTTATTCGCTGAGTGAGCTAATTAAAAAAGTCGAGCCCTTAGGCACTGCTAAATACGTAGAGTTTTACACGCAGGCCGATAAAGCCACCATGCCCGGCCTGAGCGGCCGGTCGCTTGATTGGCCTTACATGGAAGCCCTGCGCATGGACGAGGCAATGAACCCGCTGGCGCTGCTGACCTTTGGTATGTATGGCGAGGTGTTACCCAACCAAAGCGGCGCGCCGGTGCGCATGGTGGTGCCTTGGAAATATGGTTTTAAGAGCGGTAAGTCGATTGTCAAGATTCGCTTCACCGACAAAGAACCCAAAACCGCGTGGAACAAAGCTGCTGCTAATGAGTACGGATTTTTTAGCAATGTAAACCCGAATGTGGACCACCCACGCTGGACTCAAGCTACCGAGCGCCGCATTGGCGAAGAGGGCGGTGTGTTTGCCAAAAAGCGCAAGACCTTGATGTTTAACGGCTACGAGGCGCAAGTGGCCTCTATGTACGCTGGTATGGATCTGAAAAAGTTTTTCTAAGCATGGCTGCTGCATTGCCTGCACCCCCACCGCTAGCTTGGCTGCGCCCGCTGTTGCTGCGGCCTGCCGCTAAGGTGGCGTTGTTTGTATTGGCCATGCTGCCTTTTGCATGGCTACTGTACGGTACCATCACTAATAACCTAGGCGCTAACCCCACCGAATATTTAACCCGCGCTACGGGCGACTGGACACTGCGGTTTTTGTGTTTAACGCTGGCAGTTACTCCTGTACGCACCATCACTTCTACCCCGCAGCTAGCGCGGTTTCGGCGTATGCTAGGATTGTTTGTGTATTTTTACGCTGTACTGCACTTGCTGTGCTACGTATGGTTCGACATGGAATTTAATCTGGCCGATATTCTTAAAGACATACCCAAGCGAACATTTATCTTGGTAGGTTTTGCGGCATTTTTATTGCTGACGCCAATGGCTGCTACATCGTTTAACCGTGCCATCAAAGCCATGGGTGCCAAGCGCTGGCAGATGCTGCACAAGGCGATTTATGCCATTGCAGTGCTGGCGATTTTGCACTTCTTCTGGATGCGTGCTGGTAAAAACAACTTTGCCGAGGTGTTTGTGTATGCGGCTATTTTGTCAACCTTGGTAGGCTGGAGATTGCTGCAGTTCTTTAGAAAAAAGGCTTTGATAAAGTCTGCAATATAACTTGCTAGCATGGCTAGCTGATTACTACGTTGCATGCAAGCTAAATTTTATGTGTTTTAGTGCTTTCAGGCCGTAGAACCTGCTCAAGCAGCTATTGAATTAATAGCGTTATTTCACTGTCACTACATTATTGTTACGACAATTTTGTCACAGCAATACTTCGTGGCGCATCTGGTCTGCTACCGACTCACGCTGGCGTATGACGTGGGCTGTGTCACCATCAATCAGTATCTCAGCCGCACGGCCACGGGTGTTGTAGTTACTGGCCATAGACATGCAGTAAGCACCGGCTGACAGTACAGCAAGCAAGTCGCCTTGTTGTACATGCAGGTCGCGGTCATGGCCAATCCAGTCGCCGCTTTCGCATACAGGGCCTACCACCTGGTAGCATGTAGTGGCGCCCTCGCGCAGCGCAACTGGCACGATGCCATGGTGCGCTTGGTACAGCGCAGGGCGCGGCAGGTCGTTCATGGCAGCGTCGACTATGCAAAAGTTTTTTTGCTCGCCGGGTTTTAAGTACAGCACCTCGGTGACGCACACGCCTGCGTTGCCTACCAAAGAACGGCCAGGTTCGATCAGGATTTTTTTATCGCCATGGCCGCGCGCATCTATTTTGGCCAGCAGCTGCTTCCATAAATCGTCGGCTGCAGGTGGCGTGTCATCGCTATAGTTAATGCCTAAGCCACCGCCAAAGTCGATATGTTCGATGGGCACGCCAGCAACCTCAATAGCTTGCACTAAATCCAGCACACGGTCCATTGCATCAAGATAGGGCGCTACGGTCGTAATTTGCGAGCCTATGTGGCAGTCGATACCGACCACTTTGAGGCCTTTGAGCGACGCTGCATGCAGATACACCGGCACGGTACGCTCGTGTGCGATGCCAAACTTATTACCTTTAAGTCCGGTCGAAATGTACGGATGTGTTTTGGCATCAACATTCGGGTTGACGCGAATGCTGACAGGTGCTACTTTGCCTATCGACAATGCAACTTCGCTTAGCACATCTAGCTCGGCTTCACTCTCTACGTTAAAGCAGGCAATGCCAGTATGCAGTGCTTGCAGCATCTCGCGGCGCGTTTTACCAACGCCTGAGAAAATTATTTTTGCGGGTTTGGCGCCGGCTTTAAGCACCCGTTCTAGCTCGCCGCCGGAGACAATGTCAAAACCGCAACCAGCTTGTGCAAAGAGCTGGATTACCGCCAGCGACGAATTAGCCTTCATGCCATAGCAAATCAACGCATTGCGACCGGCAAACCCACGCTGGTAAGCCGCCAGTGCATGCAGCATGGACGCTTTGGAATACACAAACAAAGGCGTGCCGTGTGCTTGCGCCAGTGGCGCTATAGCGCAGCGGTCAACTTGCAGTTGTTGGTTGTGATAGTGGACAAAAGGGTGGCCAGGCAAGGTGGGAGTCATAGGGTGCAGAGAAAATAAGCTAATTAGCGGAGCTGGCCGAGCTGGTAACAGCGGGCGCAGGTACTGGTTGGGCGGTAGATGTGCCGGTGAGTGCAGTGCTGCTAGACCAAGGGGCTGTAGACGAAGGGGCTGTAGAAGTATCTTCAGCCCATGGCAATATAGTTTGCGGCAAAGTGGCACGGTTGCGTGATGCAGGTTCTGTAGGTAGATACAAGCTGCCTCTTTGGCCACAGGCCGATAAAAGTAGGGCACATGCCACTACACAGGCTGCGGCTACGCAGACCCTGCCGTTCGTAGCGTGACGCCACACGCCTACAATAATGTTTTTAGATCCCATACCTTGATTGTATTGTGCTGCCATGACTGATTTGGAATACGCTGACCGTGCAGAGGCGTTGCTTCGCGCGATAGAAACCCACTGTGATCGCATAAACGATGACACAGACGCCGACATTGACAACCAGCGCGTCGGCAGCATGATTACGCTGACCTTTGGCAACCGAAGTCAAATTATCATCAATTTACAGAAACCCTTGCAAGAAGTTTGGATGGCAGCGCGTGCAGGCGGCTTTCATTACAAGTTTGATGGCGCTTGGCACAACACCCGTGACAAGTCAGAGTTTTTTGCTGATTTAAGCCAGCATGCTAGCGAGCAGTCGGGTTTGCCCTTGCAATTTAGCAATTGAAATTCTTGGGTCTAGCTCAAACTAGCCTTTGAATAAATCCAAAATGCTTTTCTTTTCTTCCTCTGGAGCAGGTGCACTCGGATCAGGATCAACGGCTGAAGGTGCAGGCCGGTCCTCTAGGCCTAGGCTTCGCACTCCAGCGCCTCTGGTGAACTCCTCGTAATACCATTCACCGGCTAAATTTAGCAAACCTTGTGGTGCAGTGGGCTCAAATACCTTGACACCTTTCAACGCAGTTTCCATGTAGGTGATCCACACAGGCAAGCTCAGTCCACCG
This sequence comes from Polaromonas sp., assembly GCA_043718065.1. GTDB lineage: Bacteria > Pseudomonadota > Gammaproteobacteria > Burkholderiales > Burkholderiaceae_C > JAAFIP01. Next base: position 4,078 of record JAYSWJ010000184.1, read on the forward strand.
CCAGTTTCTTTATCGCCCAGTTTACGGGGCGTGTCATAACCGATCCACGATACTGCAGCTACTGTTTGCTGGTAACCTGCAAACCACGCGTCGATCGAATCATTAGTGGTGCCTGTTTTGCCATAAATGTCATTGCGTTTTAAAGCTATGTGCGCTTTTGCTGCGGTACCAGTTTTAGTAACTTCTTGCAGCAAGCTGGTCATGACAAACGCGTTACGCGCATCAATACTACGCATCGATTCGTTAAGTGGCTGAGGTTTAAAGTCGAGTAAAACTTTGCCTCTTTGGTCAGTTATTTTAGACACCATCCACGGATTAACGCGGTAGCCGCCGTTAGCAAATACTGCATATGCTGTAGCCATTTGCATGGGTGTGACCGAGCCAGCACCTAGAGCCATGGTCAGGTAAGCGGGGTGCTTTTCAGTATCAAAACCAAAGTGTGTAAGCCACTCTTGCGCGGTTTGCGTGCCAACAGACTGCAGTATACGAATAGACACCATGTTTTTAGATTTAGCTAAACCGCGCCGCATCGACATAGGGCCTTCAAACGTACCGTCGTAGTTTTTCGGCTCCCAAGGCTGCCCACCCGTCACGCCCGCATCAAAAAACAGTGGGGCATCGTTGATTACAGTAGCAGGTCCAATGCCTTTTTCAAGCGCGGCAGAATAAATGAATGGTTTAAAGCTAGAGCCCGGCTGACGCCACGCTTGGGTAACGTGGTTGAACTTATTTTTACCGTAGTCAAAACCGCCCACTAGCGCGCGCACTGCACCATCACGGGGATCTACCGCCACGAACGCGCCCTCAACTTCAGGCAGCTGTGTCATCTCCCAAGTGCCTTTGCTTGTTTTAGCAACACGAATCAGCGCGCCGCGTCGAATTTTAAGGGTCGGCGCAGCTTTGTCTGACAGTCCAGATTGGGCAGGACGCAAACCTTCACCCACTATTTCGACAGTCTCGCTGTTCTGGCGGCGAGCAGTGATCTTGCGTGCATTGACCTCTAAAACAACCGCCGACAAAAGGTCGTCATTATCAGGAAATTCAGCCAAGGTTTCGTCAATTAATTCTTCAGCTTCCTTGTTATCCGCCGGTAAGTCGACAAATTTCTCGGGGCCACGGTAAGGCTGACGTCGCTCAAAATCCATAATCCCTTTACGCAGCGCACGGTAGGCCGCTTGCTGCTCCGCTGCGCGCAGGGTGGTGTACACGTTCAGGCCCCGTGTGTAGGCCTCTTCACCATACTGACTGTAGATCAGCTGGCGTACAGTTTCCGCTACAAATTCAGCATGTACGCGTGTGACATCGGGCACTGTTTTTAATTTAATGTCTTCTGCTTTGGCAGTTGCAGCCTGTTCAGCGGTGATGAAGCCGTTTTCTAGCATCCGTTCAATGATGTACTGCTGGCGGATTCGCGCCCGAGGTAAGTTAACCAAGGGATTGAAAGCAGATGGGGCTTTTGGTAATCCCGCCAGCATAGCAGCCTGCGCTATGGTGATGTCTTTAAGTGGCTTGCCAAAGTAAGCATCGCTAGCAGCTGAAAATCCGTAAGCACGATTACCCAAAAAGATCTGATTCATGTAGATTTCTAGAATCTGGTCTTTAGTTAGCATGTGCTCTAGCTTGAACGTGAGCAAAATTTCATAAATTTTGCGCATGTAGTTTTTGTCGGACGACAAATACACGTTTTTAGCCACCTGCATAGTGATGGTTGAACCGCCTTGGCTCTTGGCGCTTCTTAAATTAGCCAAGGCTGCACGTGCAAAAGCCTTGTACGAAATGCCGCCATGTTGAAAAAAATCGGCATCTTCAATGGCTAGCAAAGCATCAATCATCACCTTGGGAATATCTTTAACCGGCGTCATATTGCGCCGCTCTTCGCCGTATTCGCCCAATAAGGCGCCATCTGCCGAGTAGACACGCAAGGGCAGTTTTGGCCGGTAGTCTGATAAATCGGAAATGTCTGGCAAGTTAGGGTAAGCCACAGCCAGCGCTGTAGCGATGACCATTAATAAAGCCACTACAGCAGCAACGCCTACTGCAGCCAACCCCATTAAAAATTTCAGTAGCAGGCGCGCCCACCCGCGGGCATCGCGTGGCAGTTCAAACGAAGTAGTCGTTTTGGAATCGGTATCGGACATAAGTGATTTAGCGTGAACGCTGGGGCTGGGTGCATGAGCGCACGCTAGCTTTAATTCCATTATAGAAAGTACCCCACATTCACCTAATTATCAACAGTTGCTGAATGTTGCAACTTAGCAACAGCCATTAAGTCGACGGCAAGCATTGGTAGGCAGGCTTACTTAAGAGTTTGAGTGCTTACAAAAACGTGGGATTTTGACAACGCCAGCACACCGGTAAAACAGGAAAAATCGTTGCAGTTCAACATGCTTACTGATAGCATTGAAGTACTTTCTTAAGTTTAGACGCACAATTTTTCAAGCCTTACTTCTTAAATACTGACACTAGCGGAGCTCAATTTGATTCCATTCGCATCGCTTTTTAGCAACCAACCAGCACCGCTGTTTGGGCTAGACATTAGCTCTTCCAGCGTCAAACTGGTTGAGTTGAGTCGTGGCAAAGACGGCGCACTAACCCTAGAGCGTTGTGCAGTTGAGCAGCTAGAAAAAGGCTGGATCACAGACGGCAATGTCGAAAAATTCGACGAAGTTGCGGAGGCCGTGCGCCGCGTTGTCAAGAAAAGCGGTACGCGTACTAAAAACGTCGCTATGTCGCTTCCAGCTTCGGCTGTAATTACCAAGAAAATAGTGTTGCCTGGTGGCATGTCCGATGGCGAGTTAGAGCTACAAGTTGAATCAGAAGCTAACCAATACATACCATTTTCATTGGATGAAGTTAGTTTAGATTTTTGTGTGGTGGGCCCAAGTAGCACTTCAGCGGGTGACGTTGATGTGCTGATTGCTGCATCGCGCAAAGAAAAAGTCCAAGACCGTCAGGGCTTGGCAGAGGCGGCAGGCCTTACTCCTATCGTTCTTGATGTCGAATCGTATGCTTCGCGCTTGGCTACAAGCCGCTTGATAGACGCTATGCCCACCAAAGGCGCAGATACCATGGTAGCGCTATTTGAAGTGGGCGCTATGACCACCAGTATGCAGGTCATTCGCAACGACGAAGTCTTGTACGAACGAGACCAGGCTTTCGGTGGTGCGCAACTTACCCAATTGATAGTACGGCAATATGGTTTTTCCCCGGAAGAAGCTGAGGCCAAAAAGCGCAGCGGTGAGCTGCCTGAAGACTACGAAAATGGTGTGTTGCGTCCCTTTGTAGAAAACCTCGCCCAAGAAGTAGGCCGCGCGCTGCAATTTTTCTTTACCAGTACGCCCTACAACCGCGTTGACTTTGTCATGCTGGCGGGCGGATCTTCGTCTTTGCCCGGTTTGACCGAGGCGGTGACAGCGCAAACGTCGTTTACTTGCCAACTGATCAATCCGTTTGAGGGCATGCAAATGGGGTCGGGAGTGCGCGAAAATAAAATGCGCCGAGAAGCGCCTTCCTACTTGAGCGCTTGTGGTCTAGCCATGCGGAGGTTTTCACAGTGATATTGATTAACCTGTTACCGCACCGTGAGGCGGCACGCAAACGCAGGAAAGATGCGTTCTATGTGTCCTTAGGGGCTGCTGCACTTTTGGGCGGTTTGATTTGCGGCGCAATTTTTGTGTGGTATCAAGCACAGATTTCCAGCCAACAAAGCAAAAATACTTTTTTACAAGCGCAGATTAAAAACCTTGAGCTGCAAATTAAAGACGTAGCCAATTTAGAGTCTGAAATTGCGGCATTGCGAGCGCGCCAGCTGGCCGTTGAGAACCTGCAGTCTGATCGCAACTTGCCAGTGCATTTGCTTAATGAAATAGTGGCGCAACTACCTGATGGTGTGTACATTAATTCGATGAAGCAAGATGGCGTGAATGTGGCGTTTCAAGGAGTAGCGCAGTCTAATGAACGTATATCTGAGCTGTTGAAAAATTTAGCTAACAACAGTGTTTGGTTAAACAAACCTGAGTTAGTTGAAATTATTGCGTCCAGTGTCCAACTCGCGCCCCGCGATATTCGCAGGGTAGCCAATTTCTCAATACGCGCCAAAATCAATAAACCAACCGATGTTGTCAAAGCTGCTGCGGCTAGTGCATCGGCTGCAGAGTCTGGCGTATCGGCACCTGCAGCGCCAGCTTCCGCTGCTGCTAAGAAAGCGTGAGGCACTAAATATGGCTAAAACCGCTTCCAAAAAAACAAATATTGATGTGGCTGCATTGGCAGACAAATTTGTATCACAATTTCGTGGCCTCAACACCAGAGATCCTTCTAGCTGGCCTGCACTGCCTAAATATGCGTTGTGCGCCGGTGTGACCGTATTGGTTGTCGTGGCGCTATGGTTTGCTTGGCTTAAGAACTCAGACGAAGAACTTATTGCAGAGCAAGGCAAAGAGCAAGCACTGCGAGAAGACTATAAGAAAAAGCTAGTAAAGGCTGTTAACCTTGACGCGCTCAAGAAACAGCGTGAGCAGGTAGAGCAATACGTTACACAGCTAGAAAAGCAATTGCCCAGCAAAGCCGAAATGGATGCGCTGTTGTCTGACATCAACCGCGCTGGACAAGGTGTGGGGCTATTGTTTGAGTCATTCAAGCCTGGGGCTGTTAGCGTAAAAGAATACTATGCTGAGCAGCCTATAGCACTAAAAGTTTCTGGTAAATACCATGACATGGGCGCGTTTGCTGCTGATGTCGCCAACCTTTCACGTATCGTCACACTGAATAATTTGACCATAGTGCCAGGTAAAGATGGGGCACTGGGCATGGAGGCCACTGCTAGGACTTACCGGTACTTGGACAAAGAAGAAGTAGCCGCTCAGCGTAAGCCAGCGTCAGACGCCGCAAAGCTTGGAGCTAAGCCATGAAACACAATTCGTTGAGTCGAATTTCAGCATCTGTCATGCTGACTTTAGTAATTGGTGCCTGCTCTTTGGGTGAGCAAGAAGATTTACAGCGCTGGATGACTGAGCAACGTAATTCGACTAAACCCACAGTAGTGCCTTTGCCTGAGCCTAAAAAGTTCAGTCCCGCCCCTTACAACCAAGCCAATGCAGTGGAGCCTTTTAGCAACCAAAAGTTGACTCAAGCGCTTAAACGCGAATCTTCAAAAGCAACAGCGAACGCCCAACTAGTTGCCCCAGAGCTTAATCGCCGCAAAGAACCACTGGAAGCGTTTCCATTGGACTCTATGGCGCTTGTGGGCAACATGTCCCCTAAAGGCGTATCAGTGGCGTTGGTGAAGGTAGACAACCTGCTCTACCAAGTCAAAGTAGGCAGCTACTTGGGTCAAAATTACGGAAAAGTTACCAAGGTTAGTGAAACCGAGGTGACATTGAGAGAAATTGTGCAAGACGCAGCAGGCGAGTGGATCGAGCGTCAAGCTAACTTGCAGCTACAAGAGAGGTCGAAATGATGAGGCATACAACAGTTC
>JAYSWJ010000185.1:0-3812 GCA_043718065.1 Polaromonas sp.
ACCTCTACCAACACGCCACAACTGGCCAACACCATCCCAGCTGGCTCTTTGACTACCTCTGTGGGAGCCAACGCAAGCTTGATTACGGCCACACTCATAGTGAACCCCGCTGCAGATTTGGCGATTACCAAAACCACTGCTAACCTTACCCCTAACGCTGGCGGCACCTTCACCTACACCATCGTGTTAGGCAACAACGGCCCTAGCCCAGTGACCAATGCAACCTGGACGGATTCCTTGCCCACAGGCTTGGGCACGATCACTAATATAGTGTCTACCGGAAGCATCACCGCTGTCGGTGCAGGTAGCAGTATTTCGGGCACCAGCACGCTGGCGGTCGGCCAAGCGGCCACTGTAACCTTCCAGGTGAGTGTGGCGGCTAATGCGAGTGGCACCCTGACCAACACTGCTAGCGTTACGCCGCCAGTGGGCACGACCGATTTGGTGCCGGGTAACAACTCTAGTTCGGTGGCTGTCAACGTCAATTTGGTGGCCGATATAGCTATTACCAAGACTACAGCTAACCTCACACCAAATGCTGGCAGCACCTTCACTTACACCATCGTGGTAGGTAACAACGGCCCAAGTGCAGTGGCCAACGCTACTTGGACAGATACCTTGCCTGCTGGCTTAGGTACCATTACCAATATCGTATCGACAGGAAGCATCACTGCGGCTGGGGCTGGCAGCACAATCTCTGGCACCAGCACGCTGGCTGCAGGTCAAGTGGCCACCGTCACCTTCCAGGTTAGCGTAGCGCCCGGTGCCACGGGCACGCTTACCAACACCGCCAGCGTATCGCCACCAGCGGGCACGACTGAATTGGCTGCGGATAACAACAGCAGCTCGGTAGGTATCAGTGTGGGGCAAGTGGCCAACTTGTCAGTCACCAAAAACGACGGCACCACCAGCGCGGTGGCAGGTGGTACCACGGCCTACACCATTACGTACAGCAACGGTGGCCCGTCTGCGGCCAACGGAGCCGTGGTGAAAGATGTTGTGTCAGCTGGCTTGGTCTGCACGACAGTCACCTGTACGGCTACCACAGGCAGTGCGTCATGCCCAAGCAGCTTACTGCCCCAGGGTAGTGTGGTGCTCAGCGGCGCGACTAACTTCTTTAGTACGGGTGAGACGATTGGCACCTTCCCTGCTAACAGTTCAGTGACCTTGGTGGTTAACTGTAATGTGACTGCCACAGGCCAATAAATCATTGCAGTCAGTCGTGCGCATAACGCGTGCGACTGGCAGCGGTCCGGCGGCACAAAATTGCCGTTGCATGTTGGGTTAACGGCTTGAGCGCTTTAATCCGAACCAAGTTTGCTCAGAGCTGCTGCAGCACATCAAGATAGGCCGCCCTATCAAGGTGAAGTGTGACTATGCGTTTGTTTAGACGTTGCGCCAAGGTATCACTCTTTGTCTGGGCCCCGCTGATCAGCAGGCGATTGTTTTTTGTCCTCAACCGAGTGCATCAGTTCCCCCTTCTTGCGCCCCGAAAACATCGTCCACCACACAATCAACACTAAAAGTAACAACGCCCCCAGCGCTTCGAGCACAATTAACAACATGACAAGACTCCTCGTATTGCTGTTGATTGTAGGAACGCTGGCCAGTTGTGCTGTGCAGCAACCACAAAGCCCCCCCGTGCAGCCCGGCGACGGCCTGCCTACGCGCCCACCTGCTACTGCGCCGCCCGTGTCCGCTAGCCCTACCGGCCCCAGCAGCGCACCCACCACCGCACCCACCGGCCCCATCATCACGCAGGCCAAAAGCCGCTGGGTGCCTGCCCGCTGGAGCGACCTGCCGGGCTGGGACAACGACGCCCTGCACGAGGCGTGGAACGCGTGGCTTAAAAGCTGCGAGCGGCCCACCACCGCGCTGGCCAGCCTGTGCCCCGAGGTGCGGCGCTTGTCGATTGCCAGTGGCGCAGAGCAGCGCGCTTGGCTTATCCAGCGCCTGCAGCCTTACCGCGTAGAGCCGTTGACTACAAACGCATCGGGCAATAGCAATGAAAGCCTGCTGACAGGCTATTACGAGCCCGTGTTGTCAGCCACCCGCAACCCTACCGCTGCCAGCGCCGCCGCGCTGTACAAGCCGCCAACCAATTTAGCCAGCCGCAAGCCGTGGTATACGCGCAAAGACATCGACACGTTACCCGAGGCCAAGGCTGCCCTGCAAGGCCGCGCTATCGCCTATCTGGCCGACCCAGTCGACGTGCTGGTGCTGCAAATTCAAGGCTCAGGCCGCCTGCGCGTGACCGAGCCGGATGGCAGCCAAAAAATGGTGCGCATCGCCTTTGCCGCTACCAATGATCAGCCCTACAAATCGGTAGGCCGCTACTTGCTAGACCAAGGCTTGATCAAAGACGCCTCGTGGCCCGGTATCAAAGCATGGATAGTGGCCAACCCGCAACGCACCAACGAGCTGCTGTGGAGCAACCCGCGTGTAGTGTTCTTCCGCGAAGAATCTCTGGACGGCCCCGAGGCCAATGCCGGCCCGAAGGGTGCACAAGGCGTGGCACTCACCGCCGGCCGGTCCATTGCCGTAGACCCCGGCAGCATGCCGTATGGCGCGCCTGTTTGGCTGGCCAGCCAAGGGCCGGTGACTAATTTGCAGCGCTTGGTGCTAGCGCAAGACACCGGCACCGCGATAGTGGGCGCGGCCCGGGCCGACTACTACGCAGGTACAGGGCTAGAGGCGGGCGAGCTAGCCGGCACGCTTAAGCAGCCACTGCAGTTATGGGTGCTGTGGCCCAAGCCGTAATATTTGTACACTCATTTAGTGAATCAAGCCATTTTGGAGCCTATTTTTATGATATTTAGTGCTGTAACCCAAGTAAAAACTGCTCAAGCAGCTATGAAATTAATAGTAGTTAGTAATCAAGCAAACCAGCCCGCGCACCCGCAGGTGACCGCGCAAAAGCACACGCGCATTAGCGCACGGGTGGCTGCGCGTTTAGGCCTGGCCACCTTGTTAGGCGCTGCGCTGGCAGGCTGCACCAGCGGCCCGGTGGGCAAACCGCTGCCGTTTTACCGCTGCGAATACGGCCTTGAATTCACCGCTAAGTTTATCGACGATTCTGTGGCACTAGAAAGCACGCGCGGCTACGACCTGCTGTACCGCGGCGGCAAATACGCCAGTACGCCCACCAACGCCAAACCCAACTCTAACGAATACAGCAACGCCCGAATGCAAGTAGAGTTCAACCTAGGCGTTACCCAGCGCGAGGCGATTGTGCGTTACCCTCTGTTGCCATTGGTATCTCGTTGCGTGCGTGACAATTAAATTGTCTTACTATTTCTAAATAGTTAACTTGTCAGCAATATTCTTTCAGTAATGCGCCCTTCACAAGCAGCAAAAGCAAAGACATACCAAGCAATCAGGCATACACTTTGCGCATAATTTAGCAAGTGCTTTGCGCTTGTTTTTGGAGACACGCCCATGAATGCCCCGCTGCCCGAGCACATCCGCAAAGCCTTGGAAACCGTCACGTTAGACGACAAATACAGCCTGGACTATGGCCGTGCTTTTATGAGCGGCGTGCAAGCACTGGTCAAGCTGCCCATGTTGCAGCGCCTGCGCGACCAGCAGGCGGGCAAAAACACGGCGGGTTTTGTCAGCGGCTACCGCGGCTCACCCCTGGGCGGCTACGACCAAGCGCTGTGGAGCGCGGCTAAACACCTCAAAGCACAAAACATCGTCTTTCAAGCCGGCGTCAACGAAGAACTGGCCGCTACCGCCGTGTGGGGCACGCAGCAGCTGGGCTTTGCGCCCGCAGGCAGCAATAAATTTGACGGCGTGTTTGGCATTTGGTA
>JAYSWJ010000186.1:0-3794 GCA_043718065.1 Polaromonas sp.
GCCAGGATCGTTGCAGACCAAAGTGCTGGAGCTATGCCAGCAACTGAGCACCCTGCTAGACCAGTGGGAGCGCAGCAAAGGGCAACTATCGTTGGAAGAAAGCTTTCACGCACGCCACATTGCGCTGAGCTATTTGCCCGATGCTTTGAAAACTTATCTGTCAATTCCCAAAGAGTTTGCCACCACCAAACTGCTGACCAATGGCAAAACTGCTGAGGATACTTTCAAGCTCACCATTGACGACTTGAGTGGCAAGGTACGCCAGCTTACCAATGATTTGGCCAGCCAAGATGCAGAAGCGTTCTTAAATCACTCGCAGTTTTTGCACGAGAAGTTCAACAAAGCAAAGGCCGGTTAACCAGCATCAGATAGCGTTGGTCAAACCTTGACTCAGAAGTTTTTACTCAAAGTGCTACAGGACCTTTAATTGCCGTGACGTTTGAGGTAGTAGTAGCCTCACGCGCTTTTTGCTCACGCACACGGTCCACGTATTTGTCGCTCAAGGCCAGCTGCTCTTGCATGATGGCATTGTTTTGGCCCATCACATCAATCGCCTTGGCGCGGAATGTGTCCATCGCATCCATCGCCTTGTAGGTTTGGTCAAACATCTCTTTGATTTTCTCAATACCGATCATCGGGTTGGCAGAAAATTGCGCTGTTTTATCTACGTGGGTATTGAGCTGCTTGCCTGTCTCGGTGATGAGGTTTTCAATACTGGCGTTCACACCCGTTAGCATTTCCATCACCTGAATTTGGTTGCCAGTAGCACGCGCCACAGTCTGTGCAACTGCCAGCGCGCTCATGCCCGTGGTAGCCACGCGGCTGCAGCCATTCATCATTTCGCGGCCGGTTTTCTTCAGCACATCCAGCACTAGGTAGCCATTGGTACACACCGCCTGCTGGGTCAGCATGTCGGTAAGGTTTTGGCGCGCGTAAAACAGCACTTCTTGTTGCAAAGCTTTGGCACGCTCAGGGTCGGTAGCTTGCAGGCTGTCTACTTTGGCACCTAAATGGCCGTCGAGCTTTTCAGCAAAATGGATCGCACCACCCAGCTTTTGCATGGCCTCCCACAGCTTGGTGCGTACGGCCTCTATCTCCACCACATCGCGCTGCATATCGTCACGCGCGGCGTAGATTTGCTGCATGCTCTTTTGCAGTTGGCTGCCCGCGTTTTCGTATTTGCGAAAGTACGCTTGCAGCTTGTTGCCAAAAGGAATGATGCCGAGCAGTTTTTGCGGCTGGAATAAATCACCTGCCTTGCCAGGATTCAAATCGTCCAAATGTCCGCGCATATCTTGGATAGCTTTAAAAGCGCTGGTGTCTTCTACACCCACAAAATTGCGCTGCATAAAGCGCCCTTGCATGAGGCTGGAGGCCACAGAAATCTCTTCCTTACCTAATGCGAATGCGCTGTCCAGCTTGGCTTTGAAGGCTTCGGTATGCACATTCTCTGTCAACAGCGCGCCAACAAAGCGCTCTACTTGCTCGTCCACTGCAGTTTTCAATTCAGGCGGCAGTGGCACGACGGTTTTTACCACCTCATTACCCACAGGTGCCAGCACCTCGGGAGGCGTGAGCACAAAAGCAGGCGTATCAGCAGTGGTTGTGGCGCTAGAGGGCGTGGATGACATAGTGTGTCTTTCTAAACAGTCAAGATGAGTAGATTACATCATTAATTTTAGCTACCACCATGCCTGAAACTAGCCGTGTTTTTTGCTGCATATAGACGGTTTGAATAGCTAAATCAAACCTGCTGCAATATTGATGGTTAAGGCCAACACGGTGGTGTTAAAAAAGAACGCCACTAAGCAGTGCACTAGGCCTACACGGCGCATGCTTTTAGAGGTGAATGTGACGTCGGCGGTTTGCCCGGATGTGCCTATGACGAAAGAAAAATACAAAAAATCAACATAGTCTGGCGCTTCGTTGCCAGGGAAATCTAAGCCGCCTGGTAAATTTTTTGCGCGAGCTACGTAGTAGTCGTGCGCATAGTGCAATGCAAACATCATGTGGTTAAACGCCCATGACGATACGATGGTTAGCGCTGCCAGTGCAATGCGGGCATATTTGGGGCCACCTGCCATATTTTTAATGGCCATCAGCTCTATCACTACCGCGCTCAGCGCTGCCGCAGACGCCACGATAACCAGGGTAAGAATGACCAATTTGCCTTCGTCTTCCGCGTGCGAGCGGCGCTGTAGTTGCGCATGGTCAGTATGGAGCATCATCAGCCCGACCAACAGCAAATACAGGCAGGTGGTGACATTCCACCCAATTATTAGGCGCGTGGATTGGTGCAGAACTAGCCCCTGCGATGGCCAACCCAACCCCTGGGGTAGCAGAGCCAACCCCTGCGGTAGCAAGAACACCACCAAAGCCCCGGCCGCTAGCGACACCATCAGCCTAGGGCGTGCGCGCAGTTGACGCCAAATTACATGGTGAGGTGAACGCATCGCACTGTGGCCCTTTAAAGTTGACTTATCCAATGGGCTATCACAACACAATTTGCCGCACAAGGTATGTCTTTAAATAGTGCATTGCCACGATTTAAGCTTTTCTCACCACCACCAAGCCCTTTAAGTATTCGCCTTCAGGAAAGTTAATCGTCATCGGGTGGTCTGGCGCGCCGCCTAGCCGGTCGGTAATGTAGCCGTCCACGCTTGCGTCGATGCCCGCGCCAGCAATAATTTTGTGAAACAGCGCTGCATCAATACCGCCCGAGCAGCTGTAGGTAAACAGCGCACCACCGGGCCTTAAAATTTTAAAAGCCAAGCGGTTAATGTCTTTGTACGCCCGCGCGGCGCGGTCGGCATGCGCGGCGGTGGGTGCAAACTTAGGCGGGTCTAACACGATGGCGTCAAAGGTTTGGCCAGAGTCTACAAAGTGGCGCAAGCTGGCGTTAACGTCAGCGTCCATAAACGTAGTGTGCTCAGCGCTAAAGCCGTTCAGCGCTACGTTGGCCTTGGCGCGCTCGATAGCGGGGCCAGACGAGTCAATGCTGGTAATGTGCGCTTGCTGCAAACCGCCGCTGGCACGCAGACCGGCTAGCGCCGCCACGGTAAATCCGCCCGTGTAGCAGTAACAATTAAGCGCGCTAAAGGCCTGCCCACTGCCCGCGTGCCTGTGCTGCCAATTCTGTGCGTACTGCGCAAACTTGTGTCGGCTGTCGCGCTGGTCTAGGTAGAAACCAGTTTTGTGACCTTGCGCAATGTTGACTGACAGCTGGTAGCCGTGCTCTGTGATGACAATGTCTTCTGCACTGGCTACGCCGTCAAAGGCCCCGCCACGCAGCCACCCGGTCACGCTGTCCAGCCCCTCTAGCGCGCGGCTGCTGGCATCAGACCGTTCGTACAACTTAGTTAATCCAGTAGCTTGCAACAATGCATCGGCAATAGGCTGTTTAAACCGCTCCACCCCAGCCGATAAAAACTGCGCTACCAACGTGTCACCATAACGGTCCACAATTAAGCCCGGCAAACCGTCCGACTCGCCGTGCACCAGCCGCATGCTGTCGCTTTGTATGTCAAACAAGCCTCTAGCGCCTACAGATCTTGCGCAAGCAGCTATGAAAAAGTTAGCATCAATACGTCGCGCCTCGTCAAAACTCCACACCCGTGCGCGGATTTTGCTGCTGGGGCTATACGCTGCCCAGCCTAGAAATGTACCGTCATGCGCGGTCACCCGCACCGTCTCACCACTGTCAGCACTACCTTTGGCAATAGCGTTGTCAAAAATCCAAGGGTGGCGACGTTGCAAAGCGCGCTCTTTGCCTTCGCGCAGGGTGATAGTTTTCA
>JAYSWJ010000187.1:0-3793 GCA_043718065.1 Polaromonas sp.
CAGCGGCTTGGTCAAAATAATCGCCCATTTTCAGTTGACTGTCATCACTTACGTTGACCACGCGCTGGGGCCTACCGCGCCACAGCGCGGCAATGCAGGCACGCGCTAAATCGTTGGCATGGATATGGTTGGTATACACATCGTCTTGCGCATGCAGCACAGGCGTGCCTTTGCCCAGGCGCGTGCGCGGCGTGCCGCCGTCGCGGTCTTGCGCGTAAATGCCGGGGATGCGCAAAATGCTGGTGCACACGCCCGCACGGCCTAGCAGGCGCACTGACTGCTCGGCATCTACCCGGCGCTGGGCGCGTGGGGTGTGAGGTGCCACCGGGCGCGACTCGCTGACCCAGTCGCCCCCGCAGTCGCCGTAAACGCCGCTGGTGGAGCCATATACTAGGCTGGCGGGCAAGCTGCGGCGTCTTAATGTTTGCACTAGGCGTTGCGTGCGCGGGTCGCGCCACCACTGTGCTTGGTTGTCAGTGGGCGGTGGGGCCAAATGCAGCACCCGTGTGGCCAGGCCTGCCATGCGGGCTAAGCTGGCAGGATGGTCTAAATTACCCAGCAGAGGGGTAATACCTACCGCACGCAGCAAGGGCGCGCGCTCGGGGGACGAGGTAAGTGCCAAGATGCGCACCGCCTTGGGCAAGACGCGCGCCACACGCAGGCCTACGTCGCCGCAGCCCACAATCAGCAAGCGGGGTTGGCGAAAGCGCCTGGGCAGTGCGCCTAAAGGGGATTGATTTGAAGGCAAAATACGGTCTGTAGATTCAATAACGCTTGAGCATACCAAGCCCCAGCCTTTTTTAGCGTTTTCCATCGCACTTTAAAACAGCGCATTTGTTTCAGGAAACTTATCCCATGGCATTTACCGTCACCGTGCAGCCCAGTGGCCGCAGCTTTACTGTTAACCCCGACCAGGCCATTTTGGCCGCAGGTATTGCCCAAGGCATTGGCATGCCCTACGGCTGCAAAGACGGCGCTTGCGGCAGCTGCAAATGCAAAAAAATATCCGGCACCGTAGTGCACGGCCCCCACCAAAGCAAAGCACTCAGCGCTGAAGAAGAAGCCAACGGCTTTGTGCTGACCTGCTGCGGCGTGCCGCACAGCGACTTGGTGCTCGAGAGCCGCCAAGTGACCGAAGCGGGTGCCATGCCGATCAAAAAAATGCCGTCGCGCGTAACGCTGCTAGAGAAAAAATCGCACGATGTGATGCTGGTGAAACTGCAATTGCCTGCTAACGACGTGATGCAGTTTCACGCGGGCCAGTATGTAGAATTTTTGCTGCGCGACGGCGCGCGCCGCAGCTACAGCATGGCCAACGCACCGCACACGCTAGTGCAAGGCTCACCCACGATTGACCTGCACATACGCCACATGCCCGGTGGCAAATTTACAGACCATGTATTTGGCGCGATGAAAGACAAAGAAATTTTGCGCATTGAAGGGCCGTTTGGCAGCTTTTATTTGCGCGATTCAGACAAGCCCATGGTGCTGCTGGCGTCGGGCACCGGCTTTGCACCTATCAAAGCGCTGATCGAGCACATGCAGTTTAAAAACATCACGCGCCCCGCCACGCTGTACTGGGGTGGCCGCCGCCCCGAAGACCTGTACCTGCACGACTGGGTGATGGCTAAAGTGGCTGAAATGCCCAACTTGACCTACATCCCCGTCATCTCCAACGCCACTGCGGATGATGCATGGACAGGCCGCACCGGTTTTGTCCACCAAGCTGTAATGCAAGACCTGCCCGATTTAAGTGGGTACCAAGTGTATGCCTGCGGCGCGCCGATTGTGATTGACTCTGCCCTGGCCGACTACACCGCAAAGTGCGGTTTGCCTGCGGATGAGTTTTATGCAGATTCGTTTACCACCGAGGCTGACAAAGCCAAGGCGTGACCAAAGCATGAGTGCTGCGCTGCACGGCCTAGCGCCTTTGCTGCGCCACGACACGCGCGTGGTGGTGCTGGGCAGCTTTCCGGGTGTGCGGTCATTGCAAGCGCAGCAGTACTACGGACATAAGCATAACCAGTTCTGGCGGCTTATATTTAATGTCATTTATGCCTCTGAAGCCAATAAGTACTGCTCAAGCAGCTATGAAATTAATAGTAATAACTTATTGGACCGTGGCGTAGGCTTGTGGGACGTGTACGCTGCGTGCGAGCGCGTAGGTAGTCTAGACAGTGCCATCCAACATGCCCAACTTAATGACTTGGCTTCGCTGCGCACGCGCTGCCCGCAGCTGCAAGCCATCGCCCATAATGGTGGCGAGAGTTACAAGCACGCTAAAACCGTAGATAGATTATTGAACGCCGCCGGGCCGTCCCAAGGCGTTCCCACTCCCACGGGGGGCAGTGCAGACCACGCAGTGGCCAGCGTGGGGGTCAAGGTTCATAAATTACCCTCTAGCAGCCCTGCGCATGCCAGCTGGAGTTTTGAGCGTAAATTAGAAGTTTGGCGTGAAGCTTTAGAAAAATATTTGGTATGAACAACGAGTTACCCGAAGTCAGCACGTCAGAGCTAGATGGCGTGCGCTATCTGCACCTGGGCACCGAGTGGGTGCAAGGCAGCATGGAGATAAAAAAACCGTTTGCTATCGAGCTGGACTACGTGCAGCGCATGATGGCGTGGCTGTTGTGGGCTGACTTGCGCGACTTGGGTAGCCTGCACACTATGCAGCTGGGCTTAGGGTCGGCTGCACTGACTAAATTTTGCTACAAGCATGTGCGCTGCCGCGTGACGGCGGTGGAGATTAATCCTGATGTGGTGTCGGCCTGCAAAGCATGGTTTAAGCTGCCCGAAAACGATGCGCGCCTAACCGTGGTACTGGCCGATGCCGGGCTAGAGATTGCCAAGACCGCACGCAAAGATACGGTAGACGCCCTGCAAGTAGATTTGTACGACCACGACGCTGCAGCGCCCGTGCTGGACAGCTTGGCTTTCTACAAAGACTGCCGTTTAAGTTTGACCGAATACGGCGTGATGACCGTTAACCTGTTTGGCCGCATGGCCAGCTACGATAAAAGCGTTGAGAAAATTTGCAAAGCATTTGGCAAAGACAATGTGTGGGCTTTCAAACCCACTACAGAAGGCAATGCCATCGTGCTGGCGCACCGCAGCCCGCGCAGCGAGCCACGCGCTAAACTTGCCGAAAATGCCGAAATCATCCACACTCGCTTTGGCTTGCCTGCGCACAAATGGTTGCGCATTTTTAAGCCTGTGATGTGAACGCCTACGAAGGCCCATGAATGTCAGTAAACGCCCATGAACGCTGTAACCAAAAAACCTGCCCCTGCTGTTAAATCCCCGAGCCCTTTTATGGGCCCTGTGGATTGGCGCAAATTGGTAGATTGGCTTAGCGCCGATGGCGTTATCACGCTAGAGGAAGCGCGCCGCACTGTAGCCCGCTGTTCACAGGCCGAGAGTGCGCAACACCCCCTAGTACGCTTGGCCAGCGTAGCCATGACGCGCGCCTCTGACGGCAAGCCGCTGGATATTGAAACACTCACCCAATATCTCGCGCAAAAAGCGGGGCTAGATTATTTGCGCATTGACCCTCTGCGGGTAGACGTGGGCAAAGTAGCCGACACCATGAGCGCCTACTACGCCGAGCGCCATGGCGTGCTGCCCGTACAAGTGACACCTACCGAAGTGGTGGTGGCTACATCGCAGCCGTTTATCAACGACTGGATGGGCGAGGTAGAACGCCAGGCGCGCCGTAGCGTGCGCATGGTGGTGGCCAATCCGCAAGACATTCACCGCTACACCGCAGAATTTTTTGCACTGGCTAAATCAGTGC
>JAYSWJ010000188.1:0-25601 GCA_043718065.1 Polaromonas sp.
CGCAGCGGCATAAAGGGGGAGCCCGCAGGGCGGAGGACAGCCGCGAAGCTGTTCACGCCAAGTGCCAAGGCGTGCACAGAACAGGCGTTGAAGGCACGCTAAGCGTATTCTGAGGCCTGTTTTCAGAGTGTTTTGGGCCTCTAACCCAAGTAAATCCTGCTCAACCAGCTATGCAATTGATAGTGTTCACCAGTCCAACTGCAACCATAAAACGCGGGCTGTCCTAACCCAAGCAACCAAACTTTCGGAGCATAAAAAAACCCGGCGAACCGGGCTTTTTTGGGGATGCTCAGCACAGGGCTGAGCTAAAAGTAAATTACTTCTTTGCAGCGCTGGCAGCGTCTTTGGCAGCGGCTGGCTTAGCGTCAGCTGCTTTAGCATCTTTGGCGGCAGGCTTGGCATCGGCTTTAGCTTTCTTGTCAGCGTCAGCTTTAGCTTTTTTCTCTTCAGCAGCTTTGGCCTTGGCTTCGTCTTTAGCTTTTTTGTCAGCTTCTTTCTTGGCTTTCGCTTCTGCTTTAGCGTCAACAGCTGGTGTAGCGGCGGCTGGCTTAGCGTCAGCGGCTATAGCGTCCTTGGCTGGAGCGGCGGCAGGTGCTGCAGCAGGCTTGCTGTCTTTAGCATCTTTAGCGGCTGGCTTGTCTTCTTTCTTGGCGGTAGGGGCAGCGGCTACGCCTTTGAAGCTAGAACCACCGACTGTCATGCCTTCGGCAGAAAACTTGGCAGCGTTGGTCTCACCTACGCCGTTAACGCGCTTGATCATGTCGTCCCAGTCTTTGAAAGGGCCTTTTTTGCGCTCGTCCAAAATTTTGCCAGAAATGCCAGGGCCAATGCCTTTAACAGCGTCTAGCTCAGCGGCGGTGGCCTTGTTCACGTCAACAGCGGCAAACGCAATAGCTGCGTACAGCATGGCGAATACTACAAATAGTTTTTTCAACATAACTAACTCCTACGAGGGTGGTGGATTTTTGTGTGTGGCTCAGAAAGCTTCTAAGACCGCAATACTATAACGGGCTAAGTCGGCAGAGGTTGACTGCAGACGTTACAAATTGCTAGGCTAAACCCTTGCCATAAGCGCTGGTTGCCTAATTAATGTCGCTGGGCCGTGCACTAATTGGCACGCTGCTGGGCACTTTGCCATCGACATCGCGTGGGAAAACCTCGGTTTTTTCAATCGCCCGGACCACGGCTTCGTCCCATTCTTTGCTGCCGCTGGACTTGGTAACGCGTGGCCTGCCCAGTACGGTACCATCGGGCGCTAAGCGTACTTCGATGTCGACAATCGGGTTGTTAGGCAAGCTTCCCGTAAACACAATGTTAGGCTTAACGCGTGCTGCAATGCGACCGAAGTAACCGGACGACGGGCCGCTAGATTTAGCTGCTGTACCCGGCGACTCGGGTGCGCCATTACCAGCGGACTTTAAAGAGCGGTCAATCGCGGCTTGGCGGTCCTTCTCACGCTGTTCTGTTTCCGCCGCAGCAACGCGTTGGGCTTCTTTTTGTGCGGCAAGTTTGGCAACTGCTGGGTCTACTTTAGGCACCTCGGGCTTAGCGACTGGTTTAGGCTCGGGCGGCTTCTCGGGTGGTTTTTCTGCAGGTTTCTTGGGTGGTTTGTCTTGCTTCTCAACGATGTCGGGGGCTTTCTCGGGCGGTGGCGCGGGTGCAGGCTTGGGTACGGGTTTGGGTTGCACTATAGGCGGTGGCGGCGGTGGGGTAACTGAGCGGGGCGAGGCCTGCTGCGGGATGCTAGACCACAGCTCGGCTTCGGCCGTCACCGTGGTGGGCTTACTTTTCCAGTTGACGCCCCAGGTTAACGCGCCTAGCAGCAGCAGGTGCGCCAGCACGGCCAAGCCCATAGCGCGCAGCTTACCCGGCTGCGCGGGTGGGGCAAAGTCGATGCGGTCAAAAGCGCTGGGCATGGCGATAAGGTTGAAAAAGCTACTTGGCCAATTGCACCGACAGGCCTACCCGTGCGATGCCGGCGCGCTGCAAGTTGTCCATCACCTTGACCACGGTTTCGTATTTAACGGATTTGTCAGCGCTGATGACTACAGCAGTGTTGGTGCTGCCCGCTTGCAATTGCTTGACCTTGGCTGCTACAGTAGTCATAGCTGCTTGAGCAGTATTTTCAAGGGATTTACCACTTTTTATCTCTAAAGACTCGTCTTTTTGGATGATGATTTGAATCACCGCGTCGGGCTGCTTGGCGGCCTTGCCCACGCTGGGCAGGTCGATCATGCTGGGGCTGATCAGCGGCGCGGTCACCATAAAAATGATTAGCAGCACCAGCATCACGTCGATAAAGGGCACCATATTGATCTCGTTGATAGTGCGGCGGCCTCGGCCTCGGGTCATCATGGCGGGCATGGTGCTCTCCTGTGCTGTGGTGGGTGTGCGGCTAGCTAGATCAGTTGCTAGTAGCGGTACTACTAGCCTGGCTGGGGGTGTTTTGCGAGCCTAGGTTACGCTGCAAAATGTTAGAAAATTCTTCGATAAAAGTTTCTAGCTTGATGGCTACGCGGTCAATGTCGCGGGCAAAGTTGTTGTACGCCACTACAGCCGGTATAGCCGCAAACAGGCCAATGGCCGTAGCGACCAAAGCCTCGGCAATACCAGGCGCTACAGTAGCCAGCGTAACTTGCTGCAATGACGCCAAGCCGGTAAACGCATGCATGATGCCCCACACTGTGCCAAACAACCCCACATACGGGGACACGCTGCCTACTGAGGCTAGGAAAGATAAATTGCTCTCAGCAGCGTCCATCTCGCGCTGGTAGCTGGCGCGCATGGCGCGGCGTGCGCCGTCCATCAGGGTAGAGGTGTCGGCAATGCGGCGTTCGCGCAGTTTTTGGTATTCACGCATACCGCTGGCAAATATGCGCTCCATCGGGCCAGAATGCTTGGCGTTTTGCGCTGCCGACTGAAACAGCTCGTTAAGCGAGGTGCCTGACCAAAAATCGCGCTCAAACTCATCGTTCAGCGACCTGATTTTGCGTAGCGAGATAATTTTCCGAAAAATTGCGGCCCAACTGGCCACCGACACCACCAGCAGTAGCAGCATAACGGCCTGCACCACAAAGCTGGCGTTCAGCACCAAGTGCAGTATGGATAAATCTTGGGTCACTGTAATATCTCCATCACGTGTTGTGGAATTCTGCTGGGTCGCAAATGCTGGGCATCTACCCACGCAATACGAATCTGTCCAGAGCAGACCACGGGCAGGGCGTTAAGTTCCTGCTGTGTCGATTGTGAATGCTCTGATTTTAATAGCTGGTTGAGCACATTATCTGTGGGTTTATTGGGTGTAATGCGCCTAACTTCTTGCGTAATAGTAAGCGTAATTCGGGTTGATTCCGCGATACGCGCTGTAACCAAAAGTTGGTCATCTAGCCGCGCGGGTTGCAGGTAGTCTAGCTGCGTGCTGCGCACTACAAACATGCCGCCTACTTGGCCATCGGGCGGGTTGCGCAACACGCTTTGCGATATGCCCAGCGACCGCAGCCATTCGGTGCGGGCACGCTCCATAAATTTAAGATAGTTGGCGTAGAAAACGATGCCACCCGCATCGGTGTCTTCCCAGTACACGCGCACGGGCCAAGTAAACAGTTCGGAAGCGCCGCTCAAGCCAATACCTTTTGCATGCGGGCTACGGCGGTTTGCAAATCCGCCATAGAGCTGGCGGTAGAAAAGCGTACAAACTTATGGGTAGAGTCTGTGCCAAAGTCGCGCCCCGGGGTGATGGCTACGTGCGCGCGGTGCATCATTTCAAAACAAAAATCCCAGCTGCCACCTGTGCCTGTGCCAGTACCTGCGCCTGACGATGCTTGCACGCCCAGCTTGGTTTGAATTTTGGAGCAATCAGCATACACATAGAAAGCGCCATCAGGCTCTACTGGCACCTCAAACCCTAAGTTGCGCAGGGCAGGAATAAAGTAGTTGCGCCTAGCTTTAAACTCGGCGCGACGCTTTTCATATTCAGCAATACTCTCGCTGTCAAAGCACGCTAGCGCCGCATGCTGGGCCACCGTGCTGGGGCAGATATACAGGTTTTGCGCCAAACGCTCCACCACGCTGACCAATGCATCGGGCACTACCAGCCAGCCTAGACGCCAGCCCGTCATGCAGAAGTATTTGCTAAAGCTGTTGATGCTAATGATTTGGTCGTCGATTTCTAGCGCGCTACGGCCAAAGGTAGCGTCGTGGCTCAGGCCCAGATAAATCTCGTCAATCATCGTCACACCGCCGCGTGTGCTGACCACATTGTGAATGCGCCGCAGCTCGTCTGGGTGGATGGATGTGCCTGTAGGGTTGGACGGGGAAGCGAGCAAAACGCCACGCGTTTTTACATTTAGTTCGCCACGCGTTTTTACGTTAGCTTCCCCACGCTTGTTGTCAGTCCAAGCCGCCTCTACCTTAGCCGCCGTCAGTTGAAAACGCTCTTGCGGCGTGCAAGCAATCAGCTTGGCCGTGCCTTCTGCTGCGCTGACAAAATGGCGGTTGCATGGGTAGCTGGGGTCGGGCATCAGCACCTCGTCACCAGCTTCTACCAGTGCTAGGCAGGCTAGTTGCAGTGCGGCAGAAGCACCGGCTGTCAGCACAATGCGCCGCGCGGGCACTTGTACTTTAAACCGGCTGGCATACCACGCGCTGATGAGCTCACGCAGCGGGGCCAGGCCGGTGGCTTGCGTGTACTGGGTGTGGCCTGCACGAATGGCGCGCTGGCCAGCCTCTTGCACCAAAGGCGGGGCCGAAAAGTCAGGCTCGCCGATGTTTAAAAAGATCATCGGCTTATCGGTATGCGCAGACTGCGCGGCCAACGCTTGCGCAGCCTTGGCAACCTCCATCACATAAAACGGTTCAATCTTTTGCGCGCGCTGGGAGATGCGCATGGGCGATGCGTTCACTGGCTAGCTTGACTTTTCAACGTTGCCAGCGTCGTTAGCTTTGGCGGCTTTGCCAGCATGCTTGTTGCTAGGCGCTTTGTCGTTGGCCACCTCAGCGGTGCGCAGCAAAGGCGCTAGTTTGTTAAGCACGCCGTTAACGTATTTATGCCCGTCGGTGCCGCCAAAGGCTTTGGCTTGCTCGATATATTCATTCAGCACCACACGCCATGGTACGTCTAGGCAATGCTCTAGCTCGTACGCACCCAGCCACATCACCGCGCGCTCTACCGGTGATATTTCAGCCAAGGGGCGATCTAGGTGCGGCACGATGTAGGCGTCCAGTGCCACGGCATGGTCTATGCAGCCGTGAAACAGCGCGTCAAAATGCGCAGCGTCTGCTTTGCTAAAGCCTTGCAGGTCGCGCGTGAAGATGTCGATATCACCGGCTTCGTTTTTACCCACAAGGTGTTGGTACAGCGCCTGAATGGCAAACTCGCGTGCACGCGTGCGGCCCGAGCGCACAGGGGCTTTGGGCGCAGTAAATTTAACCGTAGGCTTGTCTGCGGACGGCGCTGAATGGCTGGTAGCTTGGGCGGCAGATGCTGCAACCGGGCCTGCTGGTGTGGTGCTGATCATGCTAGCTCGTTCAGTAAATTAGCCATCTCTACCGCTACGCGCGCGGCATCGGTACCTTTGTCGGTTTGGCGGGCGATGGCTTGGGCCAGGTTCTCGGTGGTAATGATGGCGTTGGCAATGGGCAGCTTGTAATCCAGCGACACTTTGCTCACGCCTGCGCCAGACTCATTAGCTACCAGTTCAAAGTGGTAGGTTTCGCCGCGCACAATGCAGCCTATGGCTATCAGCGCGTCGTATTTGTTTTGTTCGGCCAGGGCTTGCAGGGCCACCGGTACTTCTAATGCACCGGGCACATAGAAGTGGTCAACATGTCTTTCAATCACACCCAACACGGTCAATTCTTTCTTGCAAGCAGCAGCCAGCGCGTTGGTAATGTCTTCGTTAAAACGCGCTTGCACTATACCAATGTACAGCTTGCGCCCATCCAACATGCCACCTGCGGCTCTGCCTTTATCTGCTCCAAACATGGGTGCGCGTCCTTTTTATATGAATAATTATTTAGCGTTGGCAATAAAACCGGCAACTTCCAGGCCATAGCCCACCATGCTGGGCATGCGGCGCGGCTGGCCCATCAGCATCATGCGGGTGACGCCTACTTCGCGTAAGATCTGCGCGCCAATACCGTAGGTGCGCAGGTCCATCTTGCCGCGCACAGGCGCTTGCGATGCAGTAGCCACACCTTCAAACTGCGCTACCAATTGCGCAGCACTCTCGCCGCAGTTTAGTAGTACGGCTACACCGCGGCCTTGCGCGGAGATGTACTTTAAGCTGGCGTCCAAGCTCCAGCTGTGCATAGGGCGGTTAACCTCTAGCGCGTCTAGCACGCTCAGCGGCTCGTGCACGCGGGCGGCAATGGTGTCGCCTGCGCTCCATTGGCCTTTGACCAGTGCTATGTGCACGCCTTGGCTGGGTTTGTCTTTAAAAGCGATGGCGGTAAATTCGCCGTAGCTGGTGTGCATGCTACGCTGGCCTATTTTTGTCACCAAGCTCTCCACGCGGCTGCGGTGCTCAATCAAATCGGCAATGGTGCCAATTTTTAGCCCATGTTCGGCAGCAAACAATTGCAAATCAGGCAGGCGCGCCATCGTGCCGTCGTCTTTCATAATCTCGCAGATCACTGCGCTGGGGCTGCAGCCCGCCATAGCGGCAAGGTCGCAGCCTGCCTCGGTATGGCCAGCGCGCATTAGCACGCCGCCGTCAACAGCCTGCAATGGAAAGATATGGCCGGGCTGCACCAAGTCGTCGGCCTGGGTGTTTTTAGCCACTGCGGCTTGTACTGTGCGTGCGCGGTCGGCAGCGCTAATGCCGGTAGTCACCCCCACAGCGGCTTCTATGGATACGGTGAAAGCAGTGCTGTGCTTAGTGCCGTTGCGGGTGGCCATGGGCTGCAGTTTTAAATGCTCGCAGCGCTCTTTGGTTAACGTTAGGCAAATCAAACCACGGCCAAAGCGCGCCATAAAGTTAATGGCATCGGCGTTCACGTGGTCAGCCGCTAGCACCAAGTCGCCTTCGTTTTCGCGGTCTTCTTCGTCCACCAAGATCACCATTTTGCCTGCGGCCATGTCGGCCACGATGTCTTCTACTTTAGAAATTGCCACCGGTGTGAGGGCAGATTTAATAGCATGCAGGGCCATGGTGTGTGTCCTTTACTTGAAGGTATTTAATGTGTTGTGGCCGCAGTGTTGACGGTAGTATTGGCGGCTGTGTCTGCGGCTGTATTGGCGGTGCTGGCCAGCGACAGCATACGCTCTACGTAGCGGGCGACAGTATCAATTTCTACGTTGACCTTTGAGCCTGCTTTCAGCGACCCCAGCGCCGTGTTAGTTACCGTGTGCGGAATCAAATTAATGCTGACTTCGCACCCACCGGCTATGTCTTGCACGCTGTTAACGGTAAGGCTTACGCCGTTAATGGTAATAGAGCCTTTGTAGGCCAGATATTTAGCCAAAGCATGCGGTGTGGTCACGCGCAGCTCCCAGCTTTCGCCCACCTGTGCAAAGTAGCTAACAGTGCCCACGCCGTCTACATGGCCGCTAACGATATGGCCGCCCAAACGGTCGTGCGCACGCAAGGCTTTTTCTAGGTTAACTTGACCCAAGGCATCCAAATCTGCCGTTTTATCCAGCGATTCGGCAGAAATATCGATAGTAAATTGCAGCGCAGATTTGTCTAGCGTGGTGACCGTCATGCACGCACCGTTAAGCGCAATGCTGTCACCCAAGCCAACGTCGTCCAAATACCCAGTGGGCGCAGCAATAGTTAAGCGCTTGCCATGGAAAGAACTGCTACCGAGCGGGTGGATAGCGGCGATGCGCCCCACACCTGTAATGATGCCTGTAAACATACCTCTATTTTCGCAGGGTTTGGCCCTGCTGGCCCTGTTTAGGCAGCATAAACCTCTAATTTAGTGGTGTAGCGATAGTCGGTAGCTGTGATAAATGCTATAAATTAAATAGCTGCTTGAGCAGAATTTACTTGGGTTAGAGGCACTTTTCTTTATAAATAAGCACTTTGCAGCAGATAATTTAAAACTTGTCGCGCCCGCGAACGCGCAGCACCGTGCGCAAATCGTCACCCACCATCTCTGCCGACTTGAAATCTAACTGTAAGGCGTCTGCCAGTTGCGCTAGTGGGGCTGTGTTGGCAATGCCCATGCCGGGGCCGAGTAGCTTAGGCGCTGTGTACACCAGTAGTTCGTCCACCACGCCAGCGTTAATCAGTGAACCATTAAGCTTAAAGCCTGCCTCGATATGCAGCTCATTAATCTCGCGTTGGCCCAGATCTAGCATCATGGCGCGCAGGTCTACTTTGGGGGATTTAGTGGCGGTAGAAGCGGCGGGGTTACTTGCTGTAGCTTGGTGATTGGGGTGGGCAGGGTGGGGAGGGCTCTTGAGGTTTGCAGTCTGACTGCGGCTAGCAGTGCGGTCATTGGCAGGTATTGTTTCGGCTAGCAAGCTATTAGCGCTAGTAGCTTGCACCGCCATCTCAGGCATATAAATGACCGTGGCCCCCAGCGCTTCAAGCGCCAATTTTTTAGCATCATTGGGCACTGCAGCATATATAAATACTGCTCGACCAGCTATGGAATCAATAGTGTCCTGCGACAATCCAAAATCCTCAGCCCGCAAAGCGCGTTTGCCCAGCGTGCCCCATAGCTTGGCATTTAAAGGTGTTTCAAGCTGGCTGTCCACAATCACCAAATGCGGCTGGCGCGGCGTGGGCACATGCCGCACATCCAGCAGCGGGTCGTCTTGCAACACTGTGCCTATGCCAGTAAGCACCGCACACGCCCGCGCGCGCCACGCATGCCCGTCTGCGCGCGCAGCAGGCCCGGTAATCCACTGGCTAGCTCCGTTAGCCAGCGCAGTTTGCCCATCCAGCGAGGCGGCTACCTTCATCCGTACCCAAGGCGTCTTACGCACCATACGGCTAAAAAAGCCCAGGTTCACCTCCCGCGCCGTCACTGCCTCCGGGCTGTCTACAGGCAATACCTCTACCTCCACCCCCGCATCCCGCAACATCTGCACCCCCCGCCCCGCCACCAGCGGATTAGGGTCCAACACAGCCACCACCACCTTTGCAATACCCGCCTCAATCAACGCCAAACAACAAGGCGGCGTCCGCCCGTAATGCCAGCAGGGCTCAAGCGTGACATAAGCAGTAGCGCCTTGGACAGAGATCCCCTTAGCCGCCGCATCGCGCAGCGCCATGACCTCGGCGTGTGCGTAGCCACGGGGTTGGGTGTGGCCTTGGGACGTGAGTCGCTTTTTTTGATCGAAAATAGTGCATCCAACCCGAGGATTAGGACTGGTCAAGTAAAGCGCTGATAAAGCCAGTTTTAGTGACTGATCCATTAGTTTTGTATTGGTTACGCTCGTCATGGCTTGATAAAAATCTCTATGGTTCTCACCATGTTGACGGGCAGCCCGTCTTTGGTTGCAGGCATCAAAACAGTTAACTTTAATTTCTCGACAACTTGTTCAACCCAATCGCCTTGGGGTTCTTGTTTAATGACCACCCAATCGTCTACGCTACCGTCAAAGCCTATGTAGATTTCTAACTGCAAAGTGTAAGTCAACGCTGGGTTGAGATGGCTCAGTGAGAAATTCCAATCATCGATTGGGAGAGCCAATTGATCAACTTCCGTGGCACTGAAGTATCGCTTTAACTGTTTGCTATCGTTCGGAGCAGTACCATCAGCCTGCGTAGACTCTATATTTTTGTCGCTAGTTAATATTTCTGGTGGTACTGCTGCAGCTTTATTAACTTGTGATGTTGAAGGGCGCGATTTGATACCCGTTTTGTCAAAGCTTAACTGGGCAGAAGGTGGCTCAGGTGGTGCGTTTGCAGATTGCTTACCTAGCTGCGTTTTTGGTAGTAAATATAAGCGTGCCTCAGATTGAGCAGAGTGCGCCTTTTGTGTGTGGGTAGTCGTTTGCGCTAGCCTAGTTATGGCTAACAAACCTAAAAGATGTAAAACTACACTTGCTACAGCGCAGACAATCCATCTATTGAATGGAAAGTTAATTTTTTTTTTAACGAGGCAGCTGGCATCAAAGCCCTATTAACTATGAACTTAATGCACCCAAATACTTACCAGCATGCCCTTATCGCATCGGCCTCGGTCGCATACAGAGTGGACGAATAATTGGTGAGACTTTTGCGTCCTGTATGCAGCATTAAATAGTCGCCACATCGATCAGCTGCCATACTGCCAGTACGTGCTGCAGTTAGTGTATAGCTACTTTGAGACGAAGTTACAGTAATAAGAAACGCTGCAGCACCTTCACCTTTGCGCGGTGATTGCTCAAATTTGGATTTAAATAAAGTAGCATCGTTTACGTCAGTGCCAGCAGCATTTTTATCGTAGCGGTAACTTTCAGAATAGAACCTCTCCATCCATTGTTGAGATTGCAGCAGCTCAGATTTAGCACCTGCACGCTTACTTTTGGCAATTTGCTCTTGGTACGAAGGGTAGGCTATCGAGGCTAATATGCCCACGATGGCTACCACTATCATCAGTTCAATCAGCGTGAATCCGCGGGAGAGGCTTTTTTTGCGCATAAGTAGTCCTAGTATTCACTATGGTTTTGTGGTGGTTTGCAAACCAGGAATTTCACGCCATTGGAAGCGGGCATTCTTTTGCTTTATACATAGCGACAGGTCAGTTTTATCACCAAATCCTCGTTCTGCGCCTGCCTCAGTGCAGGGCGGTGCTTTAGTGCAAACTTCAGATTTGTCCACACCTACGCATACACACCCTGGATCACCTTTTGTACAGGTTTTCGGACCAGTTATTTTGCCTGTACTGTCTTCAACTACCCGAATCTTCTGATCCAAAATTCCGACCCCTACAACATTGTCTGGATTAATAATAGATTTAGAGGCCTTACCAGTTAAAGGATCTAAAAGATATAGGGTGGTTAAAGGAGAACTAGAGCAATCATCAGTCAAATTAGGACGAATCGCGATGAGATAAACAGTATCACCTCGAAGCTCGGCGTTACTAACGGACATTTCATCTCCGGTGGGGAAATTTGCAAACCATCCGTCACGTGTGGTCCAATCTATAGCTGTGGTGGCAGTGCTGATTTTGACAGACTGGTCGACCTGACGGATATATTCTCGTGGCTCGAACGTTGACGTGCCACTAGGTAGGGATCGTGCTCCCGTAGTTAAGGAAAATTCTGGTCGGTCCCAAACGCTATAAATACGATTTTTAAGCGTCGTAGGACCGAAATCTCCGTTCTCTACAGATTTCCCCGTAGCAAACGTCAGCAAAATTCCGCCAATCGGAGGGAATGAAAACACAGGCGATGTGGTAATGGGTAATGCGGCCGAAGCATCATTCTTCGTAGTGTAAAGCGGCACTGGCTTGTCACCGCTGAGGTACGAAGATTTCCAGTCTGTAGGGTTAGTGCTAGATACGTCGAACTTCCATAGCCTGCCGTCTACATCTGTACCATAAATAATATCGGCGGTGCCATTACTGTCTGTGTCTACCCAGTTAACGCCCGACATCCCTGATACGTTAAAGGTACCGGTGCTTTCTGTGTCTAATGTGTCGTACAGACCAGTCCAACTACCGTTTGTGCTGTTAGGCCCTTGTGCATACAGCACATATATTTTTGACTTGCCCGTAGGTGACTTCACACCGTTAGGTTGCAGTAGTGCAAATTTGCCATTGTTCATTTTGGCTATAGGCCCGGCTTGGCCTGACTGCGGGTGCAGGATAGGGTCGTTAATGTTGTAACCCATGTCTGCATCAGTAAACTTCCACTTAAATATGGATGCAGCATTAGTTTGCCCCAAGTTGTTCGGATCGGTTACATCCAACGCAAATACACCTTTGCCACCGCGACCTAATGACGAGAAAAGATAAGTACTCCAAGTAGTTGTAGCAGAGATCCCTGAGCCAGTGGTAAAGCCTACATCTGCCGTCATAGGGCTACCGTCTACTAAAGCGCGGTACCTGTCATTTTCAGTTAACAAAGTTGCGTCTTGGCGTGTGGTCTCATAAAAACGCGGTGCCAGCATGCCTGGCGCATACGAAGTAAGTATTTGACCATTTAAGGCGTCAAATGCATGCATCATACCGTCGTTAGAGCCCACCCAAATTACTTTGCTGCGGTTAGCTTTTGCGCGCAGAAAAGCAGCATATCCAGGAAACTGAGTACCTACAAGCTTTGCTATGGGGGCCGACTGTAGCCAAGGGGTTGAGTTAACGATAGTCCCAAGAATGTTGGTTTTACGTTCTCTAAGTCCGCTGAGCGACTCTTTAACCCTTTCGCCGCGCATGTAGTTAACTAAATTTTCCGCGCCGCTGTCTTTCATGCCAGTAGCCACACTTTTAAGAGCCGTCTTGTAGTCAGCTGGTAAAGTACCCCAGTTAAACTGAATACCTGCGACACCATTGTCAGTAATAACGTTTCGCAGCGCAAAAGTTTCTGCTCTGCTAATATATTCTTGCGCTTTCCATGAGGCAGTATCGCTAAAGCTACCGTCGCTTAGTACTTTATAAGCATCTAATGAACCGTTCTTTAGGTCGGGATCAAATTTTGCAATGTACTTAAATCCACCAGCTTGCAGTTGACTTGATGATGTAGCAGGCGCTGAATTTGATGTAGCAAGGATTGCGTCAAAAGCTGCACGCAATGCAGCCTCCAACTCATCGGTCTTGAATACTTCAAAAAAGTTATCTGGTATGCCGTCGCTGCCAGTAGTACCATCTTTTTTCTTTGCGTCCCATTGGTCGGCAGAAGAAATGGTATTACTTTTAGAGGCGTCAAAACCACCCCATTTGGCGGCGTAAAAGAGAGGGTCTTTTAATGACCCAGCTGTTGAGATACCAATAGGGTAGGTTACAGATGTCGCAGCATCGGCAGTTACGCAATTACTGCATCCACCAGAAGCGTTGATAGTATTAGTTAAGCTAGATTTCGAAGTCACAGTAATACTGGTAGTGTCTGTATATCCAAATCCATTAATGCCCGAATGAAAGTGAACACCGTCTTTCGTAGTACCAGATATAACATATCCAAATCCTAATTTATCAGGTGTAGACTGTGCATAGGCATCAGTTGTTACATTGACGCTTCCATCTGATTGGACCGCATACGACAAAATACCCCCCATGTCCTGGTCGTAATCACCGCCTTGTTCAGAATCTTCCCAAATAACTAAGTATTTACCTTGCTGTCTATCATCTGACACAGAAACTACGCGAAAGTCTACTAATGTACCGGCGCCAGCGCCGCCACTCAAGTCTACTAAGGTACCGGCGCCAGCGCCGCCACTCAAAGAGTTTCGCATTGCAGGTTGAATGACCACCGTTTTTGTTGAGCCACTGACTGAGATTGGTATTTCAATGCGCGCTTTACCAGACGATAAAGCAACGCCATAAGTATTCACCCGAAATGGTTTTAATACAGCTGTAGAAGTAATGTCAGTCCGAATGGCGTTGGTATGTGCCCAATAGGCAGCACCAGGCAACGAAAAACTGCCACTGTAACCAGCTGCATCAGGGCACAAACCAGTAGCGTCAGAAAGGTTGCTAATTATTTTATCGTTGCAAAGCCGATTGCTGGTAGTCCCGTTGCTGCCGATAAACCAGCTTTTGCCGTTAATGTTTTCGCCGGTACCTACTGCGTTAATTTGTGAGTTCAGTGTTGTACCAGTTAGTTTAGCAAAAGGACTGGTAATCGAATCGTTATCATAAGAAATTACACTTGCGTTAAAGTTCAGTATGTTCAACGGGCGGCAAATGGGTTTTCCAAACTTATCGTCAACCGTAGCACCGCGTTTCATAGGGTCAACCCAAGTTTCAACACCTAACCCCATCAAAGCGCCTTTGGGGTCTTGGGCGGTTGCACTGGATATGTATTCAGCAGACGGGCCTTTATTTGCTAAATAGTTGAGTGATTCCACAAACATTTCACCCAAAGGGTTGCCCCAGCTGGCGCATTGGTTATCTACAAGTCCAGATAAACCGAATTTGCAATTGCCATCTGTACTGTTGCCATACACACCATCGGAGTACTGGTAACCAAATACGCGCAACTTATCTAAGGTGGATACGATACCTTTAGTAGTAGAGGAAAAAATACCTGTTGTTGAATCCAATTCGGTTTTAAAGCTGCCCATATTGCGCCGTAGAACACCCCCCGATATGTTCTTGCTGAACGAACCTGTAACAAGGCCAAACTCAGCAGAGTCGTTTTCACCATATTCATGTAAAAGGCCAACAGGCTTATTGTTAGTACCGTATTTTGTACAACGTTCATTGCCTATTAGTGCAGATTTGCATACTTCTACTCTCGCAATGTAGTCACCTTTGCGGACTGCAGTGGAAGGACTATCGCTACTTGCAAGAATACCTGTAGTTGTAGTGACGTTGGAGTTGTTACCACCGCTATTGGCCCCTGACTTTAAGCTTATCTCTTCTTTCCAAAGACATTGCCAACGTTCACCAGCATTCCAAAGAGAGTAATTTCCTACGGCTACCTTAATTAGTGGTGCAGCAACGCTAGTGTGCGAATATGCTGCGTTAGTATCGTTAGTGGTGTTGCACAGCGTTATCTCGCTTATGCTATGCGGCGTCAATTTATTGATAGGCACTGCTATAGTGCCGGCGTAGTACTTCGCAAAAGAGTGCGCGTCGTTAGGTAGCGCTGCACGCTCCAATACCGTTTTGGTCGCAGTATCAACAGACCGTTTGCCGCCGTACAGCACTTTGCGCACTAAATCCATACGCGTCATGGTAGACCAATTTAAAAAGTTGCCACTCCATTCGTTAGTAACATTTTGATTACATAGACTTATTACGGTATTCGTAACAGTGTTTGTTGCGGTATTCGTGACAGTGATCGTACTAGTGGCCGCGATACTGCTTGGTGTAAATTCCGCACCGTTATGAGTGTAGCATTTGGCGTAGTCAAAATAGCCTGTGTAATTAAAGCCGCTGAGATAGGTGGTGTCGGGCTTACCATCGCCGTTAATATCCGCGAATTCAGTATAAGCACGATAAAACAGCTGATGATCTTTCGACATGTTCAACATAATCATAGGGCGCGCCGAGGTCGACTTAATGTTTGGCGGAATCGCTTGTATTGGGGTTACGTCAGCAGTGGTGTACTGCGCAAATGCGGGCTGTGCAGCTTGCAGCTGTAAACAAGCAATTAGGCCATAGACCATGTATTGACGAAACTTGGAAATGCGTGTGGGGCTCATGTGTGACCTCTTAAATAATATTCAGCAGCGTGTAATTAAGCTGCTTATCGACCTGTTTGGTAATAGGACTGCAAAACTACCTGGGTGTTGGGCGAATAGCCAAATCCGCGCGCTGTAATGCGGTAGTAAAAGTTGGTGCCGGTCCTGCCAAGTTCAATCAAGTATTCAGGCTGCTGGGACACGCCTACAATAGGTTTTGCACCCGTAAAAGTACCGTAGGGCGCAGCGCCTGTAAAACTGCATTTTTGATCGACGCCTTTATCTACTGACGGTTTTTCTGCAAAAGCATCGTTCCATAAACCACCTTTGCCTGTAGGCCACCAAGGCTCGGCGTAGGTTGTATCTTCTTTGTCACCCTGTTTTGCAATTTGGTAATTGCTTTTTGTGTAATAGGTTTTCTCGAAGAAGCATTGCGCACGAGAGCACGAAGGGACGAAGTAGCCAAATTTATCTTTTGCGGGTCTTTCATCGGCAAAGCCATCTATTCTGGCGCACAGAGCGCCTGCTGGCCTAAACCCACCTGGCAATAAAATATCTTTTTCTGCGTCGCGCAATGCGGCTTCAGCGGCTTGCCTGGCGGCTTGCTGGTCGAGGGCGTTTCTGCTAGATGCTTCGCCAAATATAGACAATTTGGCAGAGTAGACACCAGTAATAGTCATGATGACTAAAAACAGCATAATAATAACTAGCGATATACCAGCTTGCTTGTGAGGCATTTTGGATACGGAGGTTGACGTAATTTTTGGCATACTTTGTGTCCAATACTTAGCGCTTAGCTAGGCACTTTGGCGCCCAGATTAAGGTTGTTTCTGATGCCAAATGTTTGGATGTAGCGCTTGTACAAGCTGCCATCAGTTGCAGGTATGGTGACAGTTGCATCGCTACAGTCCACATAGCTCCTGGATATGCCTGTCTGCGCTGATACCCTGTTGCTTGTAGTTTTTGCCACGATGCAAACCTTGACTGTTTTAACCAAACCCCAAGAGCTTAGTGTTTTAGTGCCACCAGTGGTGGTGTCTTCAACGGTCAAAGCGGGTAATGCAGATATTTGGCTTGCGTTGTAGTAGCGCTCAGCCGTAGTCGATGTGCTGCCTAGTGCCGTACCATAGGTAAACTGCAGATCCTGCAATCCACCGATCATCGCTTGCGAGGCTGTCTCGGCGAATGAAATTTGTTTTGCTACATAACCGTTGCCTGAGCAGGTGAGACTCATAGTGTTAGCCACCGCTACATCACCACTACCCAAAGTTGTAAATAGCCTTGCGGTAAAAGCATTCGACACAAACAACGGTTTAGCAGGCGTAAGTGCAACAGTAACTGTGTTAACTCTGTTTGTATTTACCGGGTCGTTAGCAGAGTCGCTGCGGGTGCAATCTGCACGCTGACCAATATCTAAAGGGCTGCCAGCTGCATTGGGCTGCAAATTATCGTTAGTGTAGTAGGCAATCACTATGGTGTCTGGTTTGTAGGTGCTGCTTGTCCAATCCTTGCACTCATGTTTGGCATGGTCAAAATATTTGCCCTCGCAACCAAATATGCCATGATCGTAAGCGGTAAATGTTGTCGTAACGCCACCAACCACTGTAGTTTTTATATTGACGTAAGGTTGTATAAAATTTGCATTGGTAATAGTTTTCGCCTCTGAGCTGATGGCTGGATAGAAACGAGCGTTTTGTACATTGCGCCCAATCACAGTCATAACGTATTGGGCTGTTTCGTCCATCGACGCAGCTTCGTTGGTAGTACGCTCTGCATTTCTAGTATTAAGAAATATGTAGGAAGCCGCCGATACAACGAACAAACTAATGACGATACCAACTAGAAGTTCTATCAAACTAAAGCCGCGCTGGCGAGACATTTTTTGCATGGTTTGGATGGGTGACTGTTTCATGGCATCACCGTAAAGTTAGTACACCGCACGCCTTTTGGCGCATTCACGGTAGTAGGACAACAGCGCTGTGATCGCATTTGTGTGTAAGCGGCTGAGCAAGATTCGGTTTTAACTAGTTCGCCCGCGGCGTCCACAAAACCTTTGTCAAACCACATCATGGTTACATTGAAGCCGTCCTTGATATCGCCAGAAATATAGCTTGCGCCTGCAGGTAGTTTATCTTTCACAGATTTTTGCCATTGCTCAAGGTCATACGTGGCCAACTGATCGCCATCACAGGTGATGGCTGAGCAATCTTTAGTGAGGCTAAACGTTCCTGTAGTTAAAACCTGCGTTGGATAATCTTTTGAGATGGTGTAGTTTGCCTCGTTACCTACGGAATAGCCAGGCAGTTTACTTATGTTGACCCGCATTCTATCTGCGATGTCTCCGTTGAGCTCGGTTAAAGCAGTGCGAATTTCAGAGCCTAAGCGAAACTTAGTTGTGGCGGCTTGCATGCCGGCAAGACCTAGCATGCCAAACGCTAAGATAAGTATGGCGATCATGGTTTCAATCAGCGTGATGCCACGCTGATTTGATTTGAAGGTATGCGCTGTCTTGCGCATTTGGTGGTTGATGTTTAGCATGGAGTGGCCCACTTATTAACTTTAACGCGACCTAAAAGATCTACACATAGCTTGCGCGACGCTGTTCTATCTGGGTCGAGAGTGTCGGACTCCATGCTGAAATTTACTTTGCCGTTTTGCATTTGTCCGGTGCCGTTAAACACCATAGTTTCTTCCGTACCATTTTTTATAGCGAAATAGCCAGTGTTGCCTGCTTCGCGTGCTTTTAAGATGAGCCCGGCATCAGGCGTTTTGTTAGACAAATCGCATGTGGGATTACGAAATACGATCCAGCCTACGTTCCAATTCTTACCGTCATTATCGTCTGCGCCTTTGTCGCATTGGGGAGCTGTACCGCTGGCAGAGGTACTACGGCACATGGTGACGCAGGAGTTTTTGCTGATCGCTTCTTGGCGTGCTTGTAGTATGCTGGCGGTAATATCGTTGGACAACCCGCTTAAGTTGCTGCGCACTATAAAAATCTGGAAAGAAGGGGCAGCCAATGTAGCCAAAATGGCAACAATAGCTAATGTCACCATCAATTCAATCAGCGTAAAGCCGCTGTTTGCCGGAAACGACTTGGTTAAAGATTTACTCATGCATGCATTTTGACCGCAATTGCTATCGAGCCGCCACAGGATCTGATGTACGGTGTCTACATAGAGATAAGCGTTACTTCCTCACCTCATCCACCAACGCACTAAATTCATCAATATCCTCAAAACTGCGGTACACGCTGGCAAATCGGACGTAGGCTACTTTGTCTAGTTTTTTTAGTTCGCGCATCACCAGTTCGCCTATGCGGGGGCTTTGCACTTCGCGGGCACCTAGGGTGAGGAGTTTTTCTTCTATGCGCTCTATGGCGTTGTCGACCTGTTCGGTGCTGACGGGGCGTTTGCGCAGGGCCAGGTTAAAGCTGGCGCGCAGCTTGGCGCCTTCGTAGTCGATGCGGCGGCCGTCTTTTTTGACGACGGCGGGGAAGTTGACCTCGGGCCGCTCGTAGGTGGTAAAGCGTTTTTCGCACGCGCCGCACTGGCGGCGGCGGCGGATAAAACCTGCGTCTTCAGAGATGCGGGTTTCGACAACTTGGGTTTCGAGGTGGTTGCAAAAAGGGCATTTCATGGCTATTTTTGACCGTTACAGGGCTAATTTCAGAGGCTAAATCAGCATTCTAGCCCGTAAATACTGCTCAACCAGCTATTTAATTTATAGCGGTGAAAGCTTCTGTTGGCTATTGTCATACAAGCTACAACCTCACCATCGGGCTGGGTTGTAGTTATATCTGTTCCTGAGATAGCTTCTCTGAATTAACCTAGGTTTGCTTAGGGCGTGGCTAGGGCTTCGACAAGCGCAGCCCGAACGGACTTGGCTAGTAAGCCTTACCAATAGAAATTAGCAATAACTTAGCCATACACTGGGAACCGGCTGGTCAGCGCTACTACTTTGGCGCGCACGGCGTCAATGTTGGCGGCGTCGCGGGGGTTGTCTAGTACGTCGGCTATCAGGTGGGCTGTGGCGCGGGCTTCATCTTCTTTAAAGCCGCGTGTGGTCATGGCGGGGGTGCCTATGCGCACGCCACTGGTCACCATGGGCTTTTCTGGGTCGTTGGGGATGGCGTTTTTGTTAATCGTCATGTACGCGTCGCCCAAAATAGTCTCAGCGTCTTTACCGGTGATGTTTTTGGACCGCAAATCGACCAGCATCAGGTGGCTTTCGGTACGGCCGCTGACGATGCGCAGGCCGCGCTGCACTAGCGTCTCGGCCATGACCACGGCGTTTTTCATAATTTGCTGCTGGTACGCCTTAAAGCTGGGTTCTAGCGCTTCTTTAAATGCGATGGCTTTGGCTGCAATCACATGCATCAGCGGGCCGCCTTGCAGGCCGGGGAAGATGGCGCTGTTGATGGCCTTTTCGTGCTGTGCCTTCATCAAAATGATGCCCCCGCGCGGGCCGCGCAGGCTTTTGTGGGTGGTACTGGTGACCACGTCGGCAAACGGCACGGGGCTAGGGTACACGCCACCGGCGATCAGGCCTGAGTAATGGGCCATGTCCACCATGAATATCGCGCCCACAGCCTTGGCCACTTTGGCAAAGCGCTCAAAGTCTATGCGCAGGGCGTATGCGGATGCACCCGCGATGATGAGCTTAGGCTTGTGCTCATGCGCTAGCGCTTCCATCTTGTCGTAGTCAATCTCTTCTTTGGCGTCTAGTCCGTAAGACACCACGTTAAACCACTTGCCGCTCATGTTCAGCGGCATGCCGTGGGTTAAGTGCCCGCCTTCGGCCAGGCTCATACCCATGATAGTGTCGCCGGGCTTTAAAAATGCCAAAAACACCGCTTGGTTAGCACTTGCACCGCAGTGCGGCTGCACGTTGGCGGCGTCTGCGCCGTACAGCTGCTTTAGTCGGTTAATCGCCAGCGTCTCGGCTACGTCTACGTTGACGCAGCCGCCGTAGTAACGCTTGCCTGGATAGCCCTCGGCGTATTTATTGGTTAGCTGGGTGCCTTGCGCGGCCATGACGGCGGGGCTGGCATAGTTCTCAGAGGCAATCAGCTCGATATGGTGCTCTTGGCGGGCGTTCTCTGCGGTGATGGCGGCAAACAGCTCGGGGTCGGCTTGCTCGATCAGGATATTACGGTTAAACATGGTGGCAGTCCTAGGGTGTCGTTACAAGTAACTAAGGAGTGTCCTCTTTGGTGGAGGCTGCCCAGGCGCACGGCTAGAACGCAAAGCTGATAATTTTTTTTATCAGCTTGCGGCACGCTTCCTAGTGGTGGCCCACGTCAGCTCTGGGTGCCTTGTAAAAAGGGCCTGAGCCTATCGCCAGTTGCGTACACCCTAAGTGTACCCGAGCGCCGTTTAAGAATTAGCCCAAGTGGCTATTTTGTCTTCTAAATCAGCCTTAGGGGCCTGCACCGCTGGGGTAAAAGGCGTGTAGGTATTTATGGGCGCTGTAGCGGGGATGATTCTGCCAGCGGGCGGCATGGTAGTGGGCATGGCTTTGCCACCAGCGACCTGGCGCAAACGGTTGAATTCGGCCATGACCTTGGCGGTGTAGCCGCCCTCGGTAGCGTCGCTGGTAGCGCCTACATACTGGCGCAGGCCGCCCTCGATCGACCCTGCGCGGGCGATACAGTCTTGTAGTACTTTCACCCCTACCCGCAAATTGGTTACCGGGTCAAAGGCTGCAAATTTACCGCCAAAGCCTTCGTACTTGTCGCTGTGCACGGTGGTCATCACCTGCATCAGGCCCTGCGCACCTACGGGGCTTTGCGCAAACGGGTTAAAGCTGGATTCAATCGCCATGATGGCCAAAATCAGCGTGGGTTCAATCTTGGTTTTGGCACCTACGTCATAGGCCTCAGCCACTAGGGCAGAGATAGGCTCGGGCGCTACGCTGTACTTTTTGCTCAGCCAGTAGGCCACGGCGGCTTGCTGCTTGGGCAGATCTTTAGGATTGGCAGCGGTGGCGCGGTCAATTGCGTCAGGCTCTGATTCGATGGCTTCTACCTCTGCCACAGGCTGGCGCTCTTGCAGCCAGCCGATCAAGGCGGTTTCGCTTTGCAGGCGCAGCTCTGGTTTGGCTACTAGTGTGATAGCCAAGAAAGCCAGCACCAGGCCCACCATGGCAAAACCATTGTGGGCAATCTCAAAAAATCCTTGGGCCACGTCGCCTGCGAAGGTCCGCACGGCTTGGCCTGTTTGTTTTAATACAGTCATCTTTCGCCTTTCTGTTCGCAAACCTTGATGCAGTGCGATTGCCAAGGGTAGGCAGCCGCATTGCAGTGCAGGTAGCGCGATGGAATTGGATATACACCAGCGCAGCTTGGTTGTGCACGGGTCATTACGATGTGCACTTTATCCGTCCAACTGCGCTTTAGCCGACATTCGACTGTTTCCGCGGAGTGCTTGAGTGATCTATGCACCCAAGGGTTAGCCCCATATTTCTAAACTTAAATGATTGTAGAGGGCTGTTAAATATCGAGTCAAGTATTAAGAAATTAATCAATATGCTTTAAATGGTATTAAAACTGCAATTTTGTGCATTTTTGCTGCTAAAATAAGCTTTATTTTGGTTTTTTGGTGGACTTAGAGACTAACGCCCAATTCGTCTTTGCTAGCAGCCAAGCCATAGCCAGTTTGGCGATATGCTCTGCCATGTCACATTACCGTCTTGTCGGATTGCATAGGCTGGTAGTGATCTATGCTGCCTACCTTTCCATACAAAAATGTATTTGTATTGCCGCTCTAACAGGTCTACAGTACAAATTGTCAGACGAACTCTGGCATCTTAATGCAGGCAATCTATTGCCCGCACATGGCCACGGACCTGAAACCTCTGTAGCCATGACCCCAGGCGGCATGCAGCTTAGCTGAGCCGCCAAGCCCGACGGGTGTTGTCACCAGACAGCCCATCGGGCTTTCTTTTTGGGTGGACAGCCACATACTATGAGATAGCGCTTCAACATAGGCGAAAATACACGGTTTAGCGCCCCTCTTGCAAACCACACTAGAGCGCCTATTTGTTTGACTAATTGATTGATCGCATGCTGAGTTTTCTTAAAAAATCTACTGAATCTACCGTGACCGATACCCCTAACAAAAACATCAAGCCTGCCAAAGCCAGCAGCGCGCCGCACCCGCTAGACGCCTTAACCGGCGGTGCCTTTAGCGCACCCACCTCGGGCGACCGCGCGGCCAAAGTGCGCGAATGGCTGGCCACCAACCCCAGTGCCGACCAGATGCAAGAAGTGTTTAAAGAACTGAGCAGCAAAGACAAAGGCGCAGCCAAACCCTTGCGCGAGAAGCTAGACGAGATCAAGCGGGCAGGCGCCTCAGAGCATCTAGCCGCCGAATGGGCCGACAAAGCCAACACGCTGCTGGCCCACAGCAAGCTAAATATTGCCGACGCATTAGCTTGGCAGCGCGATGCCGCCAAAGCCGGTGCACCCTTGTCTAAAGAGCCTTTGCAAAGCGTCAAAGGCAAACTGTCTGAACGCGTCAAGCTCATAGAAGACCTGCAGCACCGCGCCCAAGTACAGCGCGAAGCTGCACTGCTGATGGCCCAGCGCATTGAGGTACTGTCGACCAAACCGCTAGCCGACGCGCAAGCCGCGTGGGAGGTGCTGCGTGCCGATGTAACCCAATGGCAAACCCAAGCCGACGCGATGGCCACCGACGCGCAGTGGCCCAGCGTGGATGCTAAATTTACGCCCCAGCTAGACACTGCCAAATCGCAGCTACTGTCACTATGGGGCGCGTTTGAAGCGGCCCTATCGCAAGCCGTAGCCGCCCTGGGCGACAAGGCCGCCCCGCTGCCTGCCGTGCCCGTGTGGGCCGAGGCTATCCGCGTAGCACGCGGCGACGCTGAGCCCAAGCCAGAAAAACCCGTCAAACCCAAAATTGACCCCGAAGTACGCTCGCAAGCCACGCAAATCTTGCGTGACCTGCTAGCCAAACTAGAGCATGAGTTATCTGAAGGGCATGGCAAAGCCAGCGTAGGCGCTGCCAACGCCGTGCGCGCCGCCCTCAAAGAGCATGGAGCTCACATTGGCGACCGGCTAGACGCTGCAGCCCAGCACGCCCTAGGGGCAGCCGGCGAGCTAGAAGGCTGGCAGCGCTGGCGCGCTAACCAAATACGCGAAGAGCTAACCCACCACGCCCAAGCCTTGGTAGCCAAGCCGCTGGGCGGGCGCAAACAACAAGACGCCGTGCGCAACCTGCGCGATGCGTGGAAGCAAACCGACCAAGGCGGCGCGCCCAACCACGGCATGTGGAAGCGCTTTGACGACGCCTGCAACGAAGCCTATAAATTAGTCGAGGCATGGCTAGAAAAAGTCAAAGTCGAGGAGGGCGTGCACAAAGCCCAGCGTTTGGTGATGATTGAAGACATCAAAGCCTGGGGCGCGGCCAACGCCACCCGCACCGACTGGAAAGAAGTTAACCGTGAACTGCATAACCTCAGTGAGCAGTGGCGCAACGGCGGCCATGTAGGCGAGAAAACCTTTGCCGAGCTGCAGCCGCTGTACAAAGCCGCTATCAAAGAAGCCCACGCCCCGCTAGAAGCAGCGCAAACCGCCAGCCTGGCACGCCGCCACGCCATGATAGAAGAGGCCAAAGTGCTGGGCGCTGCGCCCATGATGCGCATTGACGCCGTGAAAAGCCTGCAACAGCGTTGGCAGCACGAGGCGCAAGCCGTGCCGATCGAGCGCAAGCAAGAGCAAAAACTGTGGGACGCCTTTCGCAGCCCCATAGACGACGCGTTTAACCGCAAATCAGCCGAACGCGAACAAGCAGCAGCCGCCATGAGCGTGCACGACAAAGCCGTGCTGGACGCCGTGAAAGCTGTGGACGCAGCCAACGCCAGCGGCGACGCTAGCAAAATTCGCGCGGCCATTGCGGGGCTGGAAGCTGCGGCGCGGGGTCAGGCTGCTGCGGCAATTGCGCCTAGCGCTACGTCCGCGTCTGCTCCTGCTGCTGCACAGTCAGCGGCTGCCTCTGCTGATGCTGATGTTGATAAAAATACAGAAAATCAGGCTGCAGAGACCGTAGAACCTGCTCAAGCAGCTATTAAATCTGTAGTAGCTGACGCTGCACAACCTGCTGCTACCGATGCTGCACCTGCAGCGCAAGCAAGCCCTGAGTCCGCTGAAAATGCAGAGTTGACAAATTCTGAGCTAGCAGCTCAGAGCGATGCGCCTGGACAAGAAGCATCTCATGAAACAGCACAAGAGGCATCACAAGATGTGGCTGAAGAAGCAGCACAAGATGCTGCGCCGACCGCCCCTGCTGTCCCGGCAGCCTTGGTCAAGCTAGCCAAACCCGTCATCGCGATGCGCGGTGGCGACGACCGCCCCGGAGCCAAGAAAACCGAGCCCGCAGGTGGCCGGTTTGGCGACAAAAAAGGCGGCGGCAAGTTTGGCGACCGCAGTGGCCCCGGCGCAGGCCGTGGCGCACCATCAGGCCGCGGTGCTCCCGACGGTCGTGGCGGTTCAGACAATCGCGGTGGTTCAGACAGTCGCAGTGCGGTGGCAGGCCGCGATGGCGGTAGAGACGGCGGACAGGGCGGTCGTGATGGCGCACGTTTCGACAGCCGTGGCGACCGCAATGCCGCCCCAGGTACCGGTCAAGGCTACGACAACAGCGGCCCGCGCCTGTCCAACACCGCGTTCTACGCCCAGCGCGACGCGCTAGAGCGTGCGCAGCTAGCACTTAAAAAGCTAGCAGCCCAAGCCCACGGAGAATCGCTTACCGCGCTAATGACCGCGTGGGAACAGCGCCAAGCCAGTAGCCTGCCCACCGCCCAGCAACTAGGCCGCGACGTCAGCCCCGCTGCCCGTACCGCCTGGGCCCAAGCGGTTACCAAGCCTGCATCAGGCGACGCCGCCACCGCGCTGCTACGTCTAGAGATGGCCGCCGACGTGCCCACCCCCGCCGAGCACATCAGCGCCCGCCGCATGCTGCAACTGCAACTGCTGACCAAACGCAACGACGCTGCACCCGTAGACACTTGGGCCCTAGACACTACAGCCGTGTTGTCTACACCTTTTGACGCAGCCAACGCCCGGCGTTTGCAGGCGGCTTTGAAGACGTTTTTGCGTTAAACGTTAGCGTTAATCTGCGCCCAGCATAGCGGGTGTCCTAAAGGGTTGATTGGCTTACCGATCGACCCTTTTTTATTGCCAAATAGTGCCGTAACCCATGTAAATATTGCTCAAACAGCTATTGAATTTGTAGTGTTCAAAGGCTTTTACGCATAGACCTCGCGGTCACACAGCACCGCACGGCATGCCCATGCCAAACGGACCTGCGGCCCTTTATTGTTTGTCATAGGCATACCGAACGTTGCTGCGCTCCA
>JAYSWJ010000189.1:0-3786 GCA_043718065.1 Polaromonas sp.
CCCCGCCCTGCGGGCTCCTCCTTTATGCCGCTGCGCTGTTCACACCAAGCACCAAGGCTGCGAATAAGGTGGGTGAATAAGCTAACAGTTGATCGCTCAACATGGTCACAAGAGCTGGCAGGCGGTGTACTCAGCGCAGCGGCATAAAGGGGGAGTAGGCGGCCCTAGGCCGCCATGGAGGACAGCCGCGAAGCTGAGTACGCCGCCTGCCAGATCCCGTACAAAAGTAGCAATCTTCAAGCCAAGCAACCCCACACAATCGCCGCAGTTCACGCTACTGGAATATTAATCTTCAAGCCAACGCATCAATCTACTCAATCACTAAAGCGAACGGTCTGACTTAGCAGCGGCTATTAAACGGTCTGCATAGTCCTGCCAACGCGCATCTTTGCCAACATCTGCAAACACACCTTGGGCTGCAAGGTCTGCCACCCACTGCTGCCTGCCTGCAATTGCGCTGGCCATGGTGGGGGCAAAGCCTGCTTCGCGCACGGTGCTGGCTGCTTCGCGCATTTCTTCGGCGCGGCGCTGGCCGTGTTGCATTACGCGGCTAAAGAAGTAGCCACCCTGCTTTTGCCAGTCCATACCAGGAAAGGTTTCTTGCAGTGTGGGCAGCATATGGTCTTCAACACCATAAGCGCGCGCTGTCGTGTAGCTTTCAATCACCAAAGCTTCTAGGCCTTTGATCATCACGCTGCGGCACATTTTGATGGCACTGGCTACGCCTATTTTGTCGCTGACGGCCCGGGCATACAGACCCCACGTGTTCAGCGCGGCAAACGTTTTACCCACTTCGCCATAGCCAATAATGCCCATGCTGTTCAATGCGTTTAGTTTCATATTTTGAGCTTTCGATGCGTGCTTTTTATACCTTACTGCTGGCTACCGCCCTGGTAGCTGTGCATCAAGTTACGTTTACTCATTAAAACTGCCAACCTGATCGAGACGCATGCGTAAAATACGTAGTATGAAATACTTTAAATTATTTTTATCCATGAGCTTGGTGGCACTTCTTGGGCTGCAAGGCTGCGCTGTCATAGCTGTCGTAGATACTGTTGGGTCGGTAGCGGTAGGCGCAGCAGGGCTGGCTGCAGATGCGGCTATTGGCACAGTGCGGCTCACGGGCAAGGCCGTAGGTGCTGCGGCAGACGCTGTGCTGCCCAGCAGCGAACCTAAAAAATAAGCATTTTGTTCAGCCGCATTGCCACACCTTAGCGTGATCAAAACCCATGCCATGAGGTTGGCGGTAGCTGCTGTGTCTGTAGCAAATACGCTACTAACTGGCTGCGCGGGTGTAGCGCCCCCGGCGGCTAGCCCGCAAGGCGAAGGTAGTTACTTGCTAGTGATGACTGCAGGCACACCTTTGCTGCAGGTCGATGGCAAAGACGGCGCTACATGCAAGGCGTTGGCCGCAGCCGCGCTGCGCAACAATCCGGCTATGGCCCCCAACATGCGCTGCGCAACCGCGTCCGTCAAATCGCAACTGCCTTATACGGCTACCTTGCGCGAGGTTGAATCTAATATTGAAATCGCCTCACACTTTCGCACCGAAGTAGCTTGCAAAAAGTATGCGAGTGATATGGCAGCCAAAGGTGGCACCACGATTACCCGTAACTGCACGCGCAGTTAGCCATACTCTCGGCTAGCTACG
The DNA here is from genome assembly GCA_043718065.1 of Polaromonas sp. Lineage (GTDB taxonomy): Bacteria > Pseudomonadota > Gammaproteobacteria > Burkholderiales > Burkholderiaceae_C > JAAFIP01. Next base: position 1,652 of record JAYSWJ010000189.1, read on the forward strand.
CGTGCAAGTATCTACGCGGCGGCTAACCGCGTAGATAGCTAGATTACAGCTTCACGTATTCGTACGCTACGTCGTTCGCGTTGATGCCGCGGTCAGGTGGGGCAATCCAACCGGCCATCTTGCCCGGCTCGGTCACGCGGTGCATCAGGCTTTTGATGTAGCTTTGGTCTTCGTCGCTAGGCAGCCACTGCGCTTTGGTAGCCTCAAATTCGGCCGCGCTGATCGGGTTGCCTTGCAGGTCGGTGTGCAGGCCGGCCCATACGCCCACCTCACGGCGAAAACGCTTGCTGGGAAGTTTTAGCTCTATGTCCACACCGGCACGCTTGATCGCCATGTTCCAGCGGGTCACGCCTACATTGCAGTCTTTCACATATTCCAAACGGGTAATTTCGTTCATGCCGTTGCGCACGGCAATGCTTTCGTTTTTGATGCCGCCCATGCCGTCAGACACTTGAATGGTCATTTCGGTATCGCTTTCCACATGGTCGGCAAACTTGGCTTCGTCTGGGCGGCCTTTGATGCCGTTGGCAAAGTAAGTAGCTGCGTTGCTAGACTGCTCCGACCCGAACAAATCAAGCGAACTGGTGAACCAAAAGTTCATAAACCGCTGGATGGTAGGCAGGTCAATCGCGCCGTGCGAGCGGATGCGTGCAGGGTCTTCGGTGTTTAACTCTTTCATCACCTCTAGCGTGCGCTTGATCACGCGGCCTACGCCGGTCTCGCCTACAAACATGTGGTGCGCTTCTTCGGTCAACATAAAGCGGGTAGTGCGGGCCAGCGGGTCGAAGGCTGATTCGGCAAAGCTCTTTAACTGAAACTTGCCATCGCGGTCGGTGAAGTAGGTAAACATGAAAAAGCTCAGCCAGTTGTCCATCGGCTCGTTGAAGGTGCCCAAAATACGCGGCTTGTCTACGTCACCGCTGTGGCGGGCCAGCAGTTCTTCAGCTTCTTCGCGGCCATCGCGGCCAAAGTGCGCGTGCAGCAGGTAGACCATGGCCCACAGGTGGCGGCCTTCTTCAACGTTGACCTGGAACAAATTGCGCAGGTCATACAGCGATGGCGCGGTGTGCCCCAGCATGCGCTGCTGCTCTACCGAGGCGGGCTCGGTGTCGCCCTGGGTGACGATGAGGCGGCGGAAATCACGGCGAAATTCACCGGGCACTTCTTGCCATGCGTCTTGGCCCTTGTGGTCACCAAAACCAATCTTGCGGCCCTCTTCTTTGTCGGCCATAAAAATGCCCCAACGGTAGTCGGGCATCGGCGTGTAGCCGTAGCTGGCCCAGCCCGATGCATCTACACCTTGCGCGGTACGCAGGTACACGTCGTTAGCTTTAAAGTCTGACGGGCCCATCTCGTCCCACCAGTTTAAAAACGCCGGCTGCCAATGCTCTAGCGCACGCTGCAACTGGCGGTTCTCACCCAGGCCTACGTTGTTGGGGATCAATGCTTGAAGGTCAATACTGCTCATAGTGTCTTCCTTTGGATAATACTTAGATGGTTATTAGGCTGAGGTCGGGGTCGGGGTCGGGCGCGGATTCCTGGACGCGAAGGGCGCTAAGGTTGCGCGAAGGACGCGAAAGGAATACAAAAAATATTCAACTATTTCAAAATAAATTAGGTACTTCATATGCATTTCATAAATAATCTAAATTGTTTTTTGTTTTTTGTTTTTTGTTTTCTGTTTTACTTTTTTATATTTTTATCTTCCTTCGCGTCCTTCGCGCAACCTTAGCGCCCTTCGCGTCCGGTAACTCGGTATTTAGTATTCGGTATTTAAAATCAAACCCGCTTCCAGTCAAACTTAGCTTTTCGCCCCGTGCCGAAGAGCTTTAAAGCGCCCTCTTCACCCACCGCGTTAGGCCGAATAAATATCCAGTTTTGCCAAGCCGACAAGCGCCCGAAGATGCGGGTTTGCATGGTCTCTTTGCCGGGAAATCGCAGCGAGGCCTCTAGCCCAGTCATGGCGTCGGGCGACAGCGAGGTGCGCTCTTCTAGCATGAGGCGAATCTCATCTTGCCAGTCGATATCGTCGGGTGTGACAGTGACCAAGCCCAAGCCCAGTGCTTGGTCGGCGCGCAGTAGCGCATCGCTCAATCCTTGCAGTTGCGCAATAGTGCCTGCGTCTTCGCAAAAAC
>JAYSWJ010000190.1:0-25505 GCA_043718065.1 Polaromonas sp.
TTTAGAGAGTCCTCTTCAAAACGTGTTGGTATAGGCTGACCAGTATGCCCTTAGCCCCTAGTCACCACCTAAAATAGACGGAGTTAATGCATTATCAGCGAGCACGACCCATGACCCATGACGAAATTTTGAAAGCCTACGGCCCACGCGAAGCGATGGAATACGACGTTGTCGTCGTGGGCGGTGGCCCTGGCGGTTTGGCCACTGCTATTCGTTTAAAGCAATTGGCGGCTGCCAAAGGCACTGAAGTGTCCGTTGTGGTGCTAGAAAAAGGCTCTGAGCCTGGCGCGCATATTTTGAGCGGTGCCATCATGGACCCGATTGCATTAACCGAGCTTTTCCCTAGTTGGAAAGCCATGGGCGCACCGCTTAACCAGCCTGTGACGGGCGATGCGATGATTTTCTTAGGTGAAAAATCATCTTTCCGTGTGCCCAATTTGCTTTTACCGGCCTGCTTTGAAAACCATGGCAACTACATCATCAGTTTAGGCAACCTGACACGTTGGCTGGGCCAGCAAGCTGAAGCATTGGGTGTAGAAATTTTCCCGGGCTTTACAGCGGCGGAAGTTTTGTACAGCGAAAAAGGCAGCGTTAAAGGCATTGCCACGGGCAACATGGGCATCAGCAAAGAAGGCGAGCCTACGGCAGACTTTCAGCTGGGTATGGAACTGCATGGCAAATACACCATTTTTGCTGAGGGCTCACGCGGCCATTTGGGCAAGCAGTTGATTGCCAAATACCAGCTTGATGCGGGCAAAGACCCACAAAGCTATGGCTTGGGCGTCAAAGAAGTGTGGGAGATTGACCCTGCCCGCCACGAGCCGGGTTTTGTGTTGCACACCGCCGGCTGGCCAATGCAAAACGACACCTACGGCGGTGCGTTTTTGTACCACATGGAAGACAATAAAGTAGCTCTCGGATACATCACTGGGCTAGATTACGCTAACCCCTACCTCAGCCCGTTTGAAGAATTCCAGCGCTGGAAGCTACACCCCAATATTCGCTGGTATTTAGAAGGCGATGAGTCCAAAGGTATCAAGCCCGGCAAACGCTTGGGCTACGGTGCGCGCGCCATCACCGCTGGCGGTTTGATGAGTCTGCCTAAAACTATATTCCCCGGCGGTGCCTTAGTAGGGTGTGACGCCGGTTACTTAAACGTCAGCCGTATCAAGGGTAGCCACGCAGCAATCAAAACGGGCATGCTGGCCGCTGAAGCTGCCTACGATGCTATCCAGGCAGGCCGCGCGGGTGACGAGCTGGTCGCCTACCCCGAAGCGTTTGAAAAGAGCTGGCTGTTTGACGAACTGCACAAGTCACGCAACTTTAAAACATGGTTTAAAAAAGGCTTGGTCAAGGCCACCCTTATGAACGGTATCGAACAGTTTGCCCTGCGCGGCCACATTCCGTGGACACTGCACCGTGACAAGCCCGACCATGCTTATTTAAAACCCGCTGCCGAATGTAAAGAAATCAAATACCCCAAGCCAGATGGCAAGCTGACGTTTGACCGCTTATCCAGCGTGTTTATCAGCAACACCAACCACGCCGAGAACCAGCCTGCGCACTTGACTCTAAAGGATGCGTCTGTGCCTGTGAACATTAACCTGGCTATATACGCTGGGCCTGAGAGCCGCTACTGCCCTGCAGGCGTGTACGAATACGTTAAGACAGACGCGGGTGCTGACCGCCTGCAGATCAACGCGCAAAACTGCGTGCACTGCAAAACCTGCGACATCAAAGACCCTACCCAAAATATCGTATGGGTTACCCCCGAAGGCGGTGGAGGCCCCAACTACGCAGGTATGTAGTTAATTAGTTTACACTTTCGTTTAACCATGAGGTACGCTTCATCTCAATAGACTAGAGACAAACTTTTACAAACAGGCTATAAAGTGTTTTACGTCAATCTGACGAGGCTTGTTGTAATTGGCTGGTTTAACTTGCGGGAACAGGCCGCATGAGATGGGGGAAAATGTACCGTTTACGTGCTTGGGTAGTATTTCTACCTGCTTGTTTAATCGCGATCGTATTATTTTTTTGGCTGGGTTGGAAAGTATTTCCCCCAGCGCCTACCCACGTCACCATAACCTCCGGTGCCAAAGACGGCATGTACTACGCGCATGCCCAGCGCTATGCCCAGGCGCTGAGAGGCTATGGCTTAGAGGTCACTGTTCTAGAGTCAGCAGGCACAGGGCAAAATATTGACCGGCTACGTGATAAACAGGATCCTTCTCAGATTGGCTTTGTGCAAGGTGGTTTTGGTTTACTCGACCGCGAGTTACCCAGCGATGGTCGCACTACGATTCAAACTATCGCCAACGTGGACATCGAGCCTATTTGGATTTTTGCACGCAAAAAAGATATTGATTCCTTGCTGCAGCTGCAAGGTCTGCGGGTGTCTATCGGGCAGCAGGGTAGCGGCAGTCGGCTCATTGCTCTAAAACTTTTAGAACAAGTTCGGCTTGAGCCCAAAGACCTCATTGTGTCGGAAACCACGGGTATCAGTGCTGTGAAAGCGCTCAGCACCGGCGATATTGATGCTGCTATCTTTGTAGCATCGCCCAAAGCACCGCTGGTAACTGCCATGTTGGCCGTCCCCAACATCCATCTGATCACACTCAAGCGTAGCGCGGCCTTGATTGAACGCGTGCCTTATCTAGAGCCGCGCTTAGTTGCCAAAGGCATGCTTAACCCAACAGGTCTACAGCCTATGCAAGACACGGTGATGTTGACCACCGTGGCCAGCGTTGTAGTCAGCGAAAACCTCCATCCAGCGATTAAGCGCTTAACTGCCGCAGTTGCACACCAAGTACACCGAGAGGCAGGTTTGTTTCATAAAGCAGGCGATTTTCCCAATCTGCGACGCGCTGATTTCATGACTTCGCCTGATGCGCGCTCTACGCTCGTGCATGGGTTGCCCTGGATTGAGGAGCATCTTGATATCGCTTGGGCGCAAGCGTTATGGCGTGTTATGTTGATCGGCCTACCGTTATTGCTGCTGTGCGCAGCGTTGTGTTACTTTTTGCCTGCGCTAATGCGATGGACACTGGAGAGCTATATCAACCGTTGGTATGGCGAGCTAAAGTTTATTGAAAATGATTTGGACACAGCAAAACCATCGAGTCTGGATTTTGCAAGACACAGCATTCAGCTCAAAGCGATTGACACAGGGCTGCGTAACTTTGATGCACCTCCCGAATTTATGAAGCGCATGTTTATGCTGCAAAAACATACCGAGTTTGTACGCCAGAAGCTCCACACCATGCGAGGGCGTTAAGGCATGAAACTATTGTTCGTATTTCGCAAGCGCTGGCTGTGGCTTTACCCACCGCTGTTATTGCTGTCTGCCTTGCTGATGTGGCTGTCTATCAAGGTCTGGTTACCGCTGCCACCCCAGGTGATGGTGATGGCAGGCGGCTTGCCGACAGGCACTTACATGGCTCTGGCAGTGCGCTACCGCGACATACTTGAAGATCGCGGCATTCGTGTAGAAACCATCACCACAAGCTCGTCGTCCGAGCCTGTGCAGCGCTTGCTAGATCCGAAAAGTGGTGTGCATGCTGCTTTCGCGCAAGGCTTGCTAGCTAGCCCTGAAATGACCCATGTGATGGCCTTAGCCACAGTGCAACGTAACCCCGTGTGGGTATTTACGCGCGTGCAGGACATTACCGAATTGAGTCAACTCAAGGGCTTTCGGATTGCTACGTCTACCACTGGTAACTCTGGCTGGGAGGTTACGCAACTTCTGCTGCAACATGCCCAACTCAGGCCCTCTGAGGTCACGCTAAGCACGGTCAACTCCAACTCTGAAGGTGTACAAGCTTTAATCGACAACCAAGTTGATGCGTTAGTGCTGGTGTCAGGCGGGGAATCCGAAAGCATACGCCAGCTTACCCGTGCCACGCGCATTTGGTTAGTGGGCGTTGACCGCATCACATCACTGATCGCTCGCGAGCCGCGTCTAAAACCGTTTGTGCTACCGCAAGGCGCTATCGAACTGCGTGGCGATCTACCACCGCGCGACTTGACTATGGTGGCAGCAGACTTGCATCTGCTGGTCACTACCGACATGCATCCTGCGATGCAGCGCGCCATGCTGGAGGCGGCGCGCGAAATCCATGAGATGCCCAGCTTTCTGCAACGCCAAGGTGAATTTCCCAACAGCAAAGACGTGGACTTTTATTTATCTCCGGTTGCACAAGCATTTGCCCACGGCGAGCGGCCTTGGCTAGAGCGCATATTGCCCTATTGGTGGGCACAGCTAGCTGAACTGATCATTTATGCCTTACTACCTATTTTGCTTTTCACTGTATTGGCAATGCTATGGATACCCAATCTTTTCAATTGGAAAATTAACGCTGTGCTGCAAAATTTCTATGGTGAATTAAAATTTTTAGAAACCGATATTGAACCTACCGCCAGCTCGCGCCCGATTGAAATCAAGCATTTGCTACAGCGACTCGACGATATTGAAGCAAAAGTTACCGCGCTAGATTTACCCAACAGCCACGCTAACCGCTGGTACACCTTGCGAGAGCATTTGGCGCGAGCACGTAGTAATCTGCTCAGTATGCGCGCGCGCTGATAGCGTGCCAATTACTTAGTAACAGTTGTAAGTCATCAACAGCCCTGCACCATAGCCCGGTGGCAGGTTAGACTGCGCACGATGGTAATTCCCTTACTAAATCGCAAACAAGTTTCGTACGCTGTTAGCGCTGCGATTGTGTTGCTTGGTTTATTTATGTGGCTGTTAACGCGCTACATTAGCCCTGCGCCACCCAAGAAAATCGACATGACTACGGGTACTGTTGACGGTGCATCGCACCAGTTTGCACTGAAATACCAAACTTATCTACAAGCTGACGGCGTCACGTTAGAGCTAAAACCCTCAACAGGGTCGGTGCAAAACTTAGATCGCTTAAATGCGGGTATGCCAGTGGGGTTTATTCAAGGTGGTTTAGGCCTTTTGTCGATTGATCCGCAAAAAACTGACCAAGATACACCTCTGCGTTCTTTGGGCGTGGTGGGTTAGACCTGTTGCAAAGCTACGGCGTCAGCGCGGCTAACGCTACACTCAGCCCCGCAGGCGGTGTAGCTGCTGCCAATGCACTATTGGCTAAGGAGCTGGACGCTGTCATCATCATTGGCGCGCCGCAGACCCCTGCGGTGCAATTGCTGTTGGCCCAACTTGCTGTACGGCTGGTGTCGCTAGCGCATGCAGAAGGCATCACCAGACGGCTGCCTTACATGTTATTGGTTACCCTCAAAGCAGGCTCCGTAGATCCCTTGCGCGATTTGCCTAGCGAAGATATAAATCTGCTAACTACAACCGCCAACTTAGTCGTGCGCGATGATCTACACCCTGCTCTAGCCTACTTGCTTTTAGAGGCCGCGCGCGACGTGCACAAAGGTGCTACTTTGCTTAATAAGCCTGCAGAATTTCCTAACCCACAGGGCACAGACTTCCCTCTAGCTGACGAAGCCGAACGCTACTATAAAGACGGGCGTCCTTTTTTGTAGCGCTACTTGCGTTACTGGGCGGCTAACGCATTGCAACGGCTGTTATTGATACTGGTACCTTTGCTCGCCATCGCTATCCCGGCGCTCAAGACGATTCCTAGCTTGCTTAACTTTAAAAATAAAAATCGTTTGTACCGCCGATATGAAATTTTGCTAAAAATGGAGCGCGATCTCAGCGCACGACAACTCAATGACAATGAAATTAAACTAGCTACTGCTCAGCTGGACTCTATCGAGAGCGACATAGGCTCCACTAAATTTCCACTTGATTTTGCGGACCGAATCTATACCCTACGCCAGCACGTCAACTATGTGCGCGCCCAATTACGCAAAGAAAAAAAAGACTCCTTCAGCATGAAAATTATGATCACCGGCGGGGCTGGATTTTTAGGTGTGCGTTTAGCCAGTACGCTGTTGGCCATGGGTTCACTCAGTGTCAATGGCCAAGCCGCTGCACCTATTACCCGCATCACACTGGCTGATCGTGTGCCCCCGCCTGACGACTTGGTAGCCGATCCGCGCATTGAAGTAGCCCTAGGCGATCTCAATACGCAGCTCTCTGCTACACCTAATTTGATAGCCGCGCGGGCAGACACTGCAGTGGTATACCACCTAGCAGCCGCAGTCAGTGGCGAGTGTGAGGCCGATTTCAACTTGGGTATGCGCAGTAATTTTGCAGCCACACATCGGCTATTAGAAGCCTGCCGCGCCACCAAATTGCAACCTATGGTGGTGTTTGCCAGTTCGTTGGCAGTGTTTGGCCAAACCGCTTTGCTTACCCTGCCCGAATTAGTCACGGATACAACTTTGCCTACGCCACAGTCCAGCTACGGTATTTAAAAATTTATAGGCGAGCAGATGGTGGCCGACTATGGCCGCAGAGGTTTTGTACATGCGCGTAACCTGCGTCTGATGACAGTCAGCGTACGGCCGGGCAAACCCAACGGTGCAGCGTCAAGTTTTTTCAGCGGCATGGTTCGCGAGCCTTTGGCGGGCGTAGCGTCGGTTGTGCCCGTGCCTGCTAGCACCGCAGTCGCTTTGTCATCGCCCAGCCGCACGGTGGAGGGTTTAATCAGAGCCGTACAAACCAGCGACAAAGATTGGGGACCACTGACTGCGATGAACTTGCCCGCCATGACCACCCAAGTAGGCGAGATGGCAGAAGCTCTTAAAACTATAGCTGATCAAGCAGCGTTTTCATTGCTTAGCTGGCAAATAGACCCTACTATAGAACGTATCGTAGCGACGTGGCTTACACGTATCGCCTCGCCTCGCCCCGCGCTAATGCGCTGGGCCTGTATGCGGACACCAGCTTTGAAGATATTGTGCGCGCCTACATCAGTGAAAATCCTGACGCGGTGCGCAAAATATAGGCGCGTACTGTTTTCTACCCGAATCACGTCTTTAGAGAATATGCAATGAAACTTAGCACTCTTTTTGCTGCCAGCGTATTGGCAATGGGCTTTATTGCTAGCGCCAGCGCCCAAAACAGCATGGAAATAAGTATTTCCGTTGCGCAAAACTCGCACCAAGGCGTGGCTATCGACACGTTTGCCAAAGAAGTAGAAAAACGCACCTAAGGCCGCTACAAAATACAAACCTTCTACTCTGCCTCGCTAGGTGGCGAGCGAGAATCTATTGAAGCCGTACAGCTGGGCGCGCAAGAGCTGGTTTTTTTCATCCACCGGCCGCGTGCCTAATTTTGTACCCGAAGCACGCATTTTGGACATTCCCTTCTTATTTCGCGATAAGGCACACTCACGCAATGTGCTGGACGGTGCGATTGGCCAAGACATGCTGACCAAGTTTGAATCCAAAGGTTTTAAAGCCTTGGCTTGGGTTGGAAACGGCGTGCGCCGCATGACCAACAGCAAGCGCGTAGTTAATTCACCCGATGATTTGAAGGGCCTGAAAATGCGCACCATGGAAAACCCGGTACACGTTGCGGCCTACAAGAGCTTTGGCATTGTGCCCACGCCCATGGCATTTCCAGAGGTGTTTACCGCACTGCAGCAAGGCACTATGGATGGTCAAGAAAACCCACTGTCTGTCATCATGGCCGCTAAGTTTGACCAAGTGCAAAAACATTTGACCCTTACCGGCCATGTGTACTCGCCTGCTATTTTCTTGATGAGCAAACCTGCGTTCGAAAAACTGTCTGCAGCAGACAAAACTGCATTTTTAGAGTCTGCCAAAGAAGGCGCTAAAGCCGGCCGCGCACGTGTAGATGAGGACGACTCTAAAGGCGTGGCCGAGCTGAAAAGCAAAGGCATGAGCGTGGTAGAAAACGTGGATAAAGCTAAATTTTTCGCCACGCTTGCACCCGTCAATGCTGGATTTGAAAAACAATTTGGCAAAGACGCATTAGACAAAATCCGTGCTGTGAAATAAGTACACGCGTTGTTCAACAGCTCTAGCAGCGCCCACTCCGCCAGCGGACTGGGCGATTTTTTATAAAGAGGGTGATCTGCGTGAAAGACAATTTTCTTAAACTTGAGAATTGGGCGTCTACTTTGTCGATGTGGATTGCCTGCTGTATGTTGGTGATAGCGTCGTGCCTATGCATGTTCCAAATCATCACCCGCTTTATCTTGGAACGCCCGGCTGAGTGGACAGAAGTGTTGATTCGCTTTAGTTTGATATGAATGGTGTTCATGGGCATTCCAACCGCGTTTCGCCAAGGCGCGATGGTGAGTGTGGATGTGCTGTGCCGCTGGAGCCCACCCAAGATTAAACGCGTGCTTGACTTTGTAGTGTGCGGTGCAGCTCTGCTGCTGGTGGGTGTGATAGTTTGGTGGGGCTGGGATTATGCGCAGCGCGGATCGATTCAAACGGTCATCGGGCTAGAAGGTGTGTCGATGTTTTGGGCCTATTTGGCTATGCCGGTAGGTGGCCTGTTTTGCATGCTCGGCATCATCGGGAATTTGCTAGACCCACAGCGGCTAGAGTTGGAGACAGCTACATGAGCGCAGTGATGATTTTGATGATGGTGCTGTGCTTTGCACTTACCATTTCTGTGGCCGTGTCGATTGGTTTGTCCGCCATAGTGGGCATTCAAATCGGCAACGCCAATATGCTAATTTCGGTCAAAGAGATGTTTTCTTCGATCAAAAAATTTCCTCTTGCGGCTATTCCTTTCTTTATCTTGGCCGGTAATATTATGGGGACAGGCGGTATATCGCGCCGCTTGGTCGAGTTTGCCAAATCTATCGTGGGCGGCGTGCAAGGCGGCTTGCCTATGACTTGTGTGCTGAGCTGCATGATTTTTGCAACGGTGTCTGACTCGTCGGTCGCCACTACATTTGCTATCGGCGCGATATTGATTCCCGCACTCATCAAACATGGTTATCCCACTGCCTATGCTGCAGCACTACATGCCACCAGCGCTGAACTGGGTGTCATCATTCCACCTTCCATTCCGATGATTTTGTACGGCGTGAGTGCAGAAGTGTCGATTGGCGAAATTTTTATCGCGGGCTTTGGCCCCGGTATATTTATCGGCCTGTCGCTGATGCTGTTTGTCTATATTTATTGCCGTATCAAAGGCTGAGGCAAAACGATGGTGATGGACGTTTAAGTTTTGGCAAAGCCACTTGGCAAGCAGGCTGGGCGCTGATGATGCCGGCAATCATCCTGGGCGGCATTTATGGCGGTATTTTTACGCCGACCGAGGCTTCGGCCGTAGCCGTTTTTTATTCTCTGGTGGTGGGCATGGTGATCTACCGCGAGATCAGTTTCAAAGATTTATTCACGGTTTTTCGCAAGTCGGTGATCTCCAGCGCTGTCATCATGTTCATCATCGCCAACGCGGGTCTGTTTGCCTTTCTCATCACGCGAGCGGGTGTGCCCGATGCGATTGGTGTATGGCTGAAAGAAGTGCTTAAAACGCCTGCCTACTTTTTACTAGGTATGAACGCTGCATTGTTTGTCATCGGTATGTTTATCGAAACCAGCGCAGCCATCATCGTGCTAGCCCGATCTTGGCGCCAGTGGCTATTTTCTTTGGCATTGACCCTATCCAATTTGGTTTGATCATGGTGGTGAACTTGGCTCTGGGCATGATTACGCCGCCGTTTGGTGTGAATTTGTTTGCTGCTTGCACGGTAGCACGCATCTCGCTAGACCGCATCATCCCCTACCTATTGCCATTTGTATTGGTAGTGCTGGGTTGCTTGATGGTGGTGACGTACGTGCCCGAGTTGAGTTTGTATTTACGCGACTTGGTGTACAAAAAATAAAGGCTACACATACGCTATGTTGCCTACGCAGCGCGTGATCACCTAGCCTGATACTGTAGAAAAGCGCTATTAACTTAATAGCTGTTTGAGCAGTATTTACTTGGGTTATAGGCCTATTTTCTTATTAAAAAAGCCGTTTGAAGTGCTTTCTAGCGGTGCAGATATGGCTTGAGCCAGCCTAGGCCGTTAGACGTGCCCGCGTTGCGCGCACCTAAACGCGGTCTGTATTCGCAGCCTACCCAGCCGGTGTAGCCTAGGCTGTCGATCAGATCAAATAAATAGGGGTAGTTCATCTCGCCCACGTCGGGCTCTTGCCTCTCGGGCACGCCAGCGATTTGAAAATGCCCTACTTTGCCAGTCGGCAAGTATTGGCGAATTTTCATGGCCACATCGCCTTCTACAATTTGGCAGTGGTACAAATCCATTTGCACCTTCACATTGGGCAGCGCAATTTCCGTCAGCAAATCATGCGCATGGTCTTGGCGGTTTAAAAAGAAGCCGGGTATGTCACGGTTGTTGATCGGCTCAATCAGCACATCCAAGCCTTGTTGAGCTGCCATCTGGCCCACTGCGCGTGCATGGTCTACGTAGGTTGCCATCAGGTCAGCTCGCGTTTTGCCAGCAGGCAGCAGCCCCGCCATCATGTGAACACGCGGGCATTGCAATACCTGTGCATAGCGCAATGCCAGCTCGGCACCTGCCAGCAGCTCTGCCTTGCGCCCCGGCACGCAGGCCAAGCCACGCACGCCTGTGGCCCAAGCTGCTTCGCTGGACGCAGCATCGGTGCCCGCTGCGGGCAAGCTAAATAGCACTTGCTGTAAATCATTGCTTTTAAGACGCGCGGCAATCGCATGTGCGTCAAAAGCATACGGAAACAAATATTCCACGGCCTTGAACCCGTCTTTGGCAGCCGCCTCAAAACGGTCTAAAAAAGGCAGTTCTGTGTACAAAAACGATAAATTAGCGGCAAATTGAGGCACAACTTAAATCTCACAGGGCAAAAAAATCAACACTTATCTCAGATAGTGGAAAGCTGATGTGTGTGCTCTTGCTACAATCACGCCAGCTTGGAGAGAGCTTTATTGTAGGATTACAAATGAAGCCGCCGAAGGCGCAGTGAAAATCGCTGAATGATTTTTGCAAACGCTCAGGCAAAAGGACAGGCGAAGGTTCTTAAAAACCACATTCTGTTGGAGAGAGGCTTGCAGCTATTGCAAATCCACCGAAGGGGCAAACGTTGCATCGCCAGCGCGAATCTCTCAAGTAAAGCGGACAACAGGGTTTCCCTTATTGCATGGTCTATGATGGCCTGTAGTTTACATAGGAGCCCCGTATTTTATGTCTGCCGATACGCCTTTACTCACTACCCCGCTTAACGCATTGCATACCGAACTGGGTGCCAAGATGGTGCCGTTTGCTGGCTACAGCATGCCGGTGCAATACCCCATGGGGCTGATGGCCGAGCATGCACACACGCGCGCAGCAGCAGGCTTGTTTGACGTGTCGCACATGGGGCAACTTATTTTGCGCGGCAAAGATGCGGCGGCAGCTTTTGAATCGCTGATGCCTGTGGACGTGATGGACTTGGCTGTTGGCAAGCAACGCTATGGTTTGTTAACTACAGACGAAGGCACGATCATCGACGACTTGATGTTTGTAAACAAAGGCGATTACGAGATTTTTGTAATAGTCAACGGTGCATGCAAAGCGGGTGATATCGTGCACATGCAAACCAAGATCGGCCAGCGCTGTGAAATCATTACCTTACCCACGCAAGGCTTGCTAGCATTGCAAGGCCCACTAGCCGTGAACGCGCTGCAGCGTGTTGTGCCAGGTGTAGAAAAATTAGTATTTATGACGGGCAGCGCTTTTACATGGAACAGCGTATCACTGTTCATCACCCGCAGCGGCTACACCGGCGAAGATGGTTTTGAAATATCAGTGCCCCAGGCGCACACCGATGCGCTAGCCCGCGCGCTGCTAGCGCAGCCCGAAGTCAAACCCATCGGCCTAGGTGCGCGCAACTCGCTGCGTTTAGAAGCTGGGCTGTGCCTGTACGGCCAAGACATTGACACCACCACGAACCCGCTAGAAGCAGGCCTGGCCTGGGCCATTCAAAAAGTGCGGCGCGGTGGCGGTGCACGCGGTGGCGGGTTCCCCGGCGCTACAAAAATCGTAACGGCCTGTGCAGATAGTGCTGGTGTTGTAGCGCAAAAGCCCGCCAGAAAACGCGTAGGTCTGATCGCACAAGAGCGCGTGCCTGTGCGCGAAGGCGCAGAACTATGCACGCCTGATGGCAATCCCATAGGCAAAGTCACCAGTGGATTATTAGGCCCCACCATCAACGTGCCGATAGCCATGGGCTATGTGCCCGCAGAGCTATCAGCCAACGGCACCCTGCTGCACGCCATGGTGCGCGGCAAAGCAGTGCCTATGATTGTCAGTAGCATGCCGTTTGTGCCCAACCGCTACTACCGTGGCCCTGCGGCCTGAACCGGATTTCAACTCAATTTCACCCAACGATAAACTTGATCTGACCCCATTTAAATAGGAGCAACACACCATGAGCAAAAAATACACCGAAGACCACGAATGGCTGGACATTACGGGCGACACTGCAACTGTCGGCATCACACACCATGCGCAAGATGCGCTGGGCGATGTGGTGTTTGTGGACTTGCCTGAAGTGGGCACAACCTACGCGGCTAAAGACGTGGCTGGTGTTGTCGAATCCGTGAAAGCTGCAGCCGATGTGTACATGCCAGTCAGTGGCACGGTGACTGAAGTAAACGAAGCTTTGCGTGCCGACCCGTCGCTAGCTAACAGTGACCCACTGGGCACTGGCTGGTTTTTTAAAGTCAAGCTATCAGACGTAGCGCAAATTGCGATGTTGATGGACGAGACAAGCTATACCGCCTATGAGAAGACTGTTTAATTTTCTGAAAGCAACCCCGCCATGTTGATGCAATCTGCCCTACCCCTGAAAACACTTGAAAATGACAGCGAGTTTATTGCTCGCCACATTGGTATTGACGATGAAGCCGAGGCACACATGCTCAGCATCATTGGTGCTGCGTCGCGCCGTGCGCTGATCGAGGCTATCGTGCCGAGGTCTATTGCACGCAGTGCAGGCATGGTACTGCCCGAGCCTATTACTGAGGCAGCAGCGTTAGCCGAAATGAAGGCGATTGCATCGAAAAACAAAGTGTTTAAAAGCCACATCGGCCAAGGCTATTACAACTGCCACACACCCGGTGTGATCTTGCGCAACATCTTAGAGAACCCAGCTTGGTACACAGCCTACACGCCTTACCAAGCTGAGATCAGCCAAGGCCGTATGGAGGCGCTAATTAACTTTCAAACCATGGTGTGTGACTTAACAGGCATGCCCATGTCCAACGCGTCGATGTTGGACGAAGCTACCGCCGCTGCTGAGGCGATGACATTGGCCAAGCGCAGTGTTAAAAGCAAAAGCAACACCTTAGTGGTGGCGGGCGACTGCCACCCACAAACCATTGAAGTGATTCAAACGCGCGCTAAGCCGTTAGGCATAGAGGTAGTTTTAGCCAACTCTGCATCTGAGTGGGAAGCTGCATTAAAGGGTGATTACTTTGCGGTGCTTGCGCAATACCCATCTACCAGCGGTCGCATTGACAACTTGGGCGCTGACGCAGCTACTGTGCACTCCAAGCAAGCTGCGTTCATCGTGGCGGCTGATTTGCTGGCCTTGACTTTGCTTACGCCTCCAGGCGAATGGGGCGCTGACATCGTGGTGGGCACCACGCAGCGCCTAGGCATGCCACTGTGCAACGGTGGCCCGCACGCTGCGTACCTAGCTTGCAAGGACGAGTTCAAACGTTCTATGCCCGGCCGCTTGGTAGGCGTAAGTGTGGACGCGCATGGCAACCCAGCCTACCGCTTGGCGCTGCAAACGCGCGAGCAGCATATTCGCCGCGAAAAAGCCACATCTAACATTTGCACTGCACAGGTGCTACCGGCTGTAGTCGCCAGCATGTACGCGGTGTACCACGGGCCGCAAGGTTTAAAGCGAATCGCCAACCGCGTAGCCGCGTACACCGCTATTTTGGCCAAAGGTTTAGAGGCTTTAGGCTTCACGCCCAGCAGTGACTCAGCATTTGATACTCTCAGCATTAAAACCGAAACCGCTACGCAATCAATAGCTGCCCGAGCAGTATCTGCCGGGGTTAACCTGCGAATTTATTTTGAAAATTATCTGTGTATCTCGCTGGATGAGACCACCGCTCGTGAAGATATTGCCTTAATTTGGTCATTGTTTGCTAAGCCAGGCCAAGCTTTACCAAAGGTGGAAGATTTTGAAAAAGGTATCGAGCCTTTGATTCCGCACGCCCTGCGCCGCACATCAGCCTACCTCACCCACCCCGTCTTCAACACCCACCACAGCGAGACCGCCATGCTGCGCTACATTCGCAGCCTAAGTGACAAAGACTTGGCGCTTGACCGCACGATGATTCCGCTGGGCAGCTGCACCATGAAGCTCAACGCCACCAGCGAGATGATTCCTATCACTTGGCCCGAGTTTGCCGCCATCCACCCGTTTGCACCTGCAGACCAGCGCGAAGGCTACACCCTGCTGGACGAGCAACTGCGCGGCTGGCTGTGCCAAGCCACGGGCTATGCAGGCATCAGCCTGCAGCCTAACGCGGGCAGCCAAGGCGAATATGCAGGCTTGTTGGTGATCAAGGCTTACCACGCAGCCCAAGGCGAAGGCCACCGCAACATTTGCGTGATCCCCAGCAGCGCGCACGGCACCAACCCTGCCAGCGCGCAAACGGTGGGCATGACCGTAGTGGTCACCCAATGCGACGACATGGGCAACGTAGACATGGCTGACCTGAAAGCCAAATGCGAGCAGCACAGCGCCAACTTGGCCGCCGTGATGATCACCTACCCCAGCACCCACGGCGTGTTTGAAACCAGCGTGAAAGAACTGTGCGCCCTGGTGCACAGCCACGGTGGCCGCGTGTATGTGGACGGTGCCAATATGAATGCACTGGTGGGCGTAGCCGCACCGGGCGAGTTTGGCGGCGATGTATCTCATTTGAACCTGCACAAAACATTCTGCATCCCCCACGGCGGTGGCGGCCCCGGCGTAGGCCCTGTGTGCGTAGTGGCTGACTTGGTGCCGTACTTGCCAGGCCACGTAACTGGCGGTATAAAAACCAACGGCGTAGGCGCAGTATCTGCAGCACCGCTAGGCAACGCAGCCGTACTACCCATCAGCTGGATGTACTGCCGCATGATGGGCGCAGAGGGCTTAACGTCTGCGACTGAAATTTCCATCATCAGCGCCAATTACATTAGCAAGCGTTTAGCAGGCCATTACCCCACGCTGTACGCCAGCGCTGAAGGCTATGTAGCCCACGAATGCATCTTAGACGTGCGCCAGCTGAAAGACAGCTGCGGCGTAGGGGCTGAAGACGTTGCCAAGCGATTGATGGACTACGGATTTCATGCACCCACGCTGAGCTTTCCGGTAGCGGGCACGCTGATGGTGGAGCCTACCGAGAGCGAGCACCTCGAAGAGCTAGACCGGTTTATCGACGCGATGATTGCCATCCGCAAAGAAATTACGTTGATAGAAAACGGTACCTGGCCGCAAGACGACAACCCGCTTAAGCACGCGCCGCACACCGCCGCCAGCTTGATCAAAGGCGAATGGGCACACCCGTACACGCGTGAAGTAGGCGCAGCAACCTTAAGCAAAACCCAGCACGCCAAATACTGGCCACCCGTAGGCAGGCTAGACAACGTGTACGGCGACCGCAACTTGATGTGTTCGTGTATTCCAGTTAGCGACTACGCGTAAAGTTTTTATGAGCCTCACAATTCGCCGTGTTAACTACCAAGACCCCACCGACCGCGCCGCCCTGTGCGCCATGCTCAAAGCCTACGCTCAAGACCCCATGGGCGGCGGCGAGGTATTGGCTGAGAAAAACCTAGCTCGCCTGTGCGACGACTTGGCCGCACGGCCCTTCGCCTTTAACTTCCTCGCTTGGCAAAGCAATAGTAGCGGCCAAGAAGCCGTAGGTCTTGCTAACTGCTTCGAAGGCTACAGCACCTTCAAGGCCCAACCCCTCATCAATATTCACGACATCGCCGTGCACCCCAGCGCACGCGGGCGCGGCGTGGGGCAAGCATTGCTACAGGCTGTAGAAGCTGAGGCCAAAGCACGCAGCGCCTGCAAGATTACATTAGAAGTTTTAAGCGGCAACACAGTGGCCATAAAAAGCTATGACCGCTTTGGATTTACCGCCTATCAGCTTGACCCGACGATTGGACAAGCCGTTTTTTTACAAAAATGGATTGCTTAGATTTAATTTTTTAATGCTATATATTTAATAGCTTGTTGAGCAGGTTCTACGGCCTTAAACCATCAAAAGACTACTAAAATTTAATCCATGCAAGCTCTCTGGATGGTCGGTGCGTCATTTATCTTTGCACTCATGGGGGTGTGCGTTAAGTTTGCCTCTGCACATTACAGCGCGACCGAGCTGGTGTGCTACCGCGGCATAGTGAGCGTTATTTTTGTGTGGGTATGGGCGCGCTCTACGGGCGTGTCGCTAGGTACGCGCTTGCCGGGTATGCACGCTTGGCGTAGTTTGATTGGCGTGGTGTCGCTAGGCGGTTGGTTTTATGCTATTGGGCATTTGCCGTTGGCCACCGCCATGACGTTGAACTACATGAGCAGTGTGTGGGTGGCCGCGTTTGTGGTGGGCGGGGCCATGCTGTATGGGCAAGTAGCACCACAGGGCGATAAATCCCAAAAAAAATCTGCGCTTAACCAAGGCCCGCTGCTAGCCACAGTACTAGCTGGCTTTGCAGGCGTGGTCATGGTGCTGCGCCCTGCTTTTGACCAAAACCAGCAATGGCCCGGCTTAGTAGGCCTACTATCAGGCATGACCGCTGCGCTAGCCTATATACAAGTCACAGCCCTGTCCCGCGCAGGCGAGCCCGAGGCGCGCGTGGTGTTTTATTTTGCAGTAGCTTCTGCATTGCTGGGCGCTGTCGGCATGCTGTTTACTGGCGCGTCAGCTTGACAGTGGCCGCAGGCACTGTGGATATTGCCTATCGGCATACTCGCGTCCTTGGGCCAACTGTGCATGACCCGCGCCTACGCATCAGGCGCCACGCTAACCGTAGCCAGCTTGCAATACAGCGGCATCGTGTTTGGCGCACTGGCCAGCTTGGTCGTGTTTAACGACCAATTGCCGCCCATAGCATGGGCAGGCATTGCGGTGATCATTGCTAGCGGCCTGGCGGCTACTGCGCTGCGTAAACGTGTACTGCCTGATGCGCCGCATGACGAATAATGAGTAGTTTCCGTTGAGTTAAATTATCACAAACAGCGCATGTGCGCACTGAAGTAGTTGATGTAAAACGATTAGCCGTACAAAACTGTATTTCAGGCTTTATACGGCGATAGGCCGTGTTGGCACATCTAAATCCATCGACGGGTTAAAAAAACTCCGCCTTTTAGCTGGTGAATGCGTACGAAGCCAGTCCTTCAAGGCTGCATCAATGCGCGTTTGCCAGCCAGTGCCAGTGGCGCGAAAGGCGGCAGACACATCGGGCGACAGCCGGATAGTGGTTGCAACCTTGGGGGCCGCTTTTACAGTGCCTAGAGGACGGCCGCGTTTTGCCAAAATTTGCTCGGGTGTAGTAACGCGCCCTTTACCAGCTTGCACTTGATCAATCGAGCGCAGCAACGCAGCCTCAAACGCGGCCATTTCGGGGTCAACAGTAGGCTTAGTTTTTTTCATCAAAACGCTCCTTTAACTTTAGTAAAAACCCGGCTGATCGATTATCAAATTTAGCTTTGGCCCATGCCTTGGCGCTTCCAGCGCACCTTACGCAAAGGCCCTGCACCGGGTTTCACATCGCCAGCCGAAGGGTTATCGCTAATCCAGTCAATGAATTCTGTGTGCTCATCATCGCGCCACACCTTCGCCGATCATTCGATAAATTCAGGGGATTCGATTGCGGTATGCATTTAATTTATTGTACTAACAAATAAATCAAATGTCAATGGCTGTAATTAGACTTTTTCCGGCACTGCTGTCTTACCCCACCAGCAACTTCCAAGTCTCAACCACCGAATCAGGGTTAAGCGAGATAGACGAGATGCCTAAGTCGGCCAGCCACTGAGCAAAGTCAGGATAATCACTGGGGCCCTGGCCGCAGATGCCTACGTACTTGCCTTGCTCTAGGCAGGCTTTGATGGCCATTTCCAGCGTAGCTCTGACGGCGGGGTCGCGCTCGTCGAAGTCTTTGGCCAGCAGCTCTAGGCCGAAGTCGCGGTCTAGGCCTAGGGTCAGCTGCGTGGGGTCGTTTGAGTTAAATTATAATAACTATTAATAACATTAGGAGTTCACTATGCCCACCAGTGTTGCCCTCACACCGCACTTTGAAAGCCTTACCCAACGATTGTTATCGTCTGGCAAGTACAATAATGTGAGCGAAATTGTCCGCGATGGGCTGCGGCTTTTGGAGTCACGTGAGCAAGAAGAAGCTGCCAAGCTCAAAGCCTTGCGTGAAGCTGCAAAACTAGGGTTTACCGATATCCAGCGCGGCAACTATTTAAGCCTGGACAACCGTCAAGACATAGAAGCCTTTGTTCGCCAAGCAGCTGTGCGCGCTGCGGCAGTGGGCAAAAAAACTGCCTGAAAAGCCACCTGAAAAGCTACGTGATATGGCAGCCAAAGCAGGACAAGCAAGCAAGGCTAGTTATCGAATACAGCTTGCCAAAGCGGCACAAGAGGATATTGCGCGCATTCTTCAATGGACTGTGCACGCGTTTGGCGCACCTGGGCTCAAACGGTATGAAGTGTTGATCCAAGCCGCGCTGTCAGACTTGGCCACAAACCCCGCACGCGTTGGGGTGCGCACCAGAGACGACATCGGCCACGCCATTTGCACCTACCACATGGCCTCCAGTCGCAAGCGCACCAGCACGGGCAACCAAATAGCCAAGCCACGGCATTTTATAATATTCCGCGTAGTGGGCAACGCCATTCAAGTCGCACAATTGTTACATGATGCGATGGACTTTGTGCAACATGCGCCAGAGGATGGCGCTATTTGATGGATAGCTTGGGCAGGAAGGACGCGCCTTGGCGCGCGTAGCGCATGGGGTGCAGTGCACGGTACACCGCACGACGAATAGCGATCTATCCTGCTAACGCCTTCCAAGTCTCCACCACCGTATCCGGGTTGAGTGATATCGACGAAATGCCTTGGTCAGCCAGCCACTGTGCAAAGTCTGGGTGGTCGCTGGGGCCTTGGCCGCAAATGCCTACGTATTTGCCTTGGGCTAAGCAGGCTTTGATGGCCATTTCTAGCATGGCTTTGACGGCGGGGTCGCGTTCGTCAAAGTCTTTGGCCAGGAGTTCCAAGCCAGAGTCGCGGTCTAGGCCTAACGTTAGCTGCGTCAGGTCGTTTGAGCCGATAGAAAAGCCGTCGTAGTATTCTAGAAATTGGGTGGCTAAGATGGCATTGCTGGGTACTTCGCACATCATGATGTGGCGCAGGCCGCCTGTACTTTTTCCAGAGCCTTCCCCCTGGTCATCTTGCCCGCCCGTACCGCGCGCAAGACCGCACTTGCCCAGCAATTCACTCACCGCCTTGGCCTGGCCTAGCGTGCGCACAAACGGCACCATAATTTCTACGTTGGTCAGGCCCATGTCGTTGCGCACACGCTTAATGGCTTCGCACTCCATGGCAAAGGCTTCGCCAAAGTCGGCGCTGATGTAGCGCGCTGCACCGCGAAAGCCCAGCATCGGGTTTTCTTCTTCAGGCTCGTAGCGGCTGCCGCCGATGAGCTTGCGGTATTCGTTGCTTTTGAAATCACTCAGGCGCACGATGACGGGCTTGGGCCAAAACGCTGCGGCTATCGTGGCTACGCCTTCAGCTACTTTGTCGACATAAAAAGCGCGGGGCGATGCGTGGCCACGGGCTACAGACTCGACGGCTTTCTTCAAATCGCCATCGACACTGGGGTAGTCCAAAATAGCTTTGGGGTGCACGCCTATGTTGTTGTTGATGATGAACTCTAGACGCGCCAAGCCTACGCCTTGGTTAGGCAGTTGGCAAAAGTCAAACGCGAGCTGGGGGTTGCCCACGTTCATCATAATTTTGGTTTTAATCTCGGGCATGGTGCCGCGCTGCACTTCGGTGACCTCAGTGTCTAGCAGGCCGTCGTAGATGAAACCGGTGTCGCCCTCGGCGCAGCTTACTGTGACTAGCGTGCCGGTTTTTAGCAGCTCGGTGGCGTCGCCACAGCCCACCACGGCGGGTATGCCCAGCTCGCGCGCGATGATGGCGGCGTGGCAAGTGCGGCCGCCTCGGTTGGTCACAATGGCGCTGGCGCGCTTCATCACAGGTTCCCAGTTGGGGTCGGTCATGTCGGTCACCAAAATGTCGCCGTCTTGCACTTGGTCCATCTGGCTAATGTCGGTGACGTAGCGCACTTTGCCGGTGCCAATTTTTTGGCCAATGGCGCGGCCCTCGGCCAGCACGGTGCCGCGGTTTTTTAGCTTGTAGCGCATCTCGGCTTTTCCTGCGGACTGGCTTTTGACCGTCTCGGGGCGGGCTTGCAAAATGTAGATTTGGCCATCGGTGCCGTCTTTGCCCCATTCAATGTCCATGGCGCGGCCGTAGTGCTGCTCGATGATCACGGCGTATTTAGCTAACTGTTCTACGTCTGCGTCTGTCAAGCTGTAGCGGTTGCGCAGCTCGGTGGGCACGTCGATGGTTTGCACCAGCTTGCCCGACTTCGCTTTATCTTCAGCTGATACGAAGACCATTTGAATGAGCTTGCTGCCTAAGTTACGGCGAATCAACGCGCGCTTGCCAGCGGCCAGCATCGGCTTGTGCACATAAAACTCGTCGGGATTCACAGCGCCCTGCACCACTGTTTCGCCCAGGCCATAGCTTGAGGTAATAAACACCACTTGGTCAAAGCCGCTTTCGGTGTCCATGGTAAACATCACGCCTGCTGCGCCTGTGTCAGAGCGCACCATGCGCTGCACACCTGCAGACAGCGCTACGTCAGCATGGGCAAAGCCTTTGTGCACACGGTAGCTGATGGCGCGGTCGTTGTACAGCGATGCAAACACCTCTTTCATTTTGTGCAGCACCGTGTCGATACCCACCACGTTTAAAAAGGTTTCTTGCTGGCCTGCAAACGATGCGTCGGGCAAGTCTTCGGCCGTGGCAGATGAACGCACGGCAAATGACGCTGCTGGGTTGCCGCTGCTCAAGGTGACGAACGCATCACGAATCGCTTGTTCTAGATCTGCGGGGAATGGCTGGGCCTGCACCATCGCACGAATCTCGCCGCCCACAGTAGCAAGAGCACGCACGTCGTCAGTGTTCAGCGCATTCAGCTTGGCGTTAATTTTGTCGTCTAGCCCCGCGTGCTTTAAAAATGCGCGAAAGGCATGCGCTGTGGTGGCAAAGCCCGTGGGCACTTTCACCCCCGTGGGTAATTGTGAGATCATCTCGCCTAGGCTGGCGTTTTTACCGCCTACCGACTCAACGTCGCTGTTTCTTAGGTTCTCAAACGGAACGACCAGGGCGGTCGGTGAGAAGAGTGCAGACATGGGGAAGCTCCTAAAGTTAAATCTGGTTGCGCGCTGGCGTCGCCGGTTGCGCTGTGGGCAACGGGTTCAGCAGCTAGCGCACGGCACCCCGCTTGGCTGCTTGCTTGCAAGCTGTAGCCAATGCTTTGGTTTTGTTCTAGTGGACGGGCGTGGTGCATAAAATTTGGATAATGCAGGCATTGTAGGCCGGGATTAGGTTATTCTGACTTGCAAATTACTGAACCAAAAACCCCTGTGAAGCGCCCCATTTATGCCAAACCGCACCGTTTTCTTTTTGTCTGATGGCACCGGTATTACCGCCGAAACATTTGGCAATGCTATTTTGGCCCAATTTTCTATCGAGCCACGCCATGTGCGCCTGCCGTTTATGGACACGGTAGACAAAGCGCACCAGGCTGTGCGGCAGATCAAGCACACGGCTGAGGCAGAGGGTAAAAAACCCATCGTTTTCACCACCTTGGTCAATATGGAGGTGCTGCAGGTAATCACCGAGGGCTGCAAAGACAACTACATGCTGCTGGACATGTTTGGCACCTTTGTAAACCCGCTAGAAGTAGAGCTGGGCATTAAAAGTAACCACCGCATTGGCCGCTTTAGCGATGTGAGTAAAAGCAAGGCCTACCACGACAGGATTGAGGCGATTAACTTTAGCCTGGCGCACGACGATGGGCAGAGTAACAAAGACTTGGAGCAGTCAGACGTGATCTTGGTGGGCGTTAGCCGCAGTGGCAAAACGCCTACGTCGTTGTATTTAGCTATGCAGTACGGTCTGAAAGCTAGCAACTACCCGCTGATCCCCGAAGACTTTGAACGCCAGCACTTGCCGCCCGCCCTGTCGCCACATAAAAAGAAAATGTTTGGCCTGAGTATTTTGCCGGAGCGGCTAAGCGAGATTCGTAATGAAAGGCGGCCTAATTCAAAGTACGCAGATCTAAACAACTGCCGTATGGAAGTAGCCGAAGCTGAGGCCATGATGCGGCGCGCTGGCATTCGCTGGCTAAGCACCACGACCAAGTCGATTGAAGAAATTGCCACCACCATACTGCAAGAGATCAAACCTGAGCGCTTGACTTATTAACCCGTACACTATTAATTTAATAGCTGCTTGAGCAGTATCTACGGCCTGAACGGCCTAAAACACTTAAATTTCTAAGCTAAGCTGCTGTGCGGCGTCGCCCGCAGGCTGCGCTTTGCGCGGTACAGCGCGTTTACGCACGCCTTCACGCGCGGGGTTACGCGAGCCGTGTTTTTGGTAGACGGTTTGTGCTTCGTCTTTAACTGCTTTCTCGGCTTTTTTGCCGTAGATGCATTCTTTGGCTGCGCGGGCTGCGGCTTGCAAATCAACTATCGGTGCGGGGTAGTTTGCAGGCGGCACAGGCGCTTTCCACGGCTCGTGGATAAATTCTGGCGCTAGATGGGCCAGCTCGGGCAGCCAGGTGCGAATAAAAATGCCGTCAGGGTCTTGGTCGTAGCTTTGCTTGACCGGGTTGTACACGCGCACGGTGTTGATACCTGTGACGCCGCTTTGCATTTGAAACTGGCTCCAGTGAATGCCCGGCTCGTAGTCGGTAAACAAGCGCGCCAGGTGGCAGCCTGTAGCGCGCCAATGCAGCCACAGATGGTAGCTGGCAAAGCTAACCAGCATGGCGCGCATACGAAAGTTAATCCACCCTGTGGCCTGCAGGCTGCGCATGCAAGCATCGACAAACGGGTAGCCTGTGCGCCCATTAGCCCAAGCAATCAGCTTGGTTTCTTCTTCGGGTGTTAAGACGCCTTCATTGCGCAGATTATCAAAACCCCGGTGCACGTTGCGAAACTCAATGGCGCTTTCACTTTCTAGCTTTTGGATAAAGTGGCAGTGCCAATGCAAGCGGCCTTCAAAACTTTTAAGCGATGCTAAAAAACCTGTGGGCCTAGCCTCACGCGGCAGCGCCATCAGCTGGGTGCGCCGCGCCCAAGTGGCGTACACCGCCTCTTTAATTGACAACGTGCCCCACGCCAAGTGGGGTGATATGCGCGAGCAACTGTCAGCCCCGGTGAGTGGGCTAGACATCTCGGCACGGTAGTTTTGGCCGCGATGGGCGAGAAAGGAAAATAAATCACCTTCCACCTGGCTGCGGCCACCCTTTTGCCGTTGTGGCGCATCCACGTCTTGCATGCCTAACTGCGGGGCTGATAATTCGCCGCAATGCAGGGCTTGTAGCGCAGGCGGCAACGCTAGCCACTGCACACTGCGCGGCACATCTAGCGGTGGGGTTTGCATGCGTGCGGCCCAATGGGCGCTCCAGCGGTCACGCCCACCGCCGCGCGCATGCAAGGCGCGGATTACCGCATTGCTAGGGAATTCGCGCCACAGCACGCCATGCGCTTTGCACCACTGCGCCACGGCTTTGTCGCGCGTGTAGCTCCAGCCATTGCCAGTTTCTTCATGGCTAACCAAGGTGAATGTACCCAAGGCGGCTTTTAGCTGGGCCAGCACATGCAGCATATCGCCATGGCAGCGCAGCAGTGCACCTTGTGTGTCAGCAATCTGCGCCTGGAGCTCGGCCAAGCATTCGTTAGCAAAGCCTAGGTGGCGCGCCGAGGCATCGGGCTGCTGCCAAGCTTGGGGCTCGTACACCCACAGCGGCAGCACGCTAGAGCCGTTTTCAGCCACTGTGTCAACGCTATGCAGACGCGCCTGCTCAGCGGCCCACACCAGTGGTGCGTGGTCGCTTGTCCGCAAATCTTTTTTAAACCAAACTACGCATTGCATTGTGTTAAGTGTACGCAGCCATAAATGCCCGCACATCGCACTAGACTTTGGGTGCAGATTTTTGGTTAGGTTACGCTGCAGCAGCCCTGTGCATTTACACTTGACACCATGCACACTTGGCAACGGTTTACCGCTATAGCAACAGGCGTCGCTGCTCTGCACGGCGCGGCGCTATGGGCTGCGCACAGCTACCGTGTGCGAACCGATGCTACAGACAAGCCACCTGCATTGGTGACACGGTCTGTAGAGGTGCCTAAGCAGCCGGATGCTTCACCCGTTGCCTTGCCCCAGCCTGCACCTGAGACGTCTGCTGCGCCTGTACCAACCTCTACGCCAGCCAAAACTAAGGCAGCAACAACTGCCTCGGCTAAAACGGCAACGCCACCCGACGCAAAATTGCCAGCCATTACGCTGGCATTACCCGCTGTCAATACAGCCCCTGCACCCGCAGTTGACGCGTCTTCAGTGCCCGCAGGCGCTGCTGCTCCGTCAAGCGTTGCAGCTGCTATGCCATTGTCAGCAGTACAAACCGCAAAAACCAGCGCTGCGCCAGCGCCCAGCCAATTACCCGTTACCGACGCCGACCATGCAGACACGCAATACCGCCACCCGCGCCCCGCCATCAGTATGCGGATGGGCGAGGCAGGCCGTGTGGTGGTTCGTGTGCAAGTAGGAGTGGACGGCAAAGCACTGCAAGTACTGTTGCTAAAAAGCAGCGGCTACACACGGCTAGATGACAACGCGCTAGCGACTGTGGCGCGCTGGCGTTTTAAACCCGGTTTGCGCGGTGGCGTGCCCGAGGTGATGTGGGTGGAGCAGTCGGTGAACTACGACGCACCTTGAGTCTTCAAACAACCCATAAACAGCCAGCTTAAACACCGCCATACTCTCCACGTGTGCAGTGTGAGATTTGTATTTCATTTATATCGAAAAAATTGCATGCTACAAACATAGTAGCTGTTTGAGCATTATTTATATGGGTTACCAGCTCATTTATCTAATTTTTTGCTTATTAAGCTTGAAAATTTTTACTCACATGGTTTTAGCTTTAGCTTTCGTCGCGCTCGTTTCAATCCACGCCCGCCATCGCTGGCGGGCGAACCGGCATCTTGCTCCGCTATGGCTGGCGGGGCTGCTAGTTTCAATCCACGCCCGCCATCGCTGGCGGGCGAACCAACGCAATTTAGCGGCACGTACAGCCACTTGTCTGTTTCAATCCACGCCCGCCATCGCTGGCGGGCGAATCATGCTGCCCGAATACCGGCGTGGTTAGATACATTGGTTTCAATCCACGCCCGCCATCGCTGGCGGGCGAACCCGATGTTCTTTAAGGGTGCAAACATTGTCAAC
>JAYSWJ010000020.1:0-2408 GCA_043718065.1 Polaromonas sp.
TCGCGGTCACACAGCACCGCACGGCATGCCCATGCCAAACGGACCTGCGGCCCTTTATTGTTTGTCATAGGCATACCGAACGTTGCTGCGCTCCACTGGCGTGGTTGCTGGCGAAGGAGCAAAGGGCAGCCGTAGTATTATTTTATTTACTGTGACCACCGCCGAACGAAACCCCAGCCTTGTACAAGCGCGCTGTTGTAGCGTGTGTCCTATGACAAACAATAAAGGGCCGCAGGTCCGTTTGGCATGGGACACACGCTGCAGCAGTGCGCGTACCAGAACAACGAACTCGATGCGTATCCAAAATGGCATGTAAAAACACAGCTCAAAGCACTTCAAACGGCATTTTTAGTAACGAAATAGGCCAATAACCCAAGTAAATTCTGCTCAACCAGCTACGCAATAAATAGCAAACAGTATTGATCAAAAACTGCTATTCACTGCACCCAAACCCCCAACGAAGCAACTGTTAACGCACCGCACGAATCATGTCGGCCGCTTTTTCGGCAATCACGATCGTGGGCGCATTGGTGTTGCCGCTGACGATGCGCGGCATGATGGAGGCGTCGACTACGCGCAAACCTTGCACACCCTTTACGCGCAGTTGTGCATCTACCGGGTCGCTGTCGTTAGGGCCCATACGCACGGAGCCTACAGGGTGGTAAATCGTGTCAGCCTTGTCGCGGATCACTGCTTCAATTTGCGTATCGCTTACCGCCTTGGCCGTGGTGTCTAGCTCGCGGCCGCCGTACTGGCTAAGCGCGGGTGATTGCAAAATAGCGCGCATTTGCTTGAAGCCGCGCACCATGCGCGCCATGTCGTCGGGGTGCGATAGAAAGTTCGGATCAATCAGCGGATCAACCGCCATGTTGCTGCTGGCCAAGCGTACGCTGCCTCGGCTCTTGGGTTGCAGCAAACACAAATGGCATGAATATCCGTGGCCTAGTGTAGGTTTGCGGCCATGGTCAATTAACTTACCCACCACAAAATGCAATTGCAAATCAGGCGTGGCCTCGCTAGGCTGGCTTTTGATAAAGCCACCCGCTTCGGCAAAGTTGCTGGTTAATATGCCGGTGCGTTCTTTACGCCACTGCATGATGCCTTGCAGCGCATGCCACATGCCAGTGGGCGACACACCGAACAAGTCGGTTAGCTTGGGTGCGTCTACCACTTGCACGATATCAGGGTGATCGTGCAGATTTTGGCCCACGCCGCTGCTGGCATGCACTACAGGAATCCCCAATTTTTGCAAATGGTCTGCAGGCCCCACGCCCGAGGTCATCAGCAGCTGCGGGCTTTGTAGCGCGCCTGCGCACAGCAGCACCTCGCGCGTAGCGTGTACCTCGCGCGTTTGACCGCCCTGCGTGTAGGCTACACCGACGGCGCGCTGGCCTTCAAAAATAATTTTGGTGGTGAACGCGTTGGTGATGATCTGCAAATTGCTGCGTGACAGGTTGGGGGTGAGGTAACCTTTGGCCGCGCTCCAGCGTTCGCCGCCTTTATGGGTTACTTGGTACATGCCCACGCCTTCTTGCGTAGCGCCGTTAAAGTCGGGGTTGCGCGGGTAGCCCGCTTGCACGCCTGCTTCGATAAAGCTGGGGCCAAAGCGGTTGGGGCTGCGCAGGTCCATCACGTTCAATGGGCCGCTGGTGCCGTGCCATTGGGCAAACTCGCTGCCCGCTTGCCGCTCGTTAGTCTCTGAGCTTTTAAAGTAGGGCAGTAGGTCGTTCCAGCCCCAGCCCGCATTGCCTTCTGCCGCCCAGTGGTCGTAGTCGGTGGCTTGGCCGCGGACATAGCACATTGCGTTGATCGAACTGCTGCCACCCAATACTTTGCCGCGCGGTTGGTAGCCTTTGCGGCCATTCAAGCCAGCTTGTGGCGTCGTTTCAAAGCGCCAGTTGCCATTACCCATTTGCGCCATCACCGCCAGACCTGCGGGGCAGTGGATCAGCACCGATGTGTCAACCGGGCCAGCTTCTAGCAAGCAAACTTTGACAGAAGGATCTTCAGTCAAGCGGCTAGCCAGTACGCTGCCTGCTGATCCGGCGCCGACGATGATGTAGTCAAACATTTTTTATTCCCGAATGAAACTGTTTTTATGGCTAGCTAAAAAATGCCGCTAGCTGTGTACGCATGAAACTATACAAAACAAGTATCGCAGGCGCTGCGTACACGCAGCACAGTATTCACCCGTAAAAACAGCGTTTTAGGGACGCACCTCTAGCAAAAACTGCGCTTTAACGCAGCCCGTCCAGCGTAGTAGGGTAGCGCAGTGTCACGCGTAGCTCAGTGCGCATGCGGGTATTTACTAGGCGGCGCGATTCGCTCATAAAGCTCAGCAGCATCAGTGGCAGCTGGTCTTGCGCGGTGCTACGCGCTACGCGGGGAGGGCGGGGCAGGCAATATAA
>JAYSWJ010000191.1:0-9426 GCA_043718065.1 Polaromonas sp.
CCAGTGGAGCGCAGCAACGTTCGGTGTGCCTATGACAAACAATAAAGGGCCGCAGGTCCGTTTGGCATGGGCATACCGTGCGGTGCTGCGTGACCGCGAGGTAATAGTACAGAACAGGCCTAGCCAGGCAACCAGCTACCCGGCGATATCGTTAGCCTAAAAGACAAGCTACGCCACAGCTACGGGCGCTTGGCGATCACTTGGTCTACAACACCGTAGTCTTTGGCCTCATTAGCCGACAACCAGTAGTCACGCTCTACATCGCGGGCTACTTTTTCAATAGTCTGACCGGTGCGCTCGGCCAAGATTTTATTGAGCTGTTCGCGGGTTTTTAAGATCTCGCGAGCCGATATTTCGATGTCGCTGGCTGGACCGCGTGCGCCGCCTGATGGTTGGTGAATCATCACGCTGGCGTTGGGCAGTGCAATGCGCTTGCCCTTGGCACCAGCGGCTAACAAGAAAGCGCCCATACTGGCGGCCATGCCGGTGCACAGGGTAGACACATCGGGTTTAACGAAGTTCATGGTGTCAAAAATAGCCAATCCCGCGCTGACCGAGCCGCCAGGCGAGTTGATGTACAGGTAAATATCTTTATCGGGGTTCTCGCTCTCTAAAAAGAGCAATTGCGCAACCACTAAGTTAGCCATGTAATCCTCTACGGGGCCCACCATGAAGATAATGCGTTCTTTAAGTAGGCGCGAGTAAATGTCGTAGGCGCGTTCGCCGCGGCCGGACTGCTCGATCACCATAGGCACCATGCCTAGGGCTTGCGCGGGTTCAAAAGTTTTGTCTACAAAAGTGTCAAAGCGGCTCATCAAAAAATCTCCTAGAGGTGTCTGCTGCAGCGGATACTGTACCAAGTAAATAGGGCCTGCATCTGTCGATGCAAGCCCTATCCTATTATTTACATGCTAATTGTGTAAAGCGCCCTGCTTTGCAGCGTGTGCAGCACACGGTGCAGAGCGCTGGCGCAGCAGCTTACTGCTGGCCCATCAGCTCATCAAACGAGACTGATTTTTCAGTGATTTCAGCTTGTGACAGCACAAACTCGGTCACATTGTTTTCAATGATGATGGCCTCTACTTCGGCCATGCGGTTGTTGTCGCTAAAGTACCAACGCACAACTTCAGCAGGTTTCTCGTAGCTGGCAGCCAGCTCTTCAACATGGCTCTTGATCTGCGCTTCGGTAGCTTGCAGTTTGTTGTTGCGCACCAGCTCGGCTACCACCAGGCCTAGGCGCACACGGCGCTCGGCTTGTGGGCGAAACACATCATCAGGAATCGGCGCTTTGTCGGCGTCTTTGATACCGCGTTGCTTCAAGTTAGCACGGGCGCTGTCGATCATACGGGTCAGCTCTGACTGCACACTGCTTTTGGGCAGGTCCAGCTCGGCGCTGGCCGCCAATGCGTCCATAGCTGCATTTTTATTTTTGGACATGAGACGAAATTTAACTTCGCGCTCTAGGTTTTTCTTGATGTCTGCGCGCAGGCCATCAACGCTAGCGTCAGGAATACCTAGCGACTTGGCAAATGCCTCGTTCACTTCAGGCAGGTGCACGGCTTCTAGCTTTTTCACGGTAACTAAAAAGTCAGCCGTTTTGCCGGCGATGTCTTTAGCTTGGTAATCGGCTGGAAAAGGTAGCGGGAAGGTTTTGCTTTCGCCAAACTTCATGCCACGCACGGCGTCGTCAAACTCTTTGAGCATCTGGCCTTCGCCGACGATGAAGGTAAAGTCTTCGGCCTTGCCGCCTTCAAGCGGCTCGCCGTCGATCTTGCCAATAAAGTCTACCGTTACGCGGTCGCCTACTGCCGTGGCTGTGTCGGCGCTGCGCTGGGCAAAGGTTTGGCGTTGTTTGCGCAAGATCTCAATCGTGCGATCAATCGCCACGCCGGTCACGTCGGCAGATACTTTTTCTATGGTGGCTTGGCTAAGGTCGCCCAGCTTGACCTCAGGAAACACCTCAAACACGGCATCAAAGCTCACTTGGCCTTCGGGTGCACCTTCTTTTTCGGTGATGGTGGGCTGGCCCGCTACACGTAGCTTGGCTTCGTTTGCTGCCACAGAGAATGCTTCGCCTACTTTGTCGTTCATGACCTCGTAGTGCACGCTGTAACCGTAGCGCTGCGACACAATGTTCATAGGCACTTTGCCGGGACGAAAACCGTCGATTTTGACTTGGCGGGCTAGCTTTTTAAGGCGGGCTTCAACTTCAGATGTGATGGTAGTAACGGGCAAGGTCAAAGTGATCTTGCGTTCAAGTTTTTCGAGGGTTTCAACGGCTACGGCCATGGTGGGTCTCTTTGGGAAAATCTGTTCGGATAAGTGGTGCGCGGGGGGGGACTCGAACCCCCACACCATTGCTGGCGTCAGGACCTAAACCTGGTGCGTCTACCAATTTCGCCACCCGCGCGGTTTTTTCAATGCAGCCTAGCTAGTGCCGGGCTGCTGAATTAGATCAGCCTTCTATTTTAACTCGGAAATATGCCTCTGGGCTAGGCCCCGAGCCAAGCGGACCCGGCAGGGCCGCAAGCAGATTACAGGCGCTGCATCTTGCACGTGGTGGGCATTTCTGCCTTGGCCCCGTCGATGGTTTTGACCACCCGAAACCCGTAACCCGAGCCTTCGACGTCAAATTTCACACCGGGCGCGCCCACTTTGTCCATCAAACCCACTACCAACTGCTGCTGAAACTGGTGGTCTGCAGCGCGCATGGCACCCTTTTGCCCAGCAAATGTGACGTTGGCTTTTTCTAGCGCCAGGCTTAGCGCGACGATGTCCAAAGCACCTGCTACCGGCACTACTTTGGCACTATTTTGTTTGGGTGAAGCCAACTCCAGCGCTTGTGCTAACGCTTGGATCATCAGTTGCATACGCATATGCACATAATCGTCAGCAGGCTGAGGGAAGCGCTGCTTAAAACTTTGGTAGAAGGCTTCGGACTCTTTGGTAGCCACGTTGGGCAGCCAGTCGGCCACGGCCACTACCTTGCCTACACCTGCATCGCCGATGGCTGCGGGCGCGCCCAGTGCGTTGCCGTAGAAGGTATAAAACTTGCCTTCGTAACCCGCTTCTTTGCAGGCTTTGACCAGTAAAGTCAAATCATTGCCAAAGTTGCCGGTAATCAGCGCCTGTGCGCCGCTGGCTTTGATTTTGGCCGCATACGGCGCAAAGTCTTTGATACGGCCCAGCGGGTGCAGCTCGTCGCCTACGATGGTGATGTCAGCGCGCTGTGCGCCCAGCTGGCGGCGTGCCTCGCGCAGCACGGCTTGGCCAAAGCTGTAGTCTTGGCCCATCAGGTAAATAGATTTAACGCTTTTATCGTCCTTCAACACTTCCATCAGCGCCGACATGCGCATGTCGGCGTGCGCGTCGAACCGAAAATGCCACGGGTTGCATTTTTCGTTGGTAAGAATTGGATCGACAGCAGAATAGTTTAAAAATAGCACACGCTTATTGGGCTCGCGTTCGTTGTGTTTGTTGATAGCGTCGATCAACGCAGCGGCAATGGCTGAGCTGTTGCCTTGGCAAACAATTTGCACGCCGTCGTCGATCGCAGCACGCAATGCGGACAGCGCTTCTTCAACTTGGCCTTTGCTGTCATAACGTACCAGCTCAAGGCGGCGCACATCAAATACAGAAGACGCCAAGGAATTACCTGGTGCGCACGATTTGGGTAACGCAAATGCATCGGTGCGCAGCTTTAGGCCGCCGCGTTCATTCACACGCTCGCAGGCCCACAGCAAGTTGCGAAAAACAGCCTCACCTGTGTTGCCGAACGGGCCACTGAGGCCCTCTATCATTGCTATTTTAATAGTAGCTGCTTGAGCAGGTTTTACTTGGGCTAGAGCATCAAAAGACTCAAAAAAACTGCCCGATATGGTCACGGCACCGAGGCTTTTCAATACCCCACGGCGAAATTTATTCATTGCGTTTAATCCCTTGAAAATACGCCGCCTGTCTGCAGATACAGGCCATGCGGCAAACGCGCTGCGCTAATAGTGGCGCAACAGCAAAGCCGCGAAGTGTATAGGAGTTTTTACTATGTTTTTTACTACCACCCCAGCTTCCGCTTTGCACCGTGCATCACGTTACGGTTACGCACCCGCAGGTCTCTTCAATGGCCAGACTGCTGCCTTGTCTGGTGATACCGCCCGCGCACCATCAGGCAAAAGTGTTCGTGTCGAAAGCGACGAGGCTAGCGTTACATTATCACTCGACGTGCCGGGCTTAGCCAAAGAGCATTTGACCATTGCAATAGAAGGCGATGTTGTGCGTATTGAATCTAAAGCCGATGCACCGCGCAGTTTTAAAGCGGCCTACCAACTATCTGCTGAGATTGACTCTGCCACCAGCGAAGCCAAACTAGAGCACGGTGTGCTAACGCTCAAACTTGGCAAACTAGTGCCAGTAAGCCGCGAGACTGTGCTGACGATCAGCTAAGAAAACGCTGATTTAGCAAAAAACCTTCGACAAGCTCAGGCCGAACGGCGTAGTTATTCGATGTGCCCCTGACTTTTTAACTGCTCGCAATAGCGTCCAGCGGCCAACGCGGTTTCACGTCAAACGTGTAGTCCGTGCGCAGCTGGGCGCTGCCTGCTTGCCAGCGCATGGCCGCAGCCATGGCAATCATGGCGCCGTTGTCTGTACACAGATGCAGCTCGGGGTAATGCACACGCACACCGCGCTTGGCGCACGCTGCATTAAGTTGTTGGCGCAGTGATGTGTTAGCACCCACACCACCCGCCACCACTAAGCGCTGCAAGCCAGTCAGTTGCAATGCTTTGAGTGATTTTTTCACCAGCACATCGGTAATGGCCGCTTGTGTGCTGGCAGCCATGTCAGCGCGGGCCTGGTCAGTTAAATTTAAAAGTAAGTCCGCGCGCACGCGTGCACCTTCGGGCACGTCGGCCACCAAACGTTTAATTTGCGTCAGCACCGCTGTTTTCAGTCCGGCAAACGAAAAGTCTAAATCACCACTGTGCAGCAGCGGGCGCGGCAGTTTGTAGGCTGCCGGGTCGCCGCTTTCTGCCAGCTTGGCCAGCGCCGGGCCGCCGGGGTAGCCCAGGCCCAGCAGCTTGGCTGATTTGTCAAACGCCTCGCCCGCAGCGTCGTCAATCGTCTCGCCCAGCATCTGGTAGTCGCCCACGCTGTTGACCCGCATCAGTTGCGTGTGCCCGCCCGACACCAGCAGCGCCACAAAGGGAAACTGCGGCGGATCAGCACTTAAAAAAGGCGACAGCAAATGCCCCTCCAGATGGTGCACCCCGATCACTGGCTTACCCCAAGCAGCCGCCATCGCGCACGCCGCACCCGCACCCACCAGCAGCGCACCTGCCAGCCCTGGCCCGCGCGTATATGCTACGCAATCAATAGCTGCTTGAGCAGTATCTGCGGCCTGCAAGACCTCTTTGGTTAATGGAATGATGCGGCGGATATGGTCCCGGCTGGCCAGCTCGGGCACCACGCCGCCATAGGCTTGGTGCATGGCGATTTGGCTGTGCAACGCGGCTGCCAGTAGCGTAGGCACACCCGCACCTTCACGTACAGCGCCAGCTTGCACTAGCGCTACACCCGTTTCGTCACACGAAGATTCAAACCCTAAAACAATCATCACAGCCTTGTAGTTGGCTCGATTTTTGCACATATTGCGCAGATGAAAGCACAGTCCACCGCCGAAGCACCCCATACGACCGCTGTTGCGCACCACGAACGTGCTGCCATGCCACGTGCAGCGACGCGCCCTGCGCGCTCCGACTTGCGCATTGTGGTGGTAGCCCCAGAATCACTCACGCCCGATGCGTCCGACCAAACCGCCACCGATGAGGCTGAGCGTTCGCGCCAACTGCGCATTGGCCTGCTTGAAAATGGCTACAACCTTATTGCCGTGTTACCCGCAGACAGTTTTTTAGAGCAGCGCCTAGCCCAGTTACAGCCCGATATGGTGATTGTGGACGCCGAAAGCGATGCGCGCGATGCGCTAGAGCACGTGGTGGTGGCCACGCGTAACGAGCGCCGCCCGATTGTGATGTTTACCAACGACAACGACACCACGCATGTCAAAGATGCAGTAGCCGCTGGTGTGTCCGCCTACATCGTTGCAGGGTTAGCGCCCGAGCGTATACGCCCTATTTTGGACGTAGCCATGGCGCGGTTTGAGCATGAGCAAGGCCTGCGCCGCGAGCTGGCCGACGCCAAGGGCGAGCTGCAGGAGCGCAAGGTGATTGACCGCGCCAAGGGATTGCTGATGCAGCGCCAGAAATTAAGCGAACAAGCCGCCTACGACAAATTGCGCAAAACAGCTATGGACAAAGGTCTTAAGTTGTCCGATGTGGCGCAACGTGTGCTGGATGTGGCGGATTTACTGAGCTGAGTTGTCGTCCAAAACAGCACCTCGCACAAAATTGGTGCTCTCAATGCCTGCCGCAATAGTAAGAATCGCTGATTGAAGTTATAAAAATTACATTGCGCAGATCAATAAAGTCGCTGAAAAAAACCACCATTTTCTCTATCTAGCAGACCCTTTTGCTGCCATATGGTGCACGTCATGGTCCACCACTCCGTCTTCGGCAGATGGCAAATCAAACCATTCGGTGTGTGCCATGCTGGCGATGGTATCTGCATAACCAGCTTGCGAATGCGCCCGCATAGACGTAGCCGAAAACTCATAGTCTTTGGTATCGTTTTCAAACGGCCTGCTTTGGTAAATCAGTTCAATTAAATTAATCACTCCTGCGTCGGCATAGTCATGCATTAATTCAGCCTCGCCCGCTCGCCGCCGATTGGCTGGCACGCGTTCTAGCGCGTCGGCTAACGGCTTGCGCAGCGACAAAATCCGTTTGAATGCGGTAGTGGCTTGGCGGGTTCGGCTTGAATAGACAATGTCTTTTTGGCGGGCGGCCACTTGCGCCATTTTTTGCGGAATCTCGCCTCTGGCGCTGAACAAATCTACCTGAAACACCAAGGCGCTCACATCCTCGTCTTGGTCCAGCATGTACTGCAGTGGCGTGTTGCTGACAATGCCGCCATCCCAATAGTAAGCGTTGTGAATTTTTACCATAGGCAATGCAGGCGGCAAAGCGCCGCTGGCCATAATGTGCTCAGGCCCCAACCGTTCTTTGGTAGTGTCGAAAAATATAATATTACCCGTCGCTATGTTCACTGCGCCTATGCTAAGCCGGGTTTCGCCGTTGTTGAGGCGGTCAAAATCTACCAGCCTTTCTAGTGTGGCGCGCAGCTCTGATGTGTCATAAAAACTGGTGGCACTGGCCGCATCAGGCTGTTGCAAAAAATTCACCTTGCGCAGGCTGAAGAAACCTGGCTGGCCCATCATCACGGTCATCCAGGTACTGGCAGCAGTGGCCCACGGCCCCAACAGTGCGGTAGACAATGTTAAAGGCGAGAAAGGCGCGGCATTGCGCGCTGTGATGGTGGCCCAAAACTCCTCTAGGCGTATTACCCGTTGGTCGGGTGCATTGCCTGCAATGATGGCGCCGTTAACTGCGCCAATCGACACGCCACATACCCAGCTGGGCTGGCACTTGGCCTCGGCCAGTGCTTTGTAGACACCCACTTGGTACGATCCCAGTGCACCGCCACCCTGCAGCATCAGGGCTACGCGTTGGTAGCGCGCGGCCTGCTGGACAAAAGACTTCTTTTGTGCAACGGGTTGGACGGTTTTTTAGCCAACGGTTTTACCGCGGTTTTAGCCTCTGGTTTTTTAGTGCTCATGCCAAGTCCTTTAAATAGTCGTGCACCACCTCACCCATGCCCAGTGTCAGATCCACCACAAAATGCAATGCTGACACTACCTACAGCACAGGTAGGTGCGCTACGTCGGCAATCACATGCTGGTACAGCTGCAAGGCTGCTGGCGCACCAAATCTAAGCTACGCTTTGTGCCGTTAAAGTCAGTGCTATTGCGCTGTCCAGCCGCCATCTGCTGCCCATGCCACACCGCGAATGTTGTCTGCTGCAGGCGAACACATAAACACAGCCAGCTCACCCAATTGTTCGGTAGTGGTGAACTGCAGTGAAGGTTCTTTCTCGCCCAACAGTTCTTTGGTGGCTTGCTCGACAGTGATTTTTCCGTTAGCAGCGCGGTCGTCAATTTGTTTTTGCACCAGTGGCGTAAGCACCCAGCCGGGGCATATGGCGTTGACTGTCACGCCGGTGGTTGCCGTCTCTAGCGCCACCACTTTAGTTATGCCTACGATACCGTGCTTGGCTGCGACATAAGCCACCTTGTTGGCCGAGCCTACCAAGCCATGCGCCGAGGCGATGCTGATCACGCGGCCCCAGTTTTTGGCGCGCATGCCTGGGATCACTAAGCGCATGGCATGAAATGCTGAGCTCATGTTGATAGCAATGATGGCGTCCCATTTTTCTACAGGAAAGCTCTCAATCGGCGCTACATGTTGGATGCCTGCGTTGTTAACCAAAATATCCACGCCACCAAACTCGACAGCCGCATACTGCACCAAGGCCTCGATTTCGGCGGGCTTGCTCATATCTGCACTGTGGTAGCCCACCTTAACGCCCGACGCTGCCACTTCGTTTTTAGGGCCTTGGGCATCGCCAAAGCCATTCAAAATAATATTAGCGCCTTGTTTAGCCAGTGCTTTGGCTATACCTAATCCAATACCGCTGGTGGAACCTGTGACCAGCGCTGTTTTTCCCTTAAGCATGTGTAACTCCTAGTGTGGCTCGGACGAGCAATTTGTAAAGGGCTAGTGTACGAACTTTCTTAAAACTTGCTGCACTCCAACATCTTGGGCAGCTCCTAGCCCGGATCTAACGCACCACCTAGGTGCACCTAATTGGCACAGATCTAGCTACAGGTATTACAAGGTCATAGACGACCCACTGATTCTCCAGCTTGTGCAACGGCGCGCATGCAAACGAGTCATCCCAGAACGAAGGCGTTCTCGGCGCAAACAAAGGCAACCTGCAAAGGACATACCTGTTTGCTGCAGAGAGCGCCTTTTTTGTTTTTTAGTTTTGAATTTAATTTGATGGAGCTATTTATGAACAACTTGCACCAAGCCAAACTAAGCCGCCGCCGTATTTTGCAAGTGGGTGCAGTAGGCACCCTGGGCATATCGCCCGCACTGCACAGCGTGGTGTATGCCCAAGGCTCAGACGCACCGGAGAAAAAGGAAGTAAAAATTGGCTTTATTCCGCTGACCGATTGCGCCAGTATTGTGATGGCATCTGTGCTGGGCATTGACCAAAAATACGGTGTCAGAATTATTCCCAGCAAAGAGGCCAGCTGGGCCAGCGTGCGCGACAAGCTGCTGTCGGGCGAGAACGACATGACCCACCTGCTGTACGGCATGGCCTACGGTACACAACTGGGCATTGGCGGCCCTAAGCGCGACATGAACGTACTG
Organism: Polaromonas sp.; assembly: GCA_043718065.1. Taxonomy (GTDB): domain Bacteria; phylum Pseudomonadota; class Gammaproteobacteria; order Burkholderiales; family Burkholderiaceae_C; genus JAAFIP01. The sequence goes on from JAYSWJ010000191.1 coordinate 9,390, forward strand.
ATGACACTGAACCAAAACGGCCAAGCTATCACGTTAA
>JAYSWJ010000192.1:0-9327 GCA_043718065.1 Polaromonas sp.
ATCGGAGTTTTTCCCATGAAATTGCGCTTAACCGCCCTAGCCCTTGCCGCTGCAGCGTCTGTACCCGCCTACGCCCAAACCGAGATCCAGTGGTGGCACTCTATGACGGCGGTCAATAACGAAGTAGTCAACGACCTAGCCAACAACTTTAATGCTTCACAAAAAGCCTACAAAATAGTGCCGACTTTCAAAGGCACCTACACCGAGTCGTTTACCGCAGCCGTAGCGGCTTTTCGCGCAGGCAACGCACCGCACGTGTTGCAAGTGTTTGAAGTGGGTACGGCCACCATGATGTCTAACAAAGGTGTGACGGTGCCAGTAGGCAAAATCATGAAAGACGCTGGCGAAAAGTTTGACCCTAAAACCTTTGTGTCCGCCGTGGCTGGCTACTACACCTCGCCCAGTGGCGAGATGCTGAGTTTTCCGTTTAACAGCTCCACCACCGTTTTCTACATTAACAAAGACGCCTTCAAGGCAGCGGGCATCGACACCACCAAGCTGCCCAGCACATGGCCCGAGGTAGCGTTAGCCGCCGCCAAGCTTAAAGCCAGCGGCCACAAATGCCCGTTCACCACGTCGTGGCAGGGCTGGACCCAGCTAGAGAGCTTCTCGGCTTGGCACAACGCTGAATTTGCCACCAAAGGCAACGGCATGCAAGGCGCAGACGCACGCATGAAGGTAAACTCTCCGCTGCACATTCGCCATATTGACAACCTGGCCAACATGGCCCAGCAAGGTTTGTTTGTGTACAAAGGCCGCTCGAACGTGCCTGAGGCCAGCTTTATCTCAGGCGAATGCGCTATGATGCCCACCTCCACCGGCTTTTATGGCAACGTAGCCAAAAACGCAAAATTCAGCTACGCCCTAGCACCCCTGCCTTACTACCCCGATGTACCCGGTGCACCGCAAAACACGGTGATTGGCGGCGCTAGTTTGTGGGTGATGGCAGGTAAAAAAGCTGATGAGTACAAAGGCATTGCGCAGTTTTTTAGCTACCTGTCTAAGCCTGATGTACAGGCAGCGCTGCACCAGCGCACGGGCTACTTGCCCATTACCACGGCTGCATTCAAGCTGACGGAAGACTCCGGTTTTTACCAAAAGAACCCGGGTACCGATGTGGGTGTCAACCAAATGATCCGCAAAACCACCGAAAAGTCACGCGGCATTCGCTTGGGCAACTACGTGCAGATTCGCACCATTGAGGACGAAGAGCTTGAGCAAGTATGGGCTGGCAAGAAAACCGGCAAAGAAGCGCTGGACTCTATCGTGTCGCGTGGCAACGACTTGCTAGAGCGTTTTGAGAAGGCTAACAAGTAAGCGTGCTCTAAGTCTGCTGTTAACAAGCTACTGGACTAAACTGCTTTCATGGATAAACGTGTATTTTTTAAATCATCGTGTTTGCCTTGGGTGCTGATTGCACCGCAGGTGGTGGTGATTGCAGTTTTTTTCTTCTGGCCTGCAGCGCAGGCATTGCTGCAGTCGGTGCAGCAGTCCAATGCGTTTGGTACGTCGGTAGAGTACGTGGGGTTAGAGAACTTTCGCAATTTGTGGAACGACCCCACCTACCTCGCATCGTTTTTTACCACCGCCGTGTTTTCTACCTTGGTAGCCGTGCTGGGTATCAGCATTTCGCTGTTGCTGGCGGTGTTCGCTGATCGCATTGTTAAAGGTGCGTTGGTTTATAAGACTTTGCTCATCTGGCCCTACGCGGTGGCCCCCGCTGTGGCGGGTGTATTGTGGCTTTTTATGTTTGCGCCCAGCGTGGGGGTGGTGTCGTTTTGGCTGCGGTCTATGGGCATCGAGTGGAACCACCTGCTCAATGGTGGGCAGGCTATGACGCTGGTGGTGATGGCGGCAGTGTGGAAGCAAATTTCGTATAACTTTTTGTTTTTTCTAGCGGGTTTGCAAAGCATTCCTAAATCGCTGATTGAGGCCGCCGCTATCGATGGTGCGCGGCCTTGGCGGCGCTTTTGGACTATCGTGTTTCCGCTGCTGTCGCCCACCACATTTTTCTTGTTGGTCATCAACATTGTTTATGCGTTTTTTGACACCTTTGGCATCATTGACGCCGCCACCGAAGGTGGGCCGGGCAAGGACACGTCTATTTTGGTCTACAAGGTGTACTACGACGGCTTCAAAGCCATGGACTTGGGCGGCTCTGCCTCGCAGTCGGTAATCTTGATGGTAATAGTAGTGGCGCTGACGGTAGTGCAGTTTCGCTTTGTTGAGAAGAAAGTAAACTATTAGCATGGTTGAACGCCGCCCTTGGCTCACAGCCCTGTCGCACGCCGTGTTGATCATTGGCGTGCTGATTGTTGCCTTCCCGCTGTACCTTACCTTTGTAGCATCTACCCACACGGTAGACACCATTATCAAAGCGCCCATGCCGCTGTGGCCCGGGTCGCACCTGGTAGAGAACTACACCGTTGCATGGAACGGCACGGGCGGTGGCAATGGATCCAAAGCTCCCGTGGGCCAAATGATGGTGGTCAGCGCCATCACCGCATTGGTCATTGCGCTGGGCAAAATCGCTATATCGCTGCTGTCGGCTTTTGCCATCGTGTACTTTCGCTTTCCGTTTCGCATGTTTTTCTTTTGGGCCATTTTTGTTACCTTGATGCTGCCTGTCGAGGTGCGCATATTGCCTACCTACAAAGTGGTGGCTGACTTGGGCCTGCTTAACAGTTACGCAGGCCTTACCGTGCCTTTGATAGCATCAGCCACCGCTACCTTCTTATTCCGCCAGTTCTTTTTAACCGTGCCTGAGGAGCTGACCGAAGCAGCGCGCATGGACGGGGCGGGGCCCATGCGGTTTTTTATCGACATCTTGGTGCCACTGTCTAAAACATCCATGGCCGCGCTGTTTGTGATTCAGTTTATCTACGGCTGGAACCAGTACCTGTGGCCACTGCTCATCACCACCAACGAGAACATGTACCCCGTAGTCATCGGCATCAAACGCATGATCTCTGGCGGCGACGCGCAAACCGAATGGAACGTGGTGATGGCCACTGCACTGCTGGCAATGATCCCACCAGCGCTGGTGGTGATGCTGATGCAAAAATGGTTTGTTAAGGGGCTTGTTGATACTGAGAAGTGAGATTATTTACGGGTTTAATGCGGACTGCCGGACGCGAAGGGCGCTAAGGTTGCGCGAAGGACGCGAAAAATAAATTCAAAATGAAAACCAAAAAATCATCAACTTGAATACTTAAAAATTAAATTAATCTCCACTTAAATTTTTCTTTTTTTCTTTTTTATCTTCTTTAGCGTCCTTCGCGCAACCTTAGCGTCCTTCGCGCAACCTTAGCGTCCTTCGCGCAACCTTAGCGCCCTTCGCGTCCGGAAGTCCGATTTAAAAAATTTCAGGCAACTACACATGGCAGCCATCACACTACACAACATCATCAAACGCTACGGCAAAGGCCCCAAAGCCAACCAGGTGATTCACGGGGTGAGCGCTGAATTTAAAGATGGTGAGTTCATCGTGATAGTTGGCCCATCGGGCTGCGGCAAATCTACGCTACTGCGCATGATTGCGGGCCTAGAAGAAATTACCGAAGGCACTGTCAGCATTGGCGGCAAGGTGGTGAATGACCTAGAGCCGTCTGACCGCGACATTGCGATGGTGTTTCAGAACTATGCGCTGTACCCGCACATGAGCGTGTTTGAGAATATGGCTTACGGCCTGAAGATTGCCAAAGTACCCGAGGCCGAGATCAAAGCCCGCGTGGACAAAGCCGCCGCTATGCTGGAACTGGGCACTTACCTAGAACGCAAACCCCGCGAACTGTCGGGCGGGCAGCGCCAGCGCGTAGCCATGGGCCGCGCTATTGTGCGCAAGCCGCAGGTGTTTTTATTTGACGAACCGCTGAGTAACCTAGACGCTAAGCTGCGTGCGTCCACCCGTTTGCAAATTCAAAAACTGCACCGTGAGCTGGGCATTACCAGTTTGTTTGTTACCCACGACCAAGTCGAAGCGATGACACTGGCGCAGCGCATGTTGGTGTTAAACGGTGGCAACGTAGAGCAATTTGGTACGCCCGACGAGGTGTACCACCGCCCTGCCAGTGTGTTTGTGGCCAGCTTTATCGGATCACCCCCGATGAACTTGCTAGAAAATGTGCCCGGTGCGCAGGCGGGCCACACGCTGGGCATACGGCCTGAGCATTTAGAGATAGGCAGCGGTAACGAGGATGGGGCCTGGCAAGTGACAGTCGAGTCTATCGAAATGCTGGGCGCTGAACGCTTGCTGTACTGCAAGATAGGTGATGAGCATTTGATCGTGCGCGCCGAAGAGTCTACCGTGTCACCCAGCATTGGCCAAATTTTGTACGTGCAGCCCCGCGCCGACCGTGTGCACCACTTTCATACTGAGACAGGCAAGCGCGTTGCCTAAGCGCGTTGCCTGACTCCATGACCTGACTGCAGTTTCTGCGATGATGGTGTGCATGACCCATCGCATTATCTTTTTGTTACTAGCCGCGTGCGCTGTAGTGGCCAACTTGGGCGGCTGCGGCTACACCAACGGTAGACTTACGCTCGATTTTTCAGCATCGCAAATTCAAAGCGCCATTGCACCGAAGTTTCCGCAAGAAAACTGCCCCACCCCTGTCACCTGCATCAAACTGCTAAATCCCAAGGTGTCGCTGGCAGAAAACTCTGACCGTATCACCATGGCGTTTGACACCGCTATCACCTTGCTGCAACAGCCCGTCACGGGTACTGCGGTGATCACCGCCAAACCGCGCTACCAGCCTTCCACTGGCGAGATATTTTTAGACGATACCAAGATTGCGGATCTGCAACTGCGCGGCGTGTCTGCCAATGTGACGCAGGTAGCCACGCAGTACGGCTCTGTCCTAGCGCAAGTGGCGCTGCAGCGTACGCCGATCTACAGCTTTGAAAATGGCCAGGCAGAAAAGCTGGCTAAGATGGGCCTTGTCGATGTGCGCGTGGTAGACGGCAAGCTGCGCGTTACCCTCGACCCCGCTTTAGCGCAAGCGCCTAAAACTGTAACGCCGTAAACCTGCTAGGGCCACTAGGATGCAATGCGCTGCGTAAAATGCGGCGATGAAAAACAATATTTGGGCGATCACCGCCCTGCTGGCCAGCACCGGCCTGGCGGCACAAACCAACCCGTCGGTATGCGCCAGCATAGTAGACAGCAACACGCGCCTAGCCTGTTACGACAACTGGGCGCAACGCCAAGACGCCTTGCTGCCTAAGACACAAGGCATGCCAGCACAGTCGCCCTCTAGCAGCCAAGCTGCCTCTGCTAGCACGAGCAATGGTACGACAGCCACAAGCCCACTACAGCCCCCTGTCGCAAACACCCCGGCCTTAAACCCAGAGGCACCTGCCGCCGCGCTCACCCCCGCCCAGCGCGCGGCCACCCAACCCAGCGAGATTACGCGGTTTTGGGACCTAGACCACGCCAGCGCCCGCGAGGCGCTGGAGATTCGCGGCTACCGGCCCATGAGTTTGGCCGTCACTGCGGCCAATAACGTTAACTCGCAGCCTAACTCGCCCAGCAACGGACAGCCTGCCACGGCGACAGACTACAGCAGCTCGGAGCTGAAAATCAACCTCAGCGTGCGCACCAAAATCGCCTCGGGCCTGCTGCGGGGTGGGGACGATGCGCTGCGTGATTCGATTTGGTTTGGCTACAGCCAGCAAAGCTACTGGCAATTGTTTAACAGCACTATCTCGCGCCCGTTTCGCGTAACCGACCATGAGCCTGAGCTGATCTACGTGTACCCACACGCGCTGGCGCTGCCCGGCGGCTGGACTTACCGCATGACAGGCACGGGCGTCGTGCACCAGTCCAACGGCCAAAGCAAACCCTTATCGCGCAGCTGGAACCGCGCTTACGTGATGGCCGCCGCCGACAAAATTGCCAGCAACGGCGACCGTTTTACGCTGCAAGCGCGCGTGTGGGACCGCATTAGCGAGCGCGCTGACAAAGACGACAACCCCGACATCAGCAACTTTATTGGCCGCGCCGAGCTGGCCGGTAGATGGAGCTTTGACACTGGCAAAAACAAAGACATAACGGCCCACACACTGGGCCTGACCGTGCGCCACGCCTTAAAAAGCCAAGGCCGTGGGTCGGTAAAACTTGAATATTTGCGCAGCCTAGGCAGCACCAACAGCGGTTTGCGCTTTCATACCCAGTTGTTCAGCGGGTATGGCGATAGCCTGGTCGACTACAACGTTAAACGCAACGTGCCGAGCGTGGGGCTCAGTTTGGTGGACTGGTAGAACTGGGTGCGCGTCCAGCCCGTGGGCCGATTATTTGCGCCACAGCCCCATCAGCACCCACTGCACCGTGCCGCTAGCCACTACCATGGCGATGTAGGTGGCCATCTTGGCGTCGCGGCCAAAAACCCACAAACCTGCCATAGTAACCGCCGAGCACACTATAAAATTAATAGCTGCTTGAGCAGGTATTGCTTGGGTTACTGGCCTATTTTTCTTAAAAAAACGGCTTGCTAGCACAACCAGCAACGCCACAGCCGCTGCAGGCGCAAAAAAGTTCAGCAAGTGGTTAGCAGCGTCTAAAAAGTCCATGGATGGGGTAATCGGCGGGAATGTTGTTATTTAAGTACTTGATTTTCCTGCACATTTTATAATGCAAGGATGTCTGTTTGGGCCCTTGGCATTAATCACAACACCGCGCCGCTGGACGTGCGCGGTAGATTCGCGTTTGCGTTAGACCAGTTATCACCCACTTTGGCGGGCCTGCGCACGGCCCTGCAAAGCCGCGCAGGCTCTGGTTTAGACCAGCCTGAGCTGGCCTTGGTGTCTACCTGCAACCGCACCGAGATTTATGGTGCCAGCAACGCCGTGCAGTCGGGCGACGCACTGCACTGGCTGGCCACCAGCGGCGGGCTAACTGCACAGGCGCTGCAAGGCCACACCTACAATTTGCTAGAGGGCGAAGCCGCGCGCCACGCCTTTCGGGTGGCCAGCGGATTGGATTCAATGGTGTTAGGCGAGCCGCAGATTTTGGGCCAAATGAAAGACGCCGTACGCGCAGCCGAGGACGCAGGCGCTATCGGCAGCACGCTGCACCAGTTGTTTCAGCGCAGCTTTGCAGTGGCCAAAGACGTGCGCACCCACACCGAGATTGGCGCGCACAGCATCAGCATGGCCGCCGCAGCGGTGCGCCTGTGTGGGCAGCTGTTTGAAGACCTCAGCAAAATTAACGTGCTGCTGGTGGGCGCAGGCGAGATGATTGAGCTGGCCGCTACGCATTTTGCGGCCAAAAATCCAGCGCGCATCGTTATCGCTAACCGCACCATTGAACGTGGCGAGCTGCTAGCCGCCAAATTTGCCAACGCACAAACGATGCATTTAAGCGAGCTGCCCAGCCGCCTGCACGAATTTGACGCTGTCGTCAGCTGCACCGCCAGCACCCTGCCCATCATTGGTTTGGGCGCGGTAGAACGGGCGGTAAAGGCGCGCAAACATCGCCCCATCTTTATGGTAGACCTAGCCGTGCCGCGTGACATTGAACCCGAGGTGAAAGCGCTGGAAGACGTGTACCTGTACACCGTAGACGACCTGGCCAGCGCAGTGCAAACCGCCCAAGCCAGCCGCCAAGCCGCCGTAGCCCAAGCCGAGGCCATCGTAGACGCAGGCGTGGTCGACTTTATGCACTGGATGGGCCAACGCAGCGTAGGCGGCAGCGTGCCATTGATTCAGCAACTGAACGCGCAAACCGATGAATGGCGCGCGCTAGAAATAGCACGCGCTAAAAAGTTACTAGCCAAAGGCGAGAACATCGACGCAGTGCTAGAAGCACTTAGTCGTGGCCTGACGCAAAAAATGCTGCACGGCACCTACAGCCAATTGAATGCCGCAGACGAAGTGCAGCGCGAAGCAGCCAAAGCGGCAGCCAGCCGCCTGTTTTTATCCCAATCTCAAAGCAAAAACGACCTCTAGCGTTAATCTGTTGTGCTGACTGCCAGCGTCGTGAAACCGGCCAATCAACTCATCAAACAACAGCTTGACGTAGAATTATAAAAAACTGTACGGCAAAGATACATGCATGAACACTAAACTAACTCTACGCTTAGACGATAGTCTGATTGCCAATGCAAAAGTGTATGCCGCGCAAGAGGGGCGCTCCGTGTCTGAACTAGTCGCTGCGTACTTCAGCGCCTTGGGCAGACAGTCGCCTCACGCTGCCACTGCAGCTACAGCGCGGCCGTCTAAAACCGACCAACTGGTAGGCGCTTTGGCAGGGCTGCCACTGGACGAACAAGACTATAAAAAACATTTAGAGGCTAAGTACCGATGACGCGCAGTAAGATAGCGGGGCAGACGTTTGAAATGCGGCCTGCGGTGCTGCTAGACACCAATGTGATTTTGGATGCCTTGCTAAAAAGAGAATTGTTTGTAGACGACGCTCGGCAAATTTTGCAACGGGTAGAACAAGGTGAGCTAACAGCGTTTGTCTGTGCCACTACCATTACTACGATTGACTATCTAGCAGCTAAAACGCTGGGGGCCAAAGCCTCGCGCAAGCTACTGTCTGTCTTGCTAGACTTGTGCGACGTTGCACCTGTAACACGGGCAGTCATTACCGACGCGATTGCCAGCCCGCTGGCTGATTTTGAAGATGCGGTGCTGTGCCACGCGGCTATTAACTGCGGCTTGAATGCTGTGATTACGCGCAATGGTAAAGATTTTCGCCGCAGCGGCTTGAATATTTATTCGCCTAAAGAGTGGTTGGCTGCGCAACAAGCCAGCTGAAGTTTTGCACTGTGGCTGGCACCAAACGTGCTAAAATCATGTCACATAAAAAATTTAAATTTAGTCACATCAAGAATGTAATTATGCGCACACATGTTGAATTAGATGACGATGTGCTGGACCAAGTGATGAGCTTGGGCAATTTTGCCAGCAAAAAGGCTGCGGTTAATGCCGCTTTGGCTGAGCTTTCGCGTGCTTTGATGCGCAGGCAACTGCTAAGCCTGCGCGGCAAAGTGGCGTGGCAGGGCGATTTAGATGCTCTGCGCACTAGCAGGTCAGCTGCAGAGCCGGTTTAAGGACTTGCAGTTTTATGGTTGTTGACACCTCTGTTTGGATAGATTTTTTTAATGGATACCCCTCGCCGCAAGCTGAGCGTCTCGTGCGTGCTATTGCAGATAACGAGCCTATAGCACTGCCGGGATTAGTTTTTACCGAGATTTTGCTAGGGCTTGAAAACGACAACGAGGCCAAGCGTATTGCGCTGCTGTTGGGTGCCTTTAACTGGCTGCCAGAGCCAACACGGGACGATTACGCCGCCGCTGCGGGCTTGTACCGCCAATGCCG
>JAYSWJ010000193.1:0-9305 GCA_043718065.1 Polaromonas sp.
GCAAATAGCAGGCACCGCTACGGGTAACGCCGCTGATACAGTCAAGGTGCATGTCAAACCTTTTGATGTGATGAGCAGGCGCTACTTCACCGCGCTGCAGGCGCTAGACCGCAGCGCAGAGCTACCGCCAGAAACGCAGACCTACGACCCGCGCCAGCGCCCGTGGTACCTAGCCGCCGTTAATCAAAAAAATCGTACCTTCACTACGGTGTACCCGTCCGCATCGACCGGGCAATTGCTGATCACGCTGGCCCAGCCGGTGTACGGCCCAGATGGCACGGTCACTGGCGTGGTAGGTGCCGACCTCTATTTAAGAGCACTCACGCAGCGCCTGCAGGCACAAAAAATCAGCGCTAACGGCGTGGCCATGCTGATTGACGAACAAGGCTACTTGGTGGCCACGTCTACTGCCGAAGACTTATTTAAATCGATAGATAACAAACTGGTGCGACTAAAACCCAATGAAAGCGCCAACGCTACGATGCGCCAAGCTTATGCAGCCTTTGCCGCTTTGCAGCCACAAAAAAATGCAGGCCCTGCTGGGGCTAACCTAGAGATGCCTTCTAACCTGAACACTGCGCAGGACAATAACCTGATTGCCGCAGTACGTCCGTTTGGTGCGTCGCAGGGCTTGCGCTGGACCATGATTGTGGCCGCGCCAGACGAAGATTTTGCGGGTGAGACGCGCAAGTCTATTCAGCAGTCGGTGTACGTCACCCTAGCCGTGCTGGTGCTAGGCGCACTGGCTGCTACCTTATTTGCCTACAGCCTAAGCCACAGGTTTGCACGCCTGACGCAGGCCGCCGCAGAGCTGGGCCAAGGCCAAGTTCCCCAAGTGCAGCGCAGCGCCAAAATTGCCGAAGTGCGCACGCTGTCTGCTGCCATGCACAACAGCGCGCTAGAAATCGTGTCCAAGCGGTTCGAGATTGAGCAGCAAGCTGCTGCGCTGCGCGATGCCAACGAGCATTTAGAAGAGCGCGTCATACAGCGTACCCAAGAGCTGGAAGCTTCGCGCGAGGATGCGCTGGCAGCAGCGCGTGCCAAAGCATCATTTTTAGCCACTATGAGCCACGAGATTCGCACACCACTGAACGGTGTAGTAGGCATGACCGCCTTGCTCTCGGACACGGCACTAAACCACGAGCAGAAAGACTACGTGCACACCATGCGCGTGTCCAGCGACCAACTGCTAGGGGTGATCAACGATATTTTAGATTTTTCTAAAATTGAATCCGGCAAGCTGGAGCTAGAAAACGAGCCGCTAAATCTAGTCACCATTATTGAAGAAGCCTGCGACATGGCCTCTAGCCGCGCGCGCGAGAAGAACTTGCCATTGCTGATAGATGTCAGTGACGACGTGCCCCAGTGGGTGCGTGGCGATGTGACGCGACTGCGTCAAGTGCTGCTGAACTTTATTAACAATGCGATTAAATTTACCGAAGAAGGAAGAATCGTAGTCGCCGTGAAGGTGCAGCAAGACTTTACGGCGACGCAAGATGCGTTGCTGGAGTTTCGTGTAAGCGACACCGGCATAGGTATTGCGCCAGACAGGCAAACTGCGCTGTTCGAGTCGTTTACCCAAGTGGACGCATCCACCGCACGCCGCTACGGTGGCACAGGGCTAGGTTTGGCCATCTGTAAACGCTTGGCCCAAGTGATGGGTGGCACGGTAGGGGTAGAGTCTGCGCTGGGCCAGGGATCTACCTTTTGGTTTACCGCGCGCTTGGGCTATTCCGACACGATGGAGCCTTCAGAATCGTCTACATTTCACATGGTTAGCTTGCAGGGTCAGCGGGCACTCTTGCTAGACGACACTGCGCTGAACTTGCGCATCTTTGACAAGCAAGCACAGCGCTGGGGCATGCACACTGCGCTGTTTGAGCGCGCCCAGCCCGCACTAGACTGGCTGGCCGATAACAACGTGGACATAGTACTGACCGATATGCACATGCCGGATATGGATGGCTATGCGTTTGCCCAGATGGTACGTAAAACGCTGCTCCAGCGGCAGCAGCATGCGCGTATTGTGCTGCTGACATCTGGCATACCCCCTACGGGCGAGGTAGCCGCTTTGTTTGATGCTGTTTTACTCAAGCCCTACAGGTCGGCCCAGTTATTTGATGCCTTGGTGGGCAATGGCGCGGCGCAGCTGGCCACGCGCACGCCTAGGCCCGTACCCGCTGTGTTGCAAAAAAACCTGCGTATTTTGGTAGCGGACGACAACGCCATTAACCTCAAAGTAGCCATGGCGATGCTAGCCAAGCTAGGCTACCAGGGGACTACAGCAGCTAATGGACAAGAGGCCTTGGCGTTGGTGGCGCAGTCGTTAGCAACGCAGGATGACTCACAAGCTTTTGCCGCCATTTTGATGGACGCCAATATGCCAGTGCTGGACGGCTATGCCGCCACACGCCAGCTGCTGGCCCAGTATGGCAGCGCCACGCCGCCCATCATTGCGTTAACTGCCTCCGTGCTAGAAGAAGACCGCCAGCGCTGCATAGACGCAGGTATGCAGGGCTTTTTGCCTAAGCCACTGCGCATCGATGAGTTGTCTAGCGTTTTAGCTAGCTTGATAGCAAGCGCGCCAATAACCACGATGGTTGCAGCAACTGGTACAACAGCTATTGCAACTAGCGGCCTGGCGGCATCTAGAGCACTACCGATGGCTGTTGACTTAGCTGTCAACAAGGCGCCATCCTATATCGACTGGGCGCAGCTAGAGCAGTTTAAAGCGTTTGATGACGCGCAACTGAGCATGACGCACGGTGTAGTTGGGCTTTTTATAGCCGACGCGCCCACGCGTATGCAAGCGATACGGTATGCGCTAAGCCAAGACGACAACGATGCGCTGTCGCTAGCAGCGCATGCGCTCAAAGGTGCTGCAGCCAATGTTGGCGCTAAAGGTGTAGCCGATGCTTGCCACACACTGGAGCAGTCATGCCAACGCGGTTTGCTAGCCCATGATGCCGCCACCCAAGTAGAGGCTATTGCACAGCAGCTAGCACCTGCGCTGCTAGAGCTTGAAGAATTTGCACAAGGCAAGTCAATTTAAATGAATAATTGACCTGCAAGCCACGTAAATTATGCTCAAGCAGCTATGTAATTTATAGCATTACTTCTTTTTGCCACCTTCCAGCACAAACGTAACCTTCAGGCTTACGCGGTATTCGGTGACTTTGCCTTTACTGACCACTACCTTCTGGTCTTGTACCCACGCACCTTGAATGTCGGATATGGTTTCTGCTGCACGGGCTATGCCTGTGGCAATGGCATCTTCAAAGCTTTTTTTGCTGCTGGCGGTTATTTCCAGAATTTTTGCGACGGTCATATTAAATCCTAACGATTAAAAAGTTAATGGACTACAACCATAGCGGACAACTTGATTTGTGGCAAGTTCAGCGTATTTTTGTAGGCTAGCCGCTTACAGCACTTTTGGTGCTTATATTTTTATACTTTTAGCCCTCTAACCCAAGTAAATCCTGCTCTAGCAGCTACTAATTTAATAGTGCTTAAGATTGAGGATTAGCCAGTAATAAAGCGTTAACTGTTCACCACCACCATCAGCGACTGCAGCAGCAATTGCGCAGAGGCCACGTTAGTAGCGCAGGGCACGTTGTGCACGTCGCAGGCGCGCACCAGGGCGTTGATGTCAGGCTCATGCGGTTGCGGGGTCATTGGGTCGCGTAAAAATATCACCGCGTCAATTTTGCCGCTAGCCAGGCGCGCGCCTATTTGCAGGTCGCCGCCCATCGGGCCTGATAGAAACCGCTCTACTTTTAAACCTGTGGCCTCTGTAATGCGCTTGCCCGTAGTGCCGGTGGCGCACAGCTTGCAGGTGGCTAAAAAAGGTTTGAAGTCGGTGGCCAAAATCAAAATATCAGGCTTTTTGCCGTCGTGCGCTATCAGGGCCAAGCGCAGTTGTGGAGCTAGTGCGGTCATATTTTTATCATACCTGCGATGAAGCAAAGTGGGCACTGTGTGTCACAGTTATCGCGTTAAGACGCGTTTTGTGGTCTAAATGCACTGCTCGCTAGAGAAATCCCTCTATTTTGATAGTAATCCCTTATCCCTGTCAGCCCCAAACAGGTTACGAATCCGTACAATGCTGCAATGCAACAAAATAAAGTTGTTGCTGCCGACCATATTGTCGCTCTCACACAAAAAAGGCCCTGCATGCTGTACCAAGTCTACGAAACCCAACGCGCATTGCTTGAGCCGTTTACAGAATTCGCGCAAGCCGCCTCCAAGATTTTTGGCAATACTGGCAGCGCGTTTAGCAAGGTGCCCTACGCCCAGCGCCTAGCTGCGGGCTATGGCCTGGCCTACCGACTGGGTAAAGACTACGAAAAACCAGTGTTTGGCATCAAAACTGTAGATGTTGACGGATCGCCTGTGGCTATCCATGAGCGCATAGAAATCGACAAACCATTTTGCGAGCTGCGCCGCTTTAAGCGCTTTACCGACGACGTGGCTACACTGGCCAAGCTCAAAGGCCAGCCCGCAGTGCTGATAGTGGCACCCCTGTCGGGCCACTACGCCACGCTGCTGCGCGACACCGTCAAAACCATGCTGGGCGGCCACAAGGTGTACATCACCGACTGGAAGAACGCGCGCACCGTGCCCCTGGCCGAAGGCAAGTTTGGCCTGGACGACTATGTGAACTATGTGCAAGAATTTATTCGCCACCTACAAGGCATTTATGGCAACTGCCATGTTGTGAGCGTATGCCAGCCCACCGTGCCCGTGCTGGCAGCAGTCAGCCTGATGGCATCGCGCGGCGAGACCACGCCGTTGAGCATGACCATGATGGGCGGGCCGATTGATGCCCGCAAGTCGCCTACTGCGGTGAACAACCTGGCCACCACCAAACCGTTTAGCTGGTTTGAAAATAACGTCATCTACAAAGTGCCCACCAGCTTTGCCGGCGCAGGCCGCCGCGTGTACCCCGGCTTTTTGCAGCATAGCGGCTTTGTTGCCATGAACCCGCAAAACCACGCCAAAAGCCATTTTGACTTTTTTAAAGACTTGGTTAAAGGCGACGACGCCAGCGCCGAGGCCCACCGCGCCTTCTATGACGAATACAACGCTGTGCTGGACATGGACGCCGACTATTACCTCGACACCATCGAGACCGTGTTTCAAAAATTCAAGCTGGTAGAAGGCACATGGGATGTGAAGTCAGTTGATGGCCACGCCGAGCGAGTGCGCCCACAAGACATCAGCACATCGTCTGTTTTAACTGTTGAAGGTGAGCTAGACGACATTAGCGGCAGCGGCCAAACCGAGGCAGCCCACAGCCTGTGCAGCGGCGTGCCCAAGGCTAAGCAGCAGCATTTTGAGGTACCCGGAGCAGGCCACTACGGCATCTTCAGCGGCCGCCGCTGGCGCGATGTAACCTACCCTGTGGTACGCGACTTTATTGCCAAAGCGCATACGGCGCAGACCACAAAAATTAAGGCAAATAAGCCTTTAGAGTCCGTAGAACCTGCTCAAGCAGCTATTAAAAATGTAGTAACTTCTGCTAAATCTAAGGCTGTGGCTAAAGCATCCACCAAGTCGTTGCCTGCTAAAACCGCGGCAGTTAAGAAAGCGGCCTCAGCTAAACCTGTGGCCGCCAAGCGCAAAGCAAGCGCCGCGTAGATCTGCACAAGCCCTCAAGCTAATTACCACCCCCATTCGGCCTGAGCTTGTCGAAAGCCTCACAACCCATGCAAGCAGCTGAAGACACCCTGGTTGCCACCCCCATCGCAGCGCTTAGCCCACTGGCGCTGCGCTTGCACGCAGAGTTGCCCCAAACCCAGTGCCAACGCTGCGGCTACCCCGACTGCGCAGGCTACGCCCACGCCATAGCGGACCAAGCCGCGCCCATCAACCAGTGCCCACCCGGTGGCGCAGAAGGCGTAGCGCGGCTGGCCGCTATCACGCAGCGACCCGTCACCCCCATCAACCCTGCCTTTGGCCAAGAGCAAGAGCGCGCAGTCGCCTTTATCGACGAGGCGTGGTGCATAGGCTGCACCCTGTGCATCAAAGCCTGCCCGGTAGACGCCATCATCGGCACCAACAAAGCCATGCACACCATCATCGAGGCCGCATGTACCGGCTGCGAGCTGTGCATACCCGCCTGCCCGGTAGACTGTATAGAACTAGAAATAGCCACCCCCGGCCACACCGGCTGGCAAGCCTGGACAGCCCACGACGCCAGCACCGCATTGCAAAACTACGAGCTACACCTAAACTTGCAGCAGCGCAGCCAACAGCATAAAACCCAAAAACACACCAAAGCCCTGCAAGACAAACTAGCCAACCTGCCCGCCCACAGCCGTATTACCGACCCTGAGGTGCTAGACAAAAAACGCAGCTGGGTAGAAGCGGCGATGCAAAAAGCGCGGGATAAAAAAGCTGGCTAGCAGGCGCTTTTGCCAATGCACAATTTAACGTGCATTGGCAAGGCTTGCCACCTGCCGTCAGCAGCCTTGGTAAATAATTAATTTGCTACTAATTAAATAGCTGCTTGAGCAAGATTTACTTGGGTTACAAGCCTAAATGACATTAAAAAGAGCCTACAAAATCCTTTTTACTCAGCTCTACACCGTTATGGCGCAGCAGGTTGTACGCGGTGGTAACGTGAAAATAAAAGTGCGGCATGGCGTAATGGGCTAGATAGGTTTGGCCGGTAAAACGCTTTTCTTTGGGGGTACCTGCTTGGGTAACAATCTCGCGCGTGGCGGCTGCTTCAAACTGCTCGGGTTTTAGCGTGGTCATAAAGGCTTGCACAGCGGCGATGCGTGCTTGCAGCTGGGCAAAGGTGGTCTCGGTGTCGTCCATTTTGGGTACGTCTACACCGGCCAGGCGCGCTGCAGCGCCTTTGGCAAAGTCGCAGGCCACTTGCACTTGGCGCACCAGCTGGAACATGTCGGGAAACAAGCGTGCTTGCAGCAGCGCGTTGGGGTCGATGCTTTTAGCCGTGGCGTGGGTGTCGGCCTTGGCCAGCACGGCATCTAGGCCGCCTAAGATTTGCTGCAAAACAGGCACTGAGGTGGCGTACATCGCGGGGGTTGCGGTCATGGCGGGGCTTTCTGAAGCTAGTAACTTCTGGTTAAACTGAAGGCACGATTGTCGCTGGTTCTAAGCGCGTGGTTTTTAGCCATTGAAATCTTACTAAGTTTGACTTACATGGCTGTAGCCTGCGCGCAATCACGCACAATCAACAGATTGCCTTGGATTAAAAAACGACTTTATGGACGCATTTCAAACCCTGCTAAACAGCTTTTTCGCCTTCAAGGCCTACGTCATGCTGCCAGTCATCATTTTTGCTATTGCGCTGGCGGTGCGGCTGCCTGTGCAGCGCGCGGTGCTTAGCACGGTGTCGCTGGCAGCGGGCTTTGCCGGGGTGTTTATTGCGTTTAACTTTTTTGTGGATAACATCAGCCCGGCGGTGCAGCAGCTATCGCAAGTGCGCGGGCTTAGCTTTCCGGTGCTGGACGTAGGCTGGCCGCCACTGGCCGCTATTACCTGGGCGTCGCCTTTGGCGGTTATCTCGATACCGCTGGTGTTGGTGGTTAACATCGCCATGCTGGCCACGGGCCTTACGCGCACCATCTACATTGATATTTGGAACTACTGGCACTTTGCGCTGCTGGGCGCGCTGGTAATGACCACCACGGGCAGCATGGCGCTGGGATTGTCTAGCGTGGTGCTACTGGCGGTGTACTGCTTCAAAATGACCGAGTGGACCGCACCAGATATTGAGCGTGAAATTGGCTTGAAGGGCATATCGGCGTCGCCCGTATCGGTCAACGGTATCGTGCCCTACACCGCCTGCATGGACTGGCTGCTGCAGCGCACGCCGTGGGTTAAAAGCATCCACTACAACCCAGAGGCCGCCTCTAAAAAAAGCCATGCAGATGACGGCACATCGCACAAAATTACTTGGGTAAGCTTGCTAAGCGAACCCACGGTAATTGGCCTGCTGATGGGCTTGGCGCTGGGCTTGTCGGCAGGCTACGGCATCAAAGCCACGCTAGAGCTGGGCGTACACATTGCCGCGGTCATGTTTATCTTACCCAAGTGCGCAGGCCTGATCGGCGAGGCCATGATGCCTATTACCACCGCCCTGCGTGACCAAGTGGCGCGGCGCTTTCCCACCCGTAAAAACCTGATCGTGGCACTGGACACGGGGTTTTTAATGGGACATAAATCGGTCATCATGACGGGGCTGATTTTGATGGCGCTGGCCATTGTTATTGCGCTGATTTTGCCGGGCAACAAAGTGCTGCCACTGGGCGACTTGCCTAACGTAATCTCGGTGATGTCGCTGTCGGTGCTGATGCTGCGGGGCAATGTGTTTCGCGCGGTGCTGGCGGGTATTCCGGTCATCATCACCTTCTTGCTAGTGTCATCACACCTAGCGCCGCTGTACACCGACCTGGCTTTAAAAACGCCGTCGTTCAACGCACAAGGCTTAGGCCAAATTACTGCCTTTACCGACGGTGGCCACCAAGTACGCTTTGTGCTGCTGGCGCTGTACCAAGGCCAGCTATGGGCTTGGGGTGCGCTGGCGGTGCTGTTGGCAGCAGTGGTGTTTACGCAGCGCAGGTTTAAGACGGCAGATGCGGTAAATCTTGCTGCAGCAGATAAAAATAGCTCGCTTTGAGTTAGTCGCTTGGTTAGCGTGCGCGTCGGAGGGTTTAACTCTAGCCACGCATCTCGTGGTCAAACAGTAGTACATAGTTCGTTGGTCTTTTTACTGTTCTAGCGCGTCGTGGTTGTGTAGCGTTGTTTCGTTCGTTGGCCTCTTGCTGTCCTGGCACCTCGCGGTCACACAGCACCGCACGGCATGCCCATGCCAAACGGACCTGCGGCCCTTTATTGTTTGTCATAGGCACACCGAACGTTGCTGAGCTCCACTTGCGTGGTTGCTGGCAGAGGAGTGGCGATCTAATTTCTGTAACCACCGCCGAACGAAACCCCAGCCCACTACAAGCGACCGGCTGTGGCGTAGCCCTATCGCCACCGATTCGAGCCCCGGGCTCGAGGAACGGAGCGCAGGGGATTAGAAATTTAGATGTTTGAGCGCTTGCGCGAGGCTCGTTATTTCCCCCGAAGCGAGGTTCTATGTTGCAAGTCAAGCCATTTTGGGTGTGTTTTGAGGTTTTTGTCCCACCCTGCACGCATCAAAGGGCTGGCCCGATTTCCATATCGACAAGGAATACGCAGCAGCTTACGGGCAAGGATGACCAGTGCCGGCGATCTTGGGGATGCCGCGTTTTTGTAAGGCTTCATACTCGGGTTTAAACGCATGGGAG
>JAYSWJ010000194.1:0-9304 GCA_043718065.1 Polaromonas sp.
TTTCTTAAGATGCCATCATCTCAGCTGTTGTATACCGCCGTATCAAGCTAAGCAGTTCTTCCTCAGAGTAGGGCTTACCCAGATAGTGGTCTACGCCCAAAGACATAGCATGCTCGCGGTGCTTCTCGGCAATGCGCGAGGTGATAGTAATGATCGGCAGCTTGGCCCAGCGTGTGTCGGCTTTCATGTTGCGAACCAAATCGAACCCGTCCATGCGCGGCATTTCGATATCCGACAGCACCACGCTTGGCATTTCTTCGGCCAAGCGCTCTAGTGCCTGCAGGCCATCGGCGGCCAGCGCTACACGGTACCCCTCGCGCACCAGCAGACGCTGGGTCACGCGGCGCACTGTGATCGAATCGTCCACCACCAAAACCAATGGCACCAGCGGGGCCGAGATGGATTTAGGGTTGGCCGGTACCAATGGCACGACTGGTGCGGCGTCACCCGTCAGGTCACGCGACACTACGTCGGTTACGGCGTCACCTAGTATGTGCGACTCGGCCTTGTCTGCACTCATGGCACGGGCTTGCGCACCGTACACTGCGGCCAACGCTACCGGGTTGTAGATCAACGCTACAGCGCCTGATGCCAGCACCGACATACCGGCCATGCCGGGTAGACGGGACAGCTGAGGACCCAAGTTCTTCACGACAACTTCTTGGTTGCCCAGCACTTCGTCCACGTGGGTAACGATGCGCTGCGCCGCGCTGCGAAACACCACCACAGGGATAGTTTTGCCCTGCGGCTGGTCGCTGGCAACCGAGTGCTGCAGCAGCGCGCCTGCCCAAAAGAATGGCAACGCCTCGCCCGACACATCAAATGTGCCGGTGTTGTAGGCAGCCTGCAATTCTTTGGGGGTAGCGCGGCGCACGTTCTCTACCAAGTTGGCGGGTACGCCAACAGACAGGTTACCGATGCGCAACATCACCACTTGCGTGACCGCTGTGGTGAGCGGCATAACTAGTTTAAAGCTAGTACCAAGGCCCGCTGAGGTGCAGGTCTCGATTCTGCCGCCTAAGGCCACTACCTCAGAGCGCACCACGTCCATGCCGATACCTCGGCCCGACAGCTCGGTAACTTGCGTGGCAGTGGTAAAGCCAGGGGTGAAAATCAGGTTAGCCGCTTCGTTGTCGTCTAGTGGTTTGTCGTGGGCGAGCAAACCTTGTGCGGTAGCACGCTCGCGGATGCGACCCAAGTTCAATCCAGCGCCGTCGTCACGGAACTCTACCGAAATGTCGTTGCCTTCTTGGTGCAAGCTGATGGTGATTTGACCGCTGCCGTCTTTGCCTGCTTTGGTGCGTGCCTCGGTACTTTCGATACCGTGAGCTACGCAATTGCGCAGCAAATGTTCAAACGCAGGCGTCATGCGGTCTAGCACGCCACGGTCCATCTCGATAGAACCGCCCAAAATGTCCAGCTTGACCTGCTTGCCAGCGTCTTTACCGGCCTGGCGCACCACGCGGTACAGGCGCTCAGAAATACCTTCAAACTCCACCATGCGGGTGCGTAGCAGGTCGCGCTGCAGCTCACGGGTTTGACGGGCTTGGGCTACCAAGTCGTCTTCAGTCGATTCCACTGTGCGCTGGATACTGCGCTGCACGGTGGCCACGTCGTTCACCGACTCGGCCATCATGCGGGTAAGTTCTTGCACGCGGGTAAAGCGGTCAAACTCTAGCGGGTCAAACTCGGCACTGGTTTCTTTAGCCAGCGCCATGCGCGACTGCATTTGCGACTCGGACTGCACTTCGATATCGCGCAGTTGCATGCGTAACTTGTCCAAGTTACCTGTCAAGTCGCCAAGTGAGCCGCGCAGTTGGCCCAGCTCGGCCTCTAGGCGCGAGCGGGTAATCATCACCTCGCCGGCTTGGTTAACCAAGCGGTCCAGCAGTTCAGAGCGCACACGCACTGATTGGTTACCTTTAGTGCGCGGAGCATGCGCCACTAAGGCGGCACCGCTGTTGGCTGCCATCACGCGTAAGGGCGCTACAGCGGTTAGAGATGCCGCCCTGGCCGAAACATTAAGGGTTGCTGGGTTTGCAATGGGCTTATCTATTGCAACTGCGGCAGCAACTGCGGGTGCAGCAGCCATGGCGCTGATGGGCGCACTAACCGGTACGCTGGCTGGCGCGACAGATACAGTCTCGACGGGCGCAATATCTTGCTCAGCTTGCGGGTTACGCAAACGGTCAAAATTAGCCTGCATGCCGTCTAGCAGCGCGGTTAACGGTTCAATCTGCGCTGCAGTGGTGTCGTCTGCAGAGGTCTGCTCAATGGCAGATTCCATGCGATGTGTGAGTTCCCCTAAGCGCATTGCACCAGCTAGGCGCGCGCTGCCTTTGAGCGTGTGCAGGCCACGCAACACTTCAGAGCGCGCGCCAGTGTTACTAGGCCGGGCAGTCCATTGGCGCAGTGCGCCGGACATTTGCGGAAATAGCTCTAGCGCCTCTTCTTCAAAAATAGGAAACAGGTCGGGGTCAATCGCATCTTCAACGTCTATCTCGTCTTCGGTTTCTTGCACAGTCAAACTGCGCGGCACGACGCTTAAGCTGGCCACCGTGGCACCCGCTAACACCAAGCCGACTGCCGTAAACTGCGAGCGGTCTGTAGTATCTAGTACAACGGGCGCTGGGACAGGCTCAACCACTGGGGTAGCGACAACCACGGGGTCAGGCAGTGCAACAGCTTCATGGACAACTACAGTAGAAGCTTGCGGCGCTTCTTGCGCAGTAATAGCGGCAAATGCAGCAGCACCTGCTGCCGCGATCACCGTCACACTAGCGCCACCACCCAGGTCAGCAAACGCAGACGCCAATGGTGCAGAAGCAGAAGGCAAGGCAAAATCAGTTGCAGTATCCAATGCTATTGAATCAGTAGCTGCTTGAGCAGTATTTTCATGGGTTGCAGGGCTAATTGCATCTAAATTAACAAAGCCGGATGGTACCGTGGCAGTCATGCTGTGGTATTGGGTGCTGGCCTCGGGCGCACGGTTACAGCGGTCAAGCCCAGCTTGCACGGCGCTGGATGCTTCGCGCAATTGGCCGGCTGCAAACTGGTGCAACAAGCGGCGAATTTCCTGCGCAGCGTCAACAAACTCACCCGCATGGTCGTGGCTTGGGTAAGCGCCATCTTCCGATATGTTTTGCATGTGCTGCAAAGCATTTTCCAAGCTGCGGGCCAAGCCCGACATTGAACTGAAACCTACTGTTGCAGAGCTGCCTGCCAATGAGTGGGCAAAAGCCACGGCATCATTAGGCAATGGTTGGCCAGGCTCCATAGACCATTCGGTCAAACACGTCACCAAACGACGCGACCATTCATCAGCCTCATTGAGGTACACGTTGTACAGCGGCAAGCTGATGCGCAAAGGACCAATAGCCTTAAACTGGTCGTCGGGCGAAAGGCTGCCCAGGCTTGAGGGTGGTGCCTGCTCAGGTAGGTTGGGTACGTACACTGACGACACTTTATCTGCAGGTGCAGCGTAAGCGGTATCAACAGTTGACATGCCCGCAGCAGCCACAGAACCTACTGCGGCAGCGGTATCCCATATACCCAGGTCAAATCCCAGGTCAGCAGGTGCTGTGTCCGTGGGCTTTTCATCCGCAAAAAACATTGACTGTGTGGGGCTGGACGTGAAGTCTGCCACTTCGGTATGCGAATACGGTGTTGCGTCGTCTGCTTGAAGGTTTGAATTATCCAAGCTAATGGTGTCCACACTATGAGGTGCTGCAGATAACGCCTCTGGTTGTGCTGCCATCAAATCATCTTGCTCTAGCATGGCGCGCTCAAAGGCTGCCAGCTCATCCTCATCCACCAAGTTTTCTGTCGTAGCATCGACTGTCGACGCATCAGCAGAAAATACCGACACAGGCACATCAAATGCCGCAGCGTCTAGGTCAAAGTCCACATCATCGGACATAGCAGGCGCAGCAGCTGTGTTGCCAATGTCTACGTTAGACAGGCCATCATCCACTGTGAGCGTATTGGCCGTAAACGCCAAGTCTGGCAATTGAGGCAATTGGTCAAGAGATTGTTTTAGAGCCTGAATTTCACTCGGTACACGGCCTGCAGCTAGCTGAGGTTGTGACTCGTTATTCAACTCTAGATCAGACATGGCTAGATCAAACGCAAAGTCCAGATCTGTAGCACTTTGCGCAGGAACTGCAGCTTGATCTGTTGGTTGCAAAGGCGCTACATCAAACATCATCAATTCGATTGCATCTTCAGGCGTTACATCGAGTGCGGCGGTTTGCGCAGGCAAATCAAACACCATCTCGTCTGGCATCTGCAGCGGTGCAGTTGCGGACACGTCGGCGGGTGTAGCTAAATTAAAGCCCTCAAAATCAAAATCGAGATCGCTGGCAGCTACTACAGCCCCAGCGGCCACTGCACCGCCTGCCACCGCTACAGCGGCGCCTATAGCTGCGGGGTGTGAGGCTGCAGACGCCGCCTCAACGCTTGCAACATCGTTCAAAGCCAGTGGTAAAAACTTGCCTTGTAAGCGCAGTGCATCAGCGCTGGCGATGAAAGGCTGCGCTGTCCATACTTGGGCTTGGCCTGCGGCTATGGCATCGACCCATTGGCCTATGCCCGCCAAACCTTGTGATGCTGTATTGCGCAAATCGTCGTCAGCAGGTTTTTGGTCAGCCAACCATGCATTGAGCATTTGCTCCAGCGACCAACCTGCATCGCCCAAGCTATTGAGGCCCACCATGCGCGAGCTGCCTTTGATCGTATGGAAAGCACGGCGCAATGTGGTGAGTTCCGCCAGGTTGCTAGGTTCAACAGCTAACACACTGAGTGCAGCTTGGCCATTGCCTACAACTTCACGCGCTTCTTCTAGGAAAATATCCAACAGTTCCGCATCGTCGTCGGTAGTGTCTTGCGCCGCAGCAACCGCGGCAGGCGGCGCTGCCACGGACGGCGCTGCAACAGACGGCGATAGTGCGGCGGTGGCCACAGCGGCTACAGCACCTGCAGCTATCCCAGCCGCAGTAGCTGCTGGCGGCATGGACACTTGTGTGTTGGTAGGTGCGTCAACAACAGGATGCTCTGTCGCCGGAATAGGTGTATTCACACGGCCCATCAAAGGCTTAAGCTCACCGCGCTCATCGTCGTATACAAACAGCTTTTTCGCCAGCACAGGCTGGTAGCTGAGCATGTCAATCAAGAAACCTAAAGCACCTAAATTATTGCCTAGTTTATCGAAGGTGCCCGCAGCACGTGCCTGCACATCGTCCACTTCAGTGACTAAAATTTCTTCCACGCTGTCACGCATGCGCAACACAGCCTGCGAGGCTTGGTCTAGCCCCAGCACAGACAATACACCACGCATCTGCGCCAAACGCGAAGGTATATTGGACAACACAGTCTTGTCTTTCGGGTCGCGAAAGAACTGGTCCATCGACTTCTCTAGCTCAGCCAAGGAGGTTTTCAGCTCGCCCACTACGCTGCCCATCGTTTGGCGGTCGCTCACGCGTCGGTACAGCTCTTCCATCCATGGCTCTAAGGCTTGGTTTTGTGCGCCTTGTTGAGCGTTTTCTACACGCTGGGCTAGGTGATTGACACGGTCAGTGACAGCAGGGTCGCTAGGATCGAAATCTTCAAATCCTGCCTCAAGGTACAAAATAGCAGTCGCGACTTCCATGCCCAAGGCAGGCTCTGGTGCTTGGGCGGTTTTTACTGCCACCTCGGCTACATGCGTGAAGGCTTTAGACAGTGCCTGACCTGTAGGTAGCAGCTTAGTAATGGAGTCCACTATCAAACTAAACTGATCTTGTACTGCTTTGACTTTACCTGTATCGCCAGCGGCTAAACCAGACCAAGCCTCTTTCACCGAGGTAATGCGTTTGCGTGCTTGCACCAACAAAACCGGGTCAAATTGACCATAGAGTGTTTTGCTGTAGTCAATAGGCGGGTAAGCTGCCAAACCATACGCCATACGCACTTCACCCAAAACTGGTGCCATGCCTTGAGGCTGGGCTTGGGCGCAAAAGAACAATAAGTCTTGGGCTAGACGGTCTGACACCGCCATATCGCCTTTAATATGCACTGCAAGCTGTATGAGAATGCGTGACACCGTGCGCTTGACATACACGTCGCCCACCAAGCTACCTGAGCCCAAAGCTTGGAAAAAACCTGCAGCAATGCGCCAAAAAATAGTAAATTGACGTCCCTCAGGGGTGTCGCTAGATTGTTGCGCAATACCTGCACAAATGTCTGCCAACGCATTCGATGCTGCGGCATCTGATGTCTTAATCACTTGTAAAGCAGCTTTATCAAACTGCCCGCGTGTTGCGGCGTCCAGCGGCATTAACGCCACACCCGTATCTGACACTGCTATCCAGCGCCATGGGTAGGGCCACAAGTCAGCAGGGTGCACGCGCGTGGCACCTGCTATGTCTTGTACTTCGGCGTATTGCACAAACAACGCTACCGGTGTTTGCGATTTACCAGACAACACTGTTTCAAGAAAACCTGTTAAAGCAAAACTAGCACGCTCAATTTTTATAGCAGCGGCTTCCGTGCATAACTCAGGACGGTTAACAAATTTTTGAACCGCGTTTTCCATAGCACGCAAAACAATGGCGGGGCCGGTAAACCCCACCATGTCCAGGGCACCCACCGCTTGGTGTAGCTGCTGGCGTGAAATACGCAACTGGGCAGAATCGACCGCAGCCAAGTCTGACCCACGGGCTAACTCAGCATCGCGAACATATCGACGCAACGCCTTGGTGGCGGAGTCGAGCGATTTACGCAACTCGTCTAATACCCAAGCCAAGGGGCCCAGATCGTTTGCATGAACATCAAGTCCTGATGCGGCGGTGGCAGTATCGAGATTTTGCATGGATAACAGCGCCCTCATCTTCGTATAAGAAACGCGCTCAGTGCACAGCTAGCAACAAGCGCGCGTGATTTCGATTAGCCGATTTTGAATCGCGACACCGACTGGCGCAGCTCTTCAGCCATACGGCTCAAGTCACGCACCTGCTGGGCAGTTGATCGTGTACCTTCGCCGGTTTGCTCGGTTACCGCAAAAATGTGCTGAATATTGCCAGCCACTACGTTTGCAGAATCCGCTTCGCGCGCTGCAGATTGAGAAATTTGCTCAATCAGATCAGCTAATTTGCGTGACACAGCATCAATCTCGGTCAACGCGGTACCTGCACTGTCAGACAACTTGGCACCTTCCACTACACCCTGTGTAGAGCGCTCCATAGCGGCCACCGCGTCTTGGGTGTCGGTCTGAATAGTTTTTACCAGTGCCGCAATCTGTCTGGTTGCATCGCCTGAACGTTCAGCCAGTCGCTGCACTTCTTCAGCTACCACCGAGAAGCCTCGGCCGGCTTCACCAGCCGACGCTGCTTGAATAGCCGCGTTCAGCGCCAGCACGTTGGTCTGCTCAGTAATGTCCGAGATCAGCTCGGTAATCTCGCCAATCTCTTGAGATGATTCTCCCAGGCGTTTAATACGCTTAGAGGTATCTTGAATCTGATCACGGATGGAGTTCATACCACCGATCGCGTTTTGTACAGCTGCCAACCCTGAACCTGTTGCAACCAGCGATTGGCGTGCAACCGATGCTGATTCCTGCGCTTGCGCGGACACTTGGTTAATGCGGCTAGCCATTTCCAGTACCGACTGACCCGTTTCGCGAATTTCGCGCAACTGTTCTGTAGAGGCCGCCAACAATTCGGTTGAGGTACCTTCCACTGCCGCTGTAGTTTGCGCTACGCGTGTTGCCGTGTTTTGTACGTTGCCCACCAATGAGCGCAACTCTTCTACGGTGTAGTTCACCGAGTCGGCAATAGCGCCGGTAATATCTTCGGTAACCGTAGCTTCCTGGGTCAAATCACCTTCCGCCACAGACTGCAATTCGTTCATCAATCGCAAAATAGCAGCTTGGTTAGCGTCGTTTACTCGCTTGGCTTCTTGTTCTTGGCCCTCAGCCATTAACCGCTGGCCCTCAGCTACGCCTTGGCGCTTGCGACTGTCTTGCAGCTGCACATTGGCTAGGCCGCCTGCAGCTAGCAAGGCCAGTAAACCTGCTAAAAACAATCCGGCAATTGCTAATCCACCCAGACCCGATTCAGCAGACAATCGCCCCTGCAAATCCTCTAGTTGGCGACGCAATGGCTCAGAATCCGCAATGATGGCCGACTGCGCTTCGCGCGCTGACACCAGACCTTGCAAGTTACCCAAAATGGCACCCGCTTGACCACGTGTTTGCTCATACAACTTAAGAAGAGCGTCCAACCGCTCGCGCGTCTGGGCGTCTTTGGAGGCTGCCAAGCGCAATTCGGCGCTTCCGTCCTGCAAGCCTTGGGCAATTTCTTTGAATGAATTCAAATCTTTACCCAACAAGAATACGGCCTCTGGGCTGACGCCTTCCATGGTTAAAAACTCGTTAGCCGACTTACCAATACGCTGCGTCAACATCACCAATTGCCCCGATGCAGAAATTTCAGCAGAAGGCGCATTTTGTTGCAATTTCAAAGAAGATATGGTCTCGGCCACTTCTAGCAAATCAGAAGACTGGCGGTTAATGGCGCGCAAAGCGCTACCTACCTGTGTCAAAATTTTCTGCTGGTCCATGACGGTTTTAGCGTTCTTTTCAGCGCGGTCAACAAACGGTATCAACTTATCTACATCCTCAGCAAATCCAGAGCCTACGGCCGTCACATTCAAGTTGCTGTCGCCGTTTTTAAGCCCACGGACGTTTTTGGCCAAGACATCTGAACTTTCGCGTACGTCAGGGAAAGCCTGTGCGCTGCCCACTAAAGCTTGCGACACAGATTTAGCTAGACGCTGCGACTGAGTGGCGGAATCGCCCGTAGCGGCCACTTCGCGTGCTAGCTTGTTGGCCTGTGACAGTACATAGACGGTTATACCGGCCAACGCAACGGCAGCTAGCACCAAAACAATAACCAAGATGCGTTGATGCTGTGCAACAGTGCGCGTGCCCAATACGGGTATGGACACCATATCGCCACTCAGTGGCTTATCGCCAGCTTCTTGTAAACCTTGGCCTAGCATGCTCCCGCCAAAATCTTCTCTTCGCTGCATGATGTTGCCCGTGGCCATGTCATCAGGCATCACACTGATGTTGTTATCCATAGCGTACGCGGCCTCAGATCCCACGGTCATGCCGTCGTCGGGCATGAAGGAGTCATCGGCGGTTGTGGCGTCGCGCTTAAAAAGTCGAGAGAAGCGATTGGTTGATGACATAGTGTGTGCCTTTGAAAGTGATCGCGCCGGGAATAAAAGTAGTAATCTAGCGTCTGCGTTAAGCTGCGGATGCTAT
>JAYSWJ010000195.1:0-25118 GCA_043718065.1 Polaromonas sp.
CGCGTCTGACGCCGCTAGCAGGCCCAAGCACACAGCAAACATGACGCCTGTGGTGGCCAATCGCCACGGGAAGCCCACGTTACTCACAATCATCAAGGCCAACAAGCTGGTCAGTGCGGCGGCGCGCAAGGGACCCTCGTTCATAGCCTCCACAGATTGGGCGCGCAGTGTGCGCCACGCGGCCAGCAGCGTGTAGCCTATCAAGCTCAGCATAAATAGCCAGCCTACCAAGCCGTATTCGGCCAGCACTTGCAAAATCTCATTGTGGGCGTAATAGTCAGTTTCTAGCTGGCTACCTTCGGCTTGGTACAACGGTAAATCGACCTCCCACGCACCCGCACCAATGCCGGTTAACGGGCGGCGTTTGATCATCTCGCCGGTGGCTACCCACATCACTTTGCGGATACCCAGTGACACGTCATCAGCCTTGATGGACGATGCGCGCGAGAAGCCACGCTGGAAAGCATTTTTGTCCACGAACTCTATGCCCGGGTTGCCCGACTTGATCAAACCCAGCCCCAGCACAGTAGCTACCAGCACGCCCAGCACCACAATGCGCTGGCCGCTGCGCCAATGGATAAAGTTGTATTTAGAGCGAAACTTCCATGCCATCACGACAACCATCACCATGGCTGCAGAGCCGCCAATGTAGGCCGAGCGAGTGCCGCACATCATTAAATACACCAAATGCAAACCAAAACTACTGGCTAAAAAAGCCAGCACTGCAGTACGCCGCTCGGTAAATATCAAGTGCGCAGTAAACACAAAAGTGCAAACTAAAAATTCTGCCGCAAAGTTGCGGTTGACGAATGTAGCTGCAGGGTTAGGCCCCTGGGGAATAAAGCGGTTGTCAAACCAAAACTGCGATGCGCCCAACAGGGCTACTGATAAAGCGCCTAGGTGAATAGCCCAGGCCAGCATGGTAAACCGCTCGCGGTTGGCGGTGTTAAGTACCAGCCACAACAGCAGTGCAAACACAAACCAACGAATGGCCTCTACCCCAGCCAGATAAGTATGCGACCACGCCATGCTGCCCAGCGCATAAGCACACAGCGCAATAGGCAGCCACATGACGAAGTGCCAACGCACGGCGTCGCGCCTGTTGCGCTGCGACCAAAACAACAGCAGCGCTGCGCTTAAGGTCATAAACGATGCGATGATGGATTTGAGTGTGTCTTGTAGCATCAGCTCGTTAGGTACGCCCAAAGCGGGTGTAAAAAACAGCATGAGCGACAAGATAATCATGGTCCAGTCGCCACGGCCTATTTCTAGCGGCAAGGCTAATAGGGGTTTGGACAGGCCTGCTGCGTAGGATGCAGTAGCTGCTTTCGAGCCGCCACCTTGAGCCGTATTTTGGCCATACGATGCGTAGTCGGTAACTTGTGCAGAAGAATGCTCTGGCTTAGGCAGCGACGGTCTGGATGCGTTGCTAGAAGGATTGCGTTTTTTCTTGGCCATGAACAAGGGATCGTGAAAAGTAGCGCCATTGGGTTGAAATTAGGTTCAACCCAATGTGACTTGTTAATACATAACTTGTATTGTCGCTGCTTTTCATAGGCGTTTAAGGCGCGCCGTTACAGGGCCAACACCATTTCAACATGCGGTATATCCACCTCGGTAAACAAGTCGCCCCGCTGTACAAACCCCGCTTTGGCGTAAAAATGCGCCGCACTGGTCTGCGCATGCAGCACCACTTGGCTGTCGCCGCGCTGGCGCGCGCGTTGTACCAGGGCGTTTAGCATTTGCCTACCCAGCCCACTGCCACGCAACACACGGTGGGTGGCCATGCGGCCAATCTGCCCTGTGCGCGCCGGGTATGGCGCGCCAGCCACCAGCAGCCTGCCGGTGGCCAACGGCATATCTAACTGGTTGTACACCACAGCGTGCAATGCAGTGGCGTCGCGGGAGTCCCATTCATCAGTCTCGGGTATGCCCTGCTCGTGCACAAACACTTGCTTGCGAATGCGGCCTGCGTCTTGGCCTAGCGTTTGCCAGTCGCCCACCTCTACGCGGGTCATGATGTTGCCAGCTTCATACCCTTCAAACAGTGCACGCAATGCGGGCGGCAGGGGCTGGGAGGTTTGCGCAGCGGGGTTGGCATACACGTAAATCAACTCGCTGCTGACCAGCAGTTTGTCACCTGCAAATATGCCACCGGTAAAGGTAAGCGACGAATTTCCCAAGCGGCTGCATTTCACTCCAATGTCCAGCAGGTCGTCGTAGCGGGCAGATGCAAAATATTCAACAGAGGCTTTCTTTACGTACAAATCGCCACCCAGCTGGTGCATGGCTTCTTCGTACGGCATAGCTAGGGCGCGCCAATAGTCGGCCATGGCCGTGTCAAAGTACATCAAATAATGGCCGTTAAAGACTATTTTTTGCATGTCTACCTCAGCCCAGCGCACCCGCAGGCGGTGCATCATTCTGAAATCTTGGCGTTGCATGGTGTGCTTTCTTTGTATTTTTTTTAACTTGTGCTGTGCAACGCATGGCGCAGCGCGGCAGCGGCCTGCTGGTGCGCTAGCTTGGCCTGGGGTATGGTGCGGCCCATTTTGATGAACTCGTGCGTGACACCTCGGTAAATTTCTATATCTACCGCTACGCCAGCGGTGCGCAGCACGTCGGCATAGGCTATGCCTTCATCTACCAGTGGGTCGCATTCGGCCAAGCCTATCCATGCGGGTGCCACACGGCCATGGTCTGAAGCGTTGATAGGTGCAAACCGCCAGTCTTCTCGCTGTGCCAGGCTAGGGATGTATTGGTTAAAAAAGTAGGCGATGCTGCTGGCGCTGAGTACATAGCCCTCAGCATACGCCTCATGCGACGGCGTGTTAGCGTGCGCAATGCAGCCGGGGTAGAACATCATTTGCAGCGCCAGTGGTAGGCCAGCGTCACGCGCCATCAGCGCACATACTGCGGTTAACGTACCGCCAGCGCTGTCGCCACCCACCGCTATGCTTGCTGTGTCTAGCCCTAGCTTAGCGCCCTGCTTTGTAAGCCAAGTTAAAGCGTCCCAGCAATCATTAACTGCAGCAGGAAAAACATGTTCGGGCGCTAAGCGGTAGTCAATCGATAGCACGGCAATATGCGCTAACCGCGATAGCTCACGGCACAAAATATCGTGTGTCTGCACACTGCCAATGGTAAAGCCACCACCGTGCATGTACATCAGCACGGGTAGCACATCATGCGATGGTGCGTACAGCCGCGCATGCAGCTGCGTGCCATCGCGTGCGGGCACTTGCAGGTCTTGCACACGCACTAGTGGTGCACGCGGCACTTCTAGTACATCGCAGGCTTTGGCATACGCCGCCCTGGCCTCGTGTGGCGGCAAGGTATGCAGCGGCGGATGCCCAGCACGCACCATGCGGTCAATAACAGAGCGCATGGTAGGGGTCAGGGCGGCGGGTGCAGTCATAGGTCAATTATGGTTAAACAGGCGACAGGTAAAGATTATGTTGGCGCGTTACAGTAGCTAAATCGTACAACGCTTTTTAATCGATCAAAGCCCATGGCCACTATTTACTACATCACCCAAATCCAGTTTGACCATGGCGCGCTGTCGTTGCTGAAATCAGAATGCGACCGCGTGGGCATTAGCCGCCCGCTGATCGTGACTGACGCTGGCGTGCGCGCGGCAGGCATTGTGGACAAAGCCACCGTAGCGCTGGGCACCCTACCCCACAGTGTTTTCGACAGCGTGCCGTCTAACCCCACCGAGGCAGCGGTGCGCGCAGGCGTGGCGGCATACAAAGCGGGTTTGTGCGACGGGCTGGTAGCAGTGGGCGGCGGCAGCGCAATAGACTGTGCCAAAGGCATAGCCATACTGGCCACCCATGATGGCGCGCTAAAAACCTACGCCACTATCGAAGGCGGATCGCCCAAAATAACCGATGCGGTGTGCCCCATCATTGCCGTGCCCACCACCAGCGGTACGGGCAGCGAGGTAGCGCGTGGTGCAATTTTGATTGTGGACGACGGCCGCAAACTGGGATTTCATGCATGGCATTTGGTGCCCAAGGCCGCTATTTGCGACCCTGATTTAACACTGGGTTTGCCGCCGCAATTGACTGCAGCCACAGGCATGGACGCGATAGCGCACTGCATGGAAACCTTTATGGCCGCGCCGTTTAACCCACCTGCCGACGGCATAGCGCTAGATGGCCTGCGACGTGGCTGGCATTTTATTGAGCGGGCTACGCAAAACGGTGCAGACAAAGAAGCCCGCTTTAATTTAATGAGCGCGTCGATGCAAGGCGCGATGGCGTTTCAAAAAGGCTTGGGCTGCGTACATTCGCTGTCGCACAGCTTGGGCGGCGTGAACCCACGCTTGCACCACGGCACGTTAAACGCCATGTTTTTACCGGCCGTAGTACGCTTTAATGCGCCCGCAGAATCAGTGCAAAAAGAAGACCGCTTAAATCGCATGGCGCATGCTATGGGCTTAGCATCTGGCAGCGAAGTGGCCGCAGCCTTGGCTGACATGACACGGCGCTTAAACCTGCCCACCGGCCTAGCTGCATTGGGTGTAACCACAGCAGACTACGAACGCATCATCGACGGCGCAATGGCCGACCATTGCCACAAAATGAACCCGCGCATGGCTACGCGGGATGATTATGCGCAGATGCTAGAGTCTTCTTTATTGCTGGGTAGCTAGGTTTTCGTTTTTTTGGCTTTTACTTTCTTGGGCCTTTTAATGTTCTAGCACTTCGCGGTCACGCAGCACCGCACGGTATGCTCATGCCAAACGGACCTGCGGCCCTTTATTGTTTGTTAAAGGCACACCGAACGTTGCTGCACTCCACTGGTGTGGTCGCTGGCAGAGGAACAGTCTTAGTACTGTTTCCTTTACTGTGACCATCACCGAGTCAAACCGTAGCCCCACGATAAGCGCGCTGGTGTGGCGTGTGTCCTATGACAAACAATAAAGGGCCGCAGGTACGTTTGGCATGGGACACACGCCGCAACAGTGCGCGTACTAGAACAGCTGTACGCACGCTAGAACAACGAGTCCAGTTCAAAAAACGCATAAAACAGCTAAGTCCTAGGTCTCAAAGCGCCTGAACCACCGCCATATCCGGCCTCTCCACCCAAGCCGCAAACTCATTAGCCAATTGCTGCGCCGCACTGGTACAAGTTGTCCACTGCGCCACGCGCGCTGCCAAGTCGCGCCCGTGGAATGCAAAGTCTTGCCGGTCGGGCAGCTTGCCGCGCGGCAGTTGAGCTATCCACTCAGGGTTAGGCGCAATCACCACCATGCGGTCTAAAAATTGGCTTGACCCGTGCCGCCACTTTAGCGCTTTGTCAAGCCAGCCGGGCACCACGGCTTTTTGAAAATGTGGGTACAACACAATGCCATCGGTAGTGATGTAGTTCAAATGCAAGTGGTAATCGGTTATGCCGCCGTCCCAGTAGGCTCCGCGCGGTGCACCGGGTATGTCGTGCACGGCTTGCAGCACAAACGGTATGGAGCAACTGGCTTGCAACGCAAGGTTAAAGTTATCTTGCGTTAAATGCACTTGCCGCGTGCGGTAGTCTTGCGTACTAAAAGGCAGCGGTGCAAACGCAGCGCCCACGACTGCAGACGATGGCGCAGAAAACACCACCCGCTCTAGCCACGCGCCCATAGCTTTGCGGCGCACTGCGTTGGTAAAAAACGCACCCGCATAGCCCAGCGGCGTAGCCAGCTTATGCTCAGTGCGCAGCACATGCCGCCCGCGCGAAGTGATGATGTGCAGCTTGTACCGTGGGTTGTGCAGCACCTGCCCTACTTTGCCACCATAAAACTGCAACAACGACTCGCCAAACTTAGCGCTGATTTCCGCTGGCCGAGGGTAGTTGCGTCCCGGCTCTACGTCGTAGTCTTGGTGAATGTAGTCATGCTGTAGCCGCGCAAAAGCTTGTACCGTATCGTCTAAACACGCCGTAGCCATGCGCCACGCGCCAATGCTGGCACCCACCAAATCTACCGGCTGTGTACTGCGCGCCAGCCAATCGCCAAAAATGAATCTGTCCAGCGGCCCCAGTATCAAGCCCTTGGGCCCACCTGCTGCGGCTGGCACCGCGCGCACATCTTGCGGACGCAGGCCTTGCGAGCGCAGGTGCACCAGCGCTGCAGGCCCTGCATAGATATTTAATGCTTTCATAAGGCTATTTTATAAGCCTTTTAGCATGCTAACCCAAGTAAAACTTGCTCAAGCAGCTATTAAATAGATAGTGTTTACTAGCTGTAATAGCTAGGCATACCAAATTAAACCATAGCCTGCATCGTAACAAATAGCTCAGCCAAGCAGGTCATAAAGACAAGCTAGATAACATTCGCATTTGACGTGCAAACACAAATGCTAATTTTTGCGATGCCAATCTTGATCAACCGTGCGCCTAACAGTTAATCCTAAAGCCGTATCAGTTCACAAGATTGAGTGCGGCATGAACAATGACTGCCAGTAACAAGCAGCTTATTAACACGGTCACTTTGGTACGTAGGCTCTTTTCAAACCAAAGCAGGCTGAGCGCGGCCAAAAGCAATGTTCCAGGCAAGCCGCCTGCAGAAACTAAATCAACCTGCAAGACGGCGCGCAATACAAGCTCTAAAACCGAAGTCATAAAGAACCAAGCTATGGTCATTAAGCCAAACTTCTTCAAATCTTTAAAGCGTTGTTCGCTGGTTTTTAAGCTTTCGGTTTTGTAGACTCGGTAAACCACCCACGCGCTAACAATGGGCAGAACAATCAAGACAACAAACAAGGCAAAAACAGCTCTAGCATTTAACATTTGTGAAACCTGCGTGTAAATAGTTTTTGACTTGTATAGGCGCTATTTGCGCAGCCCCTGCAACTTAGCCAGCGCATCCCCCATCGCCGTAGACTGCGCGGCTTGTGGCGTTCCCTGCTGGCTAAAGCTACCCCGCCCCGCGCCCTGCCCTCTGGCAGATTCAAAGCGGTTATCGCGTGGCCCGTCTTTGCGCGGGGGTGCAGCGTCTAGCTTCATGCTCAGCGCAATGCGTTTGCGGGCTACGTCTACTTCCATCACTTTCACTTTGACGATTTGGCCGGTTTTAACCACCTCCCGCGCGTCGGTGGTGAACTTGTGGCTTAGCTGGCTGACGTGCACTAGACCGTCTTGGTGTACGCCTAGGTCTACAAACGCGCCGAAGGCGGCTACGTTGCTAACGGTGCCTTCTAAAATCATGCCTTCTTTTAAATCGCGGATGTCTTCTACGCCATCGTTAAAGCGGGCTACCTGAAAGTCTGGCCGTGGGTCGCGGCCGGGTTTTTCTAGCTCTACCAAAATGTCGCGTGCGGTGATAGCGCCAAACTGCGCGCTGATTAGTTGCTCGGGCTTGATGGATTTAAGCAAGTCGCTGCGGCCCATGACCTCGGCAATGGGTTTGTTAACCAAGCCCAACAGCTTTTCAATTACTGGATAGGTTTCGGGGTGCACGCCGGTGCTGTCTAGCGGGTTGTCGCCACCGCTGATGCGTAAAAAGCCTGCGCATTGCTCAAAAGTTTTAGCCCCTAAGCCGCTAACTTCTAGCAGCTGCTGGCGGGTTTTAAAAGCACCGTGCTGCTCGCGCCAGCGCACCACTGATTTGGCCACCGTGCCAGACAGGCCCGACACGCGGCCTAGCAGCGGCACACTAGCTGTGTTCAGATCTACGCCTACGCTGTTTACGCAGTCTTCTACCACCGCGTCTAGTCTGCGGGCCAGGTCTGACTGCGACACGTCGTGCTGGTACTGGCCTACGCCGATGGATTTAGGGTCGATTTTGACCAGCTCGGCCAACGGGTCTTGCAGACGGCGGGCAATGCTGGCCGCGCCGCGCAGGCTCACGTCTACGTCAGGCATTTCTTGCGATGCGAATTCGCTGGCGCTGTAGACGGACGCACCTGCCTCGCTGACGACTACTTTTTGGATAGCACCCACTCCTGTTCGCCCTGAGCTTGTCGAAGGGTTCGTGGGGGCTTCGACAGGCTCAGCCCGAACGGAGGAGATTTTTTCAAGTTGCTTGATCAAATCGCCCGCCAGCTTGTCTGTTTCGCGGCTGGCGGTGCCGTTGCCTATGGCGATTAACTGCACGCCGTGTTTTTCAGCCAGCAGGCGCAGGGTATGCAGCGAGCCGTCCCAGTCTTTGCGCGGCTCGTGCGGGTACACGGTAGCCACGTCTAGCAGCTTGCCAGTGGCGTCCACCACGGCTACTTTTACACCGGTGCGTATGCCAGGGTCCAGGCCCATCACTACGTTTTTGCCAGCTGGTGCGGCCAGCAGCAGGTCGCGCAGGTTGTCGCCAAACACTTTGATGGCTACTTTTTCTGCGTCTTCGCGCAGGCGGGCAAACAGGTCGCGCTCCAGGCTTAAACTGAGTTTCACCTTCCATGCCCAGGCAATGCATTTGCGTATCAGGTCGTCGCCCGCGCGGGCGCTGTGGCTCCAGCCTAGGTGCAATGCAATGCGTGCCTCTGCCAAGCTAACCACTACAGTTTTAATAGCTCCAGCGACGGTATTAACAGCCACAGGTTCTACGGCCTGCAAGGCCAATTTAGCCTCTAAAAACTCAAGTGCACGACCCCTAAACACCGCCAGCGCGCGGTGCGACGGCACGCGGCAAATCGGCTCATCGTAGTCAAAATAATCTCTAAATTTGGCCACGTCGGCGTTGTTTTCGTCTTTGCCTTCAACGCGTTTGCCGCTAAACATTCCCTCAGCCCACAGCCATTCGCGCAGGCCTTGCACCAGCGGCGCGTCTTCGGCCCAGCGCTCGCTTAATATGTCGCGCACGCCGTCCAGCACGGCTTGCACGGTAGTGAAATCGGTGCCGTCTTCCAGCTTGTCTGGTTTAACAAAGGCTGCAGCTTCGTCGGCAGGTACTAATGTTGGGTTAGCAAACAGCTTGTCGGCCAGCGGCTCTAGGCCTGCCTCGCGCGCTATCTGGCCTTTGGTGCGGCGCTTTTGTTTGTAGGGCAGGTACAGGTCTTCTAGCTCTTGTTTGGTGGGTGCAGCGTCGATAGCAGCGCGCAGCTGGGGCGTTAGCTTGCCTTGCGCTTCGATACTGCCCAGCACCGAGGCGCGCCTGTCTGCCAGCTCGCGCAAGTAGCCTAACCTAAAGTCCAGCTCGCGCAGCTGAATATCGTCTAGCCCGCCAGTGGCCTCTTTGCGGTAGCGGGCTACAAATGGCACGGTCGCGCCGCCGTCCAGCAGGTCGACAGCGGCTTTCACCTGCGCAGGTTGTACTTTGATCTCGGCGGCGATTTGCGCAATGATGGTTTGCATAGAAAAACTGTCTTCAAAAGTCGGGTTGTGCTTACTGCGCCGCAGTGTGCCACAAGCTCACTACGCGTTTTAAAAGTGAAAAGTACAAATATGGTAAGAAACTGCAGCCACACCAGACCAATGCTTACTTTTTAAGTAGACTCGCCATGTCACCACGCCGTACGGTTACTATGAATTTGCTAGCTGCTTGTGCAGTTTTTACTTGGGTTGGTAGCGCTTTTGCGAAAAAAACACTTGCGTAGCGCAGTTGGAAGCCACGCTTACGCCGGTGATTGAGCTGTACACGTCAGAGGGCTGCAGCTCGTGCCCGCCTGCGGACCAGTGTCTGACCACGCTAAAAACTGCGCAGGCCAAAGGCCAAGTGGTGGCGCAATCGCTTCATGTCAATTATTGGGACTATATTGGCTGGAAGGACCCCTACGCCGCCCCGGTGCACACCGCCCGCCAGCGAGCCTTGTCAAAGGCCAACCGGCAGGGCGGCATCTACACCCCGCAGTTTGTGCGCAATGGCCAAACGGTGCGCGACTATGCCAAGGTAGGCAATGACACCACACCCGCGTTGGTGCAAATAGTCCTTCATCAAACCGCCAAAGACAGTTTTGAAGCCGCCATTGCACCCAAAGACGATAAAGCCAGCTGGAGCGCCTACTACACCGTCACCGAGCATAACCACACCAGCCGCGTGACTGCCAGTGAGAACAAAGGGGAAACGCTGGCACACAACTTTGTGCTGCGCCAGTATGTGCCGCTGGGCAACTACACGGTGCCATCTCATTGCGGGGCAGCTACACCCATCGTCCAATACGGCTTGCCACTGGTGTTTTTAACGCACGATGCGCCCACGTCTTTAACGTTGGCGCTCATGATGATGTTGCAATGCCCTGGGCTTTTAAGCCAAGCGTCCATCACGCTGTCGATACCGTTTTGCCCTGCCGCAATATTTTCCCCGGCATTGCCAAATTTATAGCCCGCATTTTGCATGCGCTGAAACGGGTTAACGCCCTCGGGCGTGTCGTGGCTAAAGTAGTTGCGCTCGGCCATGTCTTTTGAATGTGCAGCTGCCGCGTTAAACAGCAAATTGTTCCAGGCTAAGGGCGCTGCTGCTGGCTTAGCATCGCTACCGCAGCTACGCGCGGCAGCACGTGCCTTGTTAACAGCGCTAAGCATATCGGCCTGAAAATTAGCTATGCCGCAGCCAGTGCTGGTACCGGCCACTGGTGGCGTGCCCGTAGCTGGCGCGTTTGTTGCAGGCGGCGTTGGATCAGGTGTTGGTATTGGCGTAGTGGTAGTGGTAGTGGTACTGGTGTTAGGTTGTGCACTAACGGCAGAAGGGTCGGCAGATGTGCCGTCCGCAGCGGGGGCTTCACTACCGCCGCCGCCGCAAGCTGCTAAAAACACAACACTTGCTACGCCCACATAACAACTTAAACGATTCATGCAATGGTTCCTCTGGGTTTTGTACAACACGCATTCAGTTTATCGGTCTAATGGGCTTAAACCGCCTTTCAAACTGCCGCGTTAACCAAGCGTTACGGCTGTGACATATGCGCTAGCTACTATGTATTTAATAGCTGCTTGAGCAGTATTTGATTGGGTTGGCAGCTTATCTCTTTATTTTTATAGGCATGCAAAGACTATATGCAACTACTTTTTTACCTGATTGATAAGGCTTTGCCACTTGGCTGCAAACTCCATTGCCACGGTATAGGTTGCCTGTTGTACTTTCAATGTTGTGCCCATGTCTGTGCCATAGCCGCCGCCCATGGCAAAGGCCAGCGGAATACGCCGCTGCCAGCACCAGTGCATCACGCGCCTGTCGCGGGCCTCTAGCCCGTCGTAGGTTAGCTTTAGGCGCCCTAGCCTGTCACCCTCGTGTGGGTCGGCCCCGGCCAAATACAGCACCAAGCCGGGTTTAAAGCGGTGATCTAGCTCGTCTAGCGCCAAATCTAGCGCATGCAAATACGCATCGTCTTGGCATCCGTCGGGCAGGTTCACGTCGATGTTGCTAGCTTCTTTACGAAACGGAAAGTTCTTCTCGCCGTGCATCGACAAGGTAAACACGCTGGGGTCGTGCGTAAAAATGCTGGCCGTGCCGTTGCCTTGGTGTACGTCCAGGTCGATGATGGCCACCTGCAAGGGTTGGCGGTAAAGGCGCGCCCATTCAGCCTGCATCAGCCGCGCGGTCACGGCAAAGTCGTTAAACACACAAAACCCACCACCTTTGTCGGCATAGCTGTGGTGCGTGCCGCCTGCCAGGTTGGCCGCCAGGCCTTGGGGGCGGGATTCCACGGCCTCGGATTTGGTGCCTAACTCTTGGCCTAGGGGTGGCGATGCAAAACCCAAGCTAGCGCGCGCCGCTTGCACGCTGGCCCCCACAGACCGGCGTGCACGCTCGGCCATGGCCGGGCTCCACGGGAAGCCTATTTCGCGCATACGGGCGGGGTCGATGCTGCCAGTAACAATGCTTTGTATGTAGGCGGGCGTGTGGCACAGGGCCAGCTGGCCGTCGGTAGCGGCCTGGGCCACCTGTAGCTGCACGCTGGGCAAGTGCTGGCTTAGCCAGTCGCGCAGCAGGCGGTATTTGCCCATAGGAAAGCGGTGGCCCTCGGGCAGGGGCAGTACAAATTGGTCGGCGTAGAAGGCTTGCACAGTGGGTATTGTGAGGGTTTGGGTAGTTTGTGTGGCGCTGGCAGCTGCGTACGCGCCTTGCGCACGGGGCTTTTACAGTGCTTGAATTTAGGTTTTAAGCTCTAAAGCGCACTATTTTGCTGCACCGCAACATAATAGTGCTTGCAATCGCACGGGATTACCCTATACTTCAACTAATGCTGCACTGCAACATATTCCGAGAATACGACACGGCGTAGCAAAAACAGAGCCTCATTAACTTTTTAAATTATTGGAGAACACTATGCTAACCGTAGAACAAATCATGGCCGCACAAAAAGCCAACGTCGAGACCCTATTTGGCCTGACCACCAAAGCTTTTGCTGGTGTAGAAAAGATGGTCGAATTGAACATTCAAGCTTCCAAAGCTGCGTTGTCCGAAGCGTCTGACAACACTAAAGCCGCCCTCAGCGTGAAAGACGCACAAGAGCTGTTGGCCCTGCAAGCTGGCCTGTTTCAGCCATTGGCCGAGAAGACCGCGTCTTACAGCCGCCATTTGTACGACATCGCCTCTAGCGCTGGCGCCGAGTTTGGCGCTGCTTTTGAAGCACAAACTGCTGAAGGCCAAAAGAAGTTTATGTCCATGATGGACACCGCTGCTAAAAACGCACCTGCCGGTTCTGAGACCGCAGTAGCCGTGATGAAAAGCGCCGTAGCCGCTGCTGGCAACGCGTTTGAATCAGTGCAAAAAGCAGTCAAGCAAGCCAGCGACATGGCCGAGCAAAACTTTGCTAACGTGTCTGCCACGGCTAAAGCTGCTACCAAAAAGCGTTAATTTGCAACTGTTTTAAAAAACCCTGCAAAAGCATTGAACTGTCTGGCGGTTTGCAATGTCAGACAGATCAACAGCAAGGATTCGAGAAAGCGTTTTACACACTGCTCTTGAAATGGGTGATTA
The DNA here is from genome assembly GCA_043718065.1 of Polaromonas sp. Lineage (GTDB taxonomy): Bacteria > Pseudomonadota > Gammaproteobacteria > Burkholderiales > Burkholderiaceae_C > JAAFIP01. Next base: position 12,839 of record JAYSWJ010000195.1, read on the forward strand.
AGTTCCCACATCTTTAGAGTGCATCCTCTGCTTGGGTTGTCAGCCTATAGCCGGCATTAGCGTTACAGGTATGTATGTATGTATGTATGTATGTAAGGTTGTCTCCTCGGGTCCTCTAGCTACCGCCGCGGTAGCAGGGACTCAGTTCCAAAGCCAAGTCGAAAGACTTGGCTTTTTTTTTGGCTTAACATTTTCGCTTCGTTGCTCTGATACGCACGGGGCTGGGGTTTCGCATTGAGATGGTTGCAGTAAACGGTATTGGTGTTCGCCTGCAAGCAACCACCCCAGTGGAGCGCGGCAGTGTGCGGTGTGCCTATGACAAACAATAAAGGGCCGCAGGTACGTTTGGCATAGGCATACCGTGCGATGCCGCGTGACCGCGAGGTAAAAGCAAAGTACAGACATCACAAGCCGCACACTGCTGCGTGACCGCGAGGTTTAAAAATCTCCAAACGCTACAAATAATATAGCTGCTTGAGCAGTTTCTGCGGCCTAGAAGCGCAAAAAGACTAAAAAACTACTTACTCTTAGCCTCAATCAACGCCTTCAGTTGCGGCATAGCCTGCTGCATCGCCAGCTTGCCCGCATCTATGGCCCGCCGCTTGGCCGTAAAGTCGCCGCTCTTCACACCCACCAATGCAGGCCGCACCACCAGCTCGGCGTCTTTAAGCTCGTAGCTGTTAATGCTTTTGCCCATGATGGCAAAGGTTTGCAGCAATATGGCCAGTTGGCTGTCAGACGCATTTCCCTCAGGCGCTGACGATATATCTACCGCAATAATCAGCTCGGCCCCCATCTGCCGCGCAAAGCGCACTGGAACGGGCGACACCAAGCCGCCGTCTACATATTCAGCCGCGCCAATCTTTACCGGGTTAAACACCGACGGCACCGCGCTAGACGCACGCACCGCCATGCCCGTGTCGCCTTGGCGAAATAGCGCCCCCTGCCCTGTGCGCAAATCGGTGGCCACTATGCCCAGTGGTATCAGCATGCTTTCGATCAGCTTGTTGTTTACCTGTAGATTGATGTAGCGCGCCAGCGCATCGCCGCGCAGCATGCCGCGGCCAAAAAACGGCAGGGTCCAGTCGGTAATGTCGGCCTCCTCCATGGCCAGCGCGGCCTGCTGCAACTGCGCCGCAGTTTTGCCCGTAGCGTAAATGGCCGCTACCAAGCTGCCGGCCGACGTGCCCACCACCATGTCGGGTTTAATGCCCGCCTCTTCCAGCGCGGCTATCACCCCCACATGCGCAAACCCACGCACCGCGCCACCGCCTAACGCCAGGCCGATTTTGGGTGGGCGCTTGGGCACGGCTACGGGCGGTAATGTAGGGGTAGTAGTTGTGCCGCTAGGCGCGGAAGGGGTGGGCACTGGTGCAGTGGTAGTGCAGCTGGCCAGCAGCGCGGCTGCAATGACGATGGCTATTGGGTGAAGCGCTAATTTATAGTACATGTGTGAATTATCTGGCATGTCAGCCGCAGCACTATCGGGCACACTGCATAAATAAATGGAATGCTGCTTGCACTGCACTGCACTGCACTGCACTGCGCGGCTGCTGAAGCTGCGGGTTGGCTATGCATAGAGGCTTGCTAGAGTTTTTACTTCATATTTTTGTATGCCCTACATAAATTTAAATTCAATCTTAATCTTGATAGGGGCCGCTATGCTGCATAGCCCGGCTGTATCGCAAACCGCGCCTGCCGTTGGCTCCCCTGTTTATATGCTGTGCGAACGCCGCTTTCAGCATGACCTCAACGAAGCTTGCATGTTGGTTAATGCAGCTGGCAACAGATTAACGCCGCAGCTGTTTAACACACCTGATACACAGCCCCACGACGGCATGCTGCGCACCGTTAAAAGAGTGCCCGACGTGCATGGTGGCGAATGGCAGTACGGTTTTATCAACACGCAAGGCCAAGAAATATTGCCAGCAGCTGTGCGCAAAAAAGATGGCTTAAATGCATTAACGTCGGCCAACCCGGCTAGATTTAACAACCAGCATGAGCTAAACAAATTCAGCGAAGGCCTGGCTTTGGTGTGCGATCGCCAGCACGGCTGCGGCTATGTGGGTACCGACGGCGGCTGGGTAATTGCTGCGCGCACTGACTGGACACAGGCGCATGATTTTCACCACGGGCTGGCGTTGGTGCGCGGGCCAGGTTATACAACCGATTCAGCCCCCATGAGCAGCGTGGGCCCGCAGCATATCCAACAAACTTGGTCAGTCATCGACAAAACAGGCCGCATTGTGATGGGCTACGACCTGGCTAGTGAAAAAAACACTATGCCGAGCCAAGAAGAGCTATTGCGCCAACGCAGATACAACCTATTCACCCTGCCCGAGATCAACATTCAAAGCGATTTTAAAGACGGCTACGCGATGTTTAGCCGTGTAGTGACGACAAAAACAGGCCACGACACTGCGTACGGCATGGTGGATACGCAAGGCCGCATCGTTGTGCCCGCCACCACCCAATACAGCCGTGAAGGTGAATTGCGAAAAAAGTATGCCCCCGCACCCAAGTCAAATCCAGCCACAGCGATGAACGAAGAAAGATGGATGCGTGTTGGCGAGTCATACCAATACTTGGCAAAAGTTAGCCGCTTTACATGGACAAAAAAGCAAGCCGAGGTACTGATCAACGGCCGAGTTTTTATTGACGTTCAGGCTCGGGTCAAAGCAGAGGCAAAGCATGCACAACAAAAACTAAAACTAGTGACACCCTTTGAAGTCGGGCATGCTGTGGTAGAAATTTATGACCCGCAATTTGACTACACCGAAGCTTTGATGGACACAACAGGCCGCATCGTGGCCATTTATAAAAAGCTGGCTATGCAAGTTGCCGTTGACAAAAAGTAAGCCGCGTTATTGCAATCGTGTGCAAAACATTAAGGTGCATGGTTTGCATTTACAGTGCCTTGCTCATAAACACGCTGTAAGGGTCCAGCGCATAGTCTGCAAAAGGCTCGCATTCGGTAAACCCATTTTTAGCGTACAAACTACGCGCCGCTGCAAAGGCCTCCATCGGGCCAGTTTCCAGGCTTAGTCGCTTGATATTGCGCTGTTTGGCAACTTCTAAAATATGCGTTAACAGCGCTTGTGCCACACCTTTTTGCAGGTGTGCAGCGTCGGTGCGCATAGACTTTAGCTCGGCGTGCTCAGCGTCTAATTGCTTTAGCGCGCCGCAGCCCAGCAGTTGCGCGCTGCCAGTGTGGTCGCTCCACGCGGTCCAAAATGTAATGTCGGGGCTGCGCAGGGCTTGTATGTCTAGCGCATGCATGCTCTCAGGCGGTGAATACAGGGACAAGGTGCGAACATGCTCTTGCAGCAATGCATGAATTTCTGGGCCTTGGAGGGGGTCGATTTTGATGTGCATGGTTTTATTATCCATCGCTGTGGGTAAGATTTTTCTGTTGTGGAGCACTGTTTAGTTTATTGGCCTTTTGCCTGTCCTGGGACCTCGCGGTCACGCAGCACCGCACGGCATGGGACACACGCTGCAGCAGTACGCGTGCTAGAACAAGGACAAAGCCAACGAAGCAAACTACGCCATAATCAAAGACCAATTGACGTTAACGTAAACGTCAACCACCCAACATTTCTTATCAATCCCCTTTTGGAGCAACTCTCATGGACATTAACGGCAAAGTATTTATCGTCACCGGTGGCGCATCAGGCCTGGGTGAAGGCACGGCGCGCATGCTGGCGGCTAAAGGCGCTAAGGTGGTGATTGCCGACATGCAGGCTGACAAAGGCGAGGCGGTGGCTAAAGAGCTTGGCGGGGCACCACACGCGTGCTTTGTCAAATGCGACGTAACCAGCGAGGCCGATGGCCAAGCGGTGGTGGCTATGGCCGTCAGCATGGGCAAGCTGATGGGGCTGGTTAACTGCGCTGGTATTGCTACCGGCGAGAAAACTGTGGGCAAAAACGGTGCGCACAACTTTGACGCTTTTAAACGCACCGTCAGTATCAACCTGTTTGGCAGCTTTAACATGATCCGCCTAGCCGCCGACGCGATGTGCAAAAACGAGCCTGAAGCCACCATGGAGCGTGGCTGCTTGATCAGCACCGCCTCAGTTGCCGCGTATGACGGGCAGATTGGCCAAGCGGCCTACAGCGCGTCTAAGGGCGGCATTGTGGGCATGACGCTGCCGATAGCGCGCGACTTGGCGCGCAACGGCATTCGCAACATGACGATTGCACCGGGCATTATGGGTACGCCGATGATGTTTGGTATGGCGCAAGACGTGCAAGACGCCCTAGCTGCTGCCGTGCCCTTTCCTAGCCGCTTGGGCACGCCGCAAGACTATGCCAAGCTGGCGGTGCATATTTTTGAAAATGATTTGCTCAATGGCGAGACGATTCGCCTAGATGGTGCGATTCGGTTAGCGCCGAAGTAACGTTGCAAACGCTGCAAACGCTGCAAACGCTGCAAACGCTGCACAGCGTGTTTCACAACACCTTACGCAAACACCTTATGTAAATACGACCTACTATAAATTTAATAGCTGCTTGAGCAGGTTCTACGGCCTATAACCGCTAAAATCCTATAAAAATGGCCCTGCACTAGCCTGCGGCGATAAACCGGTCGGCTCTTGCAGCGGCTAGCACATCATGCATATTCACGCCTATCAAATCGACTGGTCGCCCGCCTTGTAGCCAAGCATTCGGCTGCACAAACCAAGCCGCCAGCGTCCAGCTGTCTAGCACGCCAGACAACTCGTTCATTATTTTGCGCACGTCTTGCTTAATGGACATATCACGCATTTCAAACTGAAACATCGGTATCCACAGATGGCTTTGCCATTCGAAGCTGAAGATTTCACGCGACACAATGCGCTTGGCCACATTGACAAAATTGCCTTCGTTGGCCTGCTCCATAAGCAAGACTACATCGTCTGCACGGCTAGTGCCGCCGCACGATTGGTAAGCACAAATCATGGCGTCAAAGCCTTGGTGGTTGAACTGGCTGCTCATCGCATACCGCGGTAGTTTTTCACAGTTTTGCATGGTGATGTTTATCGCTGTTGGCGCTCTACCGCTAGGGCCGTGTGTAGCTGCCTCATGGCCGCTGCGCATTCTAAAACAGTTGTTTTGGTAGCTATATGCCACTCATGCAACGGCTGCTCTACTGCCTTGGCCGACTGGTCATTAACGCAGTTTTCAAGTCGTTCTAGTATGGCTTGAAACAGCGTGTCCCAGTCGCTGGTTGCAATGATAGTAGGGGCACAGCCTAGTGCTGTGTCAGGCTCGGGGTTGGGCTCGGGGTGCGGCTCGGGTGCCGGTATGGGGCGGTGCAACGCGTTGGGCAAGTACTGGCTGCCAAACAGGTTAAATATCGAGTACTCAGTGCGTGCACTGTAGGGCATATAAGTGCTAGTCAGTTGATTCATGAAAGGCCTCGTTCAGAGAAACTAAAGCAATATGCAGTAGATCTATTAGATAAGGCCGGGGCAATCTCCGTCTGTGCGCTACTGCACATAGTACGGAATGTCACAATTTCGATAAGTAGATTTTTTACAAATTTTACGCTATGTATTTAATAGCTGCTTGAGCAGTGTCTACGGCCTAGAACTCTTAAACGGCATATAAAATTCAGTTTATCGCCGTTTTAAATAGTTTTAGCAACGCCCGCCTACACTGCGGTGCGCTTACAACAGCCGGGCATAGGTCTTTTGGTCCGCCGCGTAGCAGCCGCAGGCGGCGTGCTCTAGCCCTTTGCGGTTCAGTACCGTCAGCTTGCCGCGGCTGTAGCTGATCAGCCCATTGCCTTGCAGCGCACTGGCTGCTGTGGTGATGCCCACCCGCCGTACGCCCAGCATGTAGGCCAAAAACTCTTGTGTTACCTCAAAACTATTGGCCTGCGACCGGTCTTGGCTCATCAGCAGCCAGCGCGCCAGGCGCGGGCCTATTTGGTGAAAGCGCACGCAAGCGGCGGATTCGGCCAGCTGCGACATCAGCACGTACAGGTAGCGGTTCAGCTGGTTTTGCAGCGCTGGGCTGGCTGCCAGCTGCGCCTTGAACGCTTTGGTGCCAATACGCAAGGCGGTTCCTGCGCCCTGCACCAGCGCATGCAGCGGGGCAGTGGCCACGCCCAGGGCCAGCTGCACGCCTAGCATGCCCTCGCGGCCCACCATGCCTACCTCTACACCGGGGCTGCCTTTAACCACTGCAATCAGCGATATAAACCCCTCGGTGGGGAAATAGACATATTTGGTGGGCTTGCCCGGCTCGCACAGCACTTGGGCCAAGACTAGGTCTACGCTGTCGCAGGCGGCGGTAAAGCGCAGCCTGTCGGTGCGGGGCAGCGATTTGATAAGGTGGTTTGGCTCGGGGGTCATAAGAGGCTCTCTGGTGCGCTGCTGCCCTTCAGGTTGAAGGAATGAGCCGCGGCCATGCTGCAATAAATGGATATCCACACAGCCTTGAACGATGGTGGACTGTATCGGATGTACGGCTGCATTACCGTCTGCTAGCGCACACAGCGCTTAGTTAGTCCACATCATCGGTAATTGACTACAGGGTTTGCGCTGTGTTTGGGCTAAGCGGCAGTTTTCTCGGGCAGCAATCGGTCGTATTCTTTCTTCACCACGGCATAGCATTCGCAGACGCGTTTTTCTAGGCCCGGCCGGTCTAGCACCTTAATGCGGCCCCTGGTGTAGGTGATCAGGCCTGCTTTTTGCAGCTTGGTTGCGCCTTCGGTCACGCCCTCGCGGCGCACGCCCAGCATGTTGGCAATCAGCTCTTGGGTCATCACCAGTTCGCTGCGCTCTAGCCTGTCCAGGCTAAGCAGCAGCCAGCGGCACAGCTGCTGGTCTAGCGTGTGGTGGCGGTTGCACACGGCGGTTTGCGCCATTTGCGTGATCAGCGCCTGGGTGTAGCGCAGCAGCAGGTGCAGCACCGGGCCGCCTTTGTCAAACTCGTCTTTCATGGCCTTGGCCTTCAGGCGAAAGCCGTGCCCGGCGCTTTGCACCACCGCCCGGCTAGGGGTAGACCCGCCGCCCATAAACAGCGACACACCCACCAGCCCGTCGTTGCCCACCACGGCAATTTCAGCCGAGGCACCGTTTTCCATCACGTACAGTAGCGACACGATGGAGGTGGTAGGAAAGTAAATATGGCTGAGTGTTTTGCCCGACTCGTACAGCACAAGCCCCAGCGGCATCGCGACATGCTCTAGCAGGGGCTGCCAGCGCTGCCACTGCTCGCCCGCCAGTGAGGCAAGTAAATGATTTTTTTTAGGGTTTTGGGGCATTTAACAGCTTAGAACGATGAGGTGGGGCGGCGCAGCGACTAGGGCGGCAAGTTGGCACAACAACACCAAAAACCGCAGTATAAGCATTTGTAGCGCGCTGGTATGTGCGATAGCGCACATACCACGCGGGATACATGGATGCATATCCAGCATGTGCTGCAGCGGCGTCTGTGGTGTCTTGGGCAGCGTAGGCTGCAGCCTAGCAGGTACTATTAATTTAATAGCTGCTTGAGCAGTATTTACTTGGGTTAACAGCCCAAAATGCTTAAAAAAATAGCCTCCCAGAGGCTTTTACACAGGCTATGCACTAGGCCAGCAGTGCCACCACATCGGCTAAAGAACCTACTTCCAGCATGGGCTCTTTATCGTCATACGGCCATAGCTTTTCTTCGCGGTTCAGCCACACAGCTTGCATGCCCGCGTTCAGCGCGCCCATCACGTCTAGCGCAGCGTCGTCGCCAATGTGCAATACCTCGTGCGGCTGCACGCCCACAGCGCCTGCTGCGGCGATAAAAATGTGCGGGTCGGGTTTGCTTTTGCCAAACTCTTTGGCGCTGATGCTGGCTTTAAAGTAGCCGGCCAGGCCTATCAAATCTAGCTGCGCATTGCCGTTAGACAGCGACACCAGCGGGTAGCGCGCCGCCATGGCAGCCAGGGCTGCCAGCGCATCGTCGTACAGTACCACGCGGTTGCGGTGCGCAAAAAATACCTCGTATGCGGGCTCGGCCAGCGATGGGTCTTCCCCTGCACGCGCCAGCGCCAAGCGGATAGATTCTTTGCGGATAGCGCCCAGGTCGTGGCGCATGTCGGGGCGCTCTTTGAGCATCACATTGGCCATGTGTTCGCGTATCTCGCGCAGTGCAGTGGTAGAGGCAAACAGTGCCGCTGTCATGGGTGCGTGGTGGCATAGCCAGTCCAGCAGTGCTTTCTCGGCGCGCTCTATCACGGGCCATATGGGCCACAGCGTATCGTCCAAGTCGAGGGATATTGCTTTGATTTTTAAAATGTCGATCATAAGTGCAGCAAAATACAGGCAAGAGATTAGACCATGGCATTTACCAAAGAACCCACCTACACCCACGGCCATGCAGGCCCATTTGACAGCCGCACCGCTATTTTGCTGTGCAACCTAGGCACACCTGATGAGGCCACGGCCCCTGCGGTGCGCCGCTACTTGGCCGAGTTTTTGTCAGACCACCGCGTGGTCGAGATTCCCAAGCCTATTTGGTGGCTGATTTTGCACGGCATTATTTTGCGCCTGCGCCCGGCCAAGTCAGCCGCCAAATACGCCAGCATTTGGACGGCTGAAGGTTCGCCGCTGAAGGTATGGAGCGAGAAACAAGCCAAGCTGCTGCAAGGCTATCTAGGCGAGCAAGGCCACAAGGTGCAGGTGCGCTTAGGCATGCGCTATGCTAACCCTAGCATGCGCAGCCAGCTAGACGCGCTAAAGGCTGAAGGGTTTAACCGTATTTTGGTACTGCCCATGTACCCGCAGTACAGCGGCACCACCACCGCCAGCGTGTTTGACGCGGTGTACACCTGGGCCGCCAAAGTGCGCCGCATTCCTGAGCTGCGCTTTGTTAATAACTACCATGACGATGCAGGCTACGTGGGCGCCCTGGCCGCCAGCATTAGCAGCTACTGGCAGCAACACGGCAAACCCGACAAATTGGTCATGAGCTATCATGGCGTGCCCCAGCGCACCCTGGCCCTAGGCGACACCTACCACTGCGAATGCTACAAAACCGCCCGCCTAGTAGGCGAACAACTGGGCTTGACCAAAGACCAGCTGCAAGTGACCTTTCAGTCCCGCTTTGGCAAAGCCAAGTGGCTAGAACCCTACACCGAGCCCACGCTAATAGCCATGGCCAAAGCCGGCGTCAAACGCGTTGACGTGATGTGCCCCGGCTTTACTGTGGACTGCCTGGAGACGCTGGAAGAGATGGCCATGGAAGGCAAAGAAGCCTTCTTGCACGCAGGCGCAGGCGACAAAGCGCCAGTAGACGGCCGCAGCTTTCACTACATACCTTGCTTAAACGACAGCCCAGGCTGGGTGCACGCCCTAGGCCACATTGCACAAAAGCATTTAAGCGGCTGGGACACCCATAACCCTTTGGATACCGCCGAGCTGGCATTGCAGCGCGCGCAGGCGGCAGCTATGGGTGCAAAGCAGTAAGCGTGATGGCGTAATCGTGATATCGTCATTGTGATGCCTATACTGCGCCAGCACGTCGCTACAAATTGCATAGCTGCTTGAGCAGGTTCTACGGCCTAGAACGCTTAAAACACATTATTTTTAAAGCTGCAGCCACCCTATGGACCTCAAAATAGTCAACAGCACCCGCATCGACAAATTCTTGTGGGCTGCGCGCTTTTATAAAACCCGCAGCCTGGCCACCGACGACATTGGCAAGGGCCGCGTCAAAATCAACGGCCAGCTGGTTAAAGCCGCACGCGACGTGCGTGCTGGCGACACTGTAGCCCTGTACCGCGACGGCCTAACCTGTACCGTGCTGGTGCTACAAGTCAGCGAGCAGCGCGGCCCCGCCCCCCAAGCCCAAACCCTGTACCAAGAAACCCCCGAAAGCATAGCCGCCTACCAAGCCGCCAAAGACCAACGCCGCCTACAACCCGAACCCGCCCACACCATAGAACAAGGCCGCCCCACCAAACGCCAACGCCGCGACCTAGATCAAGTCAAGCAGAACAATAGCGGCTGGGGGGATAGGTGGAGTGCGAGTATGGATGATTGAGCGCAGCCTAGCGCAAGTAGCGATCAATAGTTTCAAGAAACTGCGTTACCTGTAGTGGTTTGGTAAGGTAGTCTGCAAAACCCGCCACCTTGCCGCGCTGGATGTCATGCATCATCGCATTCGCAGTGACGGCGACTACGGGCACGCTGCTTACTTTGGCATCAGACTTGAACACATCCAACACTTGGTAGCCGTTCATACCAGGCATATTGATGTCCAGCAAGATCAAATCGGGTTGTTGGGTTCTAGCCAGCTCTATGCCCAGCTCAGGCGTGTGCGCACTGAGCAAACGGATATGCTTGCGCCGCCCCAAAATCATGGCCACCAGTTTGATGTTAACCGGGTTGTCTTCGATGTACAGCACGGTGTGGTGCACTGCTGAAAGCTGCGCCACGTCTGCCTCGGAACCACTGACTGGCACGGCATGATGTTCAAGGTCTGCAAGAGAGTCCAGTGGCAGTTCGACCCAAAATGTGCTGCCGACACCTGGCGTGCTTTGCACATCTACACTGCCACCCATGGCTTGCACAATACGGCGTGTAATTGTCAACCCGATGCCCGTGCCTTCGACCGTAGTGTTCTCTACCCCTAGGCGGTTGAACGGCTCAAACAGATCTCCCAGCCTTTCAGCAGGAATGCCTGGCCCCGTGTCCGTCACGCGCAGGCGCAGACGCTGCGCATCCATCACTTGCGCATCCACTTTCACCTGGCCACCCTCGCGGTTGTATTTAATAGCGTTAGACAGCAGGTTAAACAGCACCTGTTTGAGCCTAGTGCGGTCTGCACGCACCACCATCCCTGTCAGCTCGCCGTGGCTGATGACGATATTGCGCTTTTCTGCCAGTGTGTTGGCCAGACTGCGGCACTCTTGCACCACCGAGTTGACCTCTACAGGCTCCAGCGACAAAGTCAAGTGGCCAGCCTCCACTCTGGCTAGGTCGAGCACCTGATTAATCAATTCCAGCAGATGGCGGCCACCTTTGAGGATATGTTGCACACTTTCTTGCTGTTCAGCGTTGAGGGTATCGTCATATTCCAGCAACTGCCCAAAGCCCAGCACGGCATTCATGGGCGTGCGCAGCTCATGGCTCATGCTGGAGAGAAACTCTGACTTGGCATGGTTGGCACGCTCGGCTTCTTTGCGGGCTTTCACTAGTTGGGTGACGTCATAAATCCACGCCAAAGAAGCGGCTTCGCCTTCAAACTCAATATTGAAAAAAGAGATCAGTCCCCAAATGTCCTGGCCTTTAGAGGTCAGCTCGATTGGATAGTTGATCACAGGTTCACCGCGCTGCAAACGTGCGGTCAGCGTCTGATAGTCTTCGATTCGGCGGTAAAACTGGCTAGGGTCAGCGCCGATCACCTGCGCCTTGGAAAGACGGCTCATGTCGCAAAAGCTTTGATTGACGAAAACCAGCTTTTTGTCCGCCATGCGCATGATTCGTACAGAAACGGGGCTGGATTCGAGGATGTAGCGCAAGCCTTCGCTTTCTTTTTGCAGCCTTAGTTGCTGCTGTTCCAAGCCAAACCGATTAATTTCACTTTGCACGCAGTCAGCCAAGTCGCGCAGTGCCAACAGTTCTGGTGCGGTCAACTGACGTGCAGCAGGATCGATCAAGCACAGCGTACCAATACGAAACCCATCTGTTGTGGTTAGTGGCGCACCTGCATAAAACCGAATGAAAGGGGCGCCTGTGACAAGAGGGTTATCGGCAAAGCGTGGATCTGAACGCGCATCTGGAATATGGAAAATTTCTTCATCCAAAATAGCGTGCCCGCAGAAGGAAATATCGCGTCCCGTATCACAAACATCTAGTCCCTGGCTCGACTTGAACCACTGCCTGTGCGCATCGATGAGCGACACTAGTGCAATCTGGACGCCAAATATGTGCCTGGCTAGCCGCGTCAAGCGGTCAAAACGCTCCTCTGGAAACGTATCGAGCAGTGACCTGCTGTAAAGCGCTGCCAAGCGTTCAGATTCATTTTCGGGTAGCAAGGGTGCTTGCATTGCTGTTTCGTTTTTGTAGTTAGATGGCACAGTATAGTGAGGAAACCATAGGCGCTATACATCGCATGTAAAGGCAGCTTAGTTATGGCAACACTTGGAGTAAAGCCCATCAGAACACAGCACCAACAGAAAAGCCCTTGCAACCGTTAGGCTGCAAGGGCTTTGAATTTTGGTGGGACCTGCGGGGGTCGAACCCACGACAAACGGATTAAAAGTCCGCTGCTCTACCAGCTGAGCTAAGGTCCCACGTATCACTTGCGTGAA